>NZ_FWWY01000001.1:191516-520641 GCF_900176145.1 Sulfobacillus thermosulfidooxidans DSM 9293 | reverse complement strand
CTCCGCAACATTCAAGAGTTTTTCGGGAACAACTTCCTGCCAAAATTCTGGAACTTGGCTGGCGAGTTGCAATAACATCTCTAGTTGCTGGAGCAGGCCGGAGCGGTGAAGTGTGGTTAACGTCTCCGCCGCGGCCTTTAGAGATTGAGGCAAGTCGGATGGAAGAGTCTGACTCAGCGTCAAGACATTTTCGGTAAGAGCGGAACCAAGGCCCGTTTTCAGGCCTTGGTCGACGGCTTGGATGAGCTCGCCGAGGCGTGCTAAACCCTGCCATTGTTCTGGCGTCAGTTCAATGGGCTTGGGAGTCTCATTTTCGTTCGCCACTTTATTTACGGCCATCGCAAGCGCTCCTTATTTCCAAATTTTACTGATTAGCTGAGTTTTTGAATCAAGAAGTCTGCCGCTGGAATACCCCAGTCAGGCACTTTGCCTTTGGTGCGGAAGAACATCTCTTTGTACTGCATCTTCATTAAGAACGGGATATGTCCCATCTTTAAGCTAGACTTGGTGCCACCATACCAGGTGTCAGAGTTGATAGCAAAAGCCTGGTTACCACCCATATCACCAATGCAGTTCACAATAAAGTGCATCGGGACATTGGCCTTTTCGGGGGACATGCGACCCATATCCATGGCAATTTGCTTCCCAACGGTTTCTGCACCCATGTGGGCAAGAATTCCTAACTTCGGCACTGTTACAGCCGCGGCATCACCACAGGCAAAAACGTTGCGGTACTTCGGGTTTCTCGTGGTCATGTCGGTTAACACGAATCCTTGATCATCCGAAATGGGTAATCCGCGCATGAAGTCATGAGCTTGCCAGTCAGGGAAGATAATCTTGAGTTCGGCTTCGAGGGATTGCCCATTTTCGAATTCAATACCATCTTTAGTAATGCGTTTGATGTCTTTGGTATTGTTCATGTAGTGATAGCCCATGGAGCTGGCAATGCCTAAGAGAGCGTTCACAATGCCGACACCGGCGTCTTCCGCAATAATTTCAGCCGGAGTAAATACCGTAATCTTTTCCGGGCCGCCGAGACCACGGCTTTGCAACCAGTGCCCAAAGGATAACATGACTTCTACAGGCGGTCCTTCACAGGCGGCTTCGGCCGTGGGAACAAGGTCTTTGGTCATCGTTCCCTGATGGAATCGGGCCGATCCTACGGCGACCGGGCCTCCTTTGTATTCATTCTGCAAGAACAGGCGTAGCTTTTCCCCGTAGAAGGTATCACTGACAGTATGTCCATATTCAGCAAAACCTTCAATCTTATCGTACGCTAAACGGGCTCCGATAGCTACGACAACATAATCGTAATGTATTTTTTCAACGGCTGCACCTACGCGCTCCGTTGGCACATATTCCACGATTTGCGCATCCGGATCCAAGGCTTTGACTTCACCTTGAATGAAGCGTATGTTATCTTCATGTAATGCATCGACAACGGGCATGTGTAGGGAAAGCATGGGATTGCGGTTTTCAAAAACTTCATAGGGGATATTGGGGACAAACAGTAAATACGGTTTGCGGTCGATTACTGTGATGTCCACGGTGTCCTTGGCAAATTCACGAATCTTTTGCGCGGCACCTAATCCGGCAAAGTTTGAGCCAAGAACCACAACATGTGGTTTGCCCATGATTAAACCTCCTTACATTCCGGTTAGACCGGTGTTTCAAATCGTTATTAATGGTAATCATGTACTATAGGCGTCTCTATCGTACTTTCGGAGCAATGTTGTAAACGAAAAGATTAAATTCTTCCACTATACAACTAGTCATAACGAGCTATATGATTAAGAGGCATAGGCATTGTTGAAACCATTTATGAAAAGTATCACAAATAGTAAAAAGCAACTACATACACATAATGAAAAAAGCAGTATCATGCTAATGGCTGTTTAGAATAGTGGTGTGTTTATGCGGTGAGAGAATAGAATTTAAGAAGGTTACAAAATCTCTCCGTTTATTAAAACACACAGGAACGAACGGAACAGAACCAGGCAATAACCAGAAGACGACAGGACCTGGCGGTATGAACGAAAAGGGCCAATGGATCGTCTCGTGATCGAGGTTGAAAAACAATCGTCAAATAAAATTAACAGAATAACAAGAAGGGAAGTGACAGATCGGTGAAGCGGCGTTGGAATCTTAATTTGGCCTCGAAAAGTTCGGCGGTCATCTATTTAATTCTGATCTTAACCTTTTTGGCGCGCGCTAATTCATCGATGATGCAATCCAATAATCCTTTGTATGCCCATTCCTTGGGAGCGCAATTAGCTGAAGTAGGTCTGACCACTTCAGTCTATGCCGTGGTCACCATGATGGTGCGTTTTGGTTATAGTGCACGCGTCAATTTACATGATGTCCCACGGGTCATGACTGTTGGATTTGTATTGTTGACATTAGCTATTTCTGGAGTGCTTCTCAGCCACAACTTTGTAGAATTTTTGTTAGCGGTAGCCCTTGCGGGAGTCTCTACGGCCCTTATCATGCCTCATTTGCTTTCTCTGATGGGCGCCTTATCTCCCCAAGAAGACCGGGAAAAAAATCTCAGTTACTATTCCTTGGCGCTGTCTACGAGTTTGGTTGTGGCGCCTATTTTAGGAACTTTGATCTTGACGCATGTGGCCTTGAAAGGCTTATACGTCCTGTTATTAACGTTTGCGCTAATTGGGTTAGGCGTGATGACCTTGAATTACCGGCGGTTTCAGCAACGGTTATTAAAGGATGAAAAACCAAAAGGTTTTAAATTACGGTCTGCACTATCGGATTTAGTGCACAATCCTACCTATATGCGGAGTTTTGCGTCATTATTTTTGTTTAATTTATCTTTTGCTGCGGCGATGTCTTATGGAGGCTTAGACGTTAAGGACCGTTTCGGATTATCCTATAGTCTCGTTGAATTGGTCCTGACAAGTTTCTTTGTCGCGTCGTTACTGGGACGTCTGGTCGTCTCACGATTCGTCCGTCAGAAAAAACTTGAGCGTAAAGCCACCTGGATGTTTTGGTCTTTAGGCATCGGTGGGGTAGGTCTAGGACTGATGGGATGGGCCCCATCGTTGATTGTGTTTCTTATAGGATTTTGGCTTTTGGCCTGGCCTCACGCTGTCTTATTTCCGCTCGTTTCCATGCGGATTGCGAGTAGTGTTGACCGCCACCTTCTAGTGGCCGCCAATACCATTGCGCAATCGTCATTTGATCTCTCCGGAACATTTGGTCCTTTGGCTTTAAGTCTCGTCATTAGTCAAGGACACATTGGATGGGGATTTTGGCTGATCGGACTGATTCAATTTGTGGGGATGGGCATTATGGCAACAGAAGCCCGCAAGGAATTCCTGACGAGACGGCAAGTGCGTGATTCTCGGGGACTTGCTGGATAGGACGGGTGATCTGTCAAAGCCCTTCTACGTTGTTGCGGTTCAGGTTCGGCAACGTGGAAGGGCTTTTGGCTTCCCATCACGTTCGGAACGTGCGGCGGCGACACATGCCCCCCAACCCAGTTCGCAAAAATGTGCGGTTCTCCATATTCACCTCTCCGGTCAATCGGGCTCGTCCACGCCGAATTTGTCTGTCAATGCTTGGGACAGAGGGATCACGCCGACCCCAATTGCGGCTTGTGTGATCGCGAAGCAGGGCATTCCACCAAGAGGCTCCAATTGACACCGAGAAACCCTTCATCTCAACCTGACCGGATTAAGTGGCGAGAGAGTTCATGCATCACAAGCCAGCTCGAATTATGCGAACCGTGATGGGGCCAGGGGGCGGGGAAAAATGGATGAGAAGTTGGGAGTTCAGGGGCAAATCGTTGAGGGTGGATACTCCATGAGAGTTCAGACCCACAATTTTTATGGATCTACCCTGTACGGATACACTTTCCGTGCCCCATGACGTTTTTAGTTGCCATTGCTCTGGCGATTTTTTGACTAACTGACCATAAATATTATGACTGAGACAATGTATTAGGTGGGCGTGAGTATGAGCTGGTCTGACGCCTAAGATATTTTGGGTAGCCGGGTCGACGATTAATATCACGGGGCTGTTAACGGCTAATTGACGAAGCCACGGCCTTTGCGATGAGAGATTGATGGTGTAGGAATGACCTTGTTGGTCAGCGAAATGAAGATATTGTTCCGTTTTAGACTTTACCTGGGCTTTAATGTGAAGAGGTTTTACGGCCACGGCGGTAGGATGGATGACTCCTTGCGCCGCCCAGCCAAAAACCTCGATGTTTTCGCCGCTTTTGATGGAGCGACTACCGAAAATAGGGACCTGTAAGGTCGACAGCGGCCACGGCTTTGACGAGGAGGTACCTCTTTCGCGTACCGATAAAGTCCAGTGATTTAAAGTGTCCACGGCCGTTCCATAAGCCAGGGGTTGAATACTTAAAACGTTTTTGGTATGGGGATGAATATGAAGTTGTACAAGTTCTCCCGTATGAAGAATACGGGTTGCCTGCGTTAACGATAGGGGATAGTTTTGGGCCCGCACAGTGAGATTCTTGACCGAAAGCTGCAGCGCTACTAAGCGATGTGGGAGAAATACCGATATGTGAGTGGGAGAGACCGCCAGAATTTCGCCGAAGAGAATCAGATTATGGTGCCAGTTTTGGCGGACTGAGGGAGCAGTCAAAGAGAAATGGGCATCGGGTCTAGAAGATATGGCGAAAACTGGCTGCGCCGTAAACACCGTGAAGGCTGAAAGGGCGGCAGCGAGTTGATGAGTCCGTTTCATCATGTATCATCCTCCGCAATAACGTGGTGTTTTTAGTATTGTCGGGGATGAAAAATCACATCCGGCTATGAGCTGAACTCTGGCTGAAATTAGAGATCGGCCTTAATCATGATCCGGAGATTCTTGCGAGGATAGGGGAAGTTTGATAACAAAAACAGCTCCATGTTCAGGTGGTGTTCGGTTAAATACTTCGACCTGGCCATTCATGGCATGCGCCAATGCTTGAACAATACTGAGACCTAATCCGCTACCCCCCGATTTGGACGTGCGTGAAGGGTCCCCGCGAAAAAACCGATCGAAAATATGTGGCAAATCGTTCTCATTGATACCCGGCCCGTCATCGATGACTTCAACCAGTCCGTAGGGATGCTCACGCTTAATGCGGATCATAATTGTCGACCCTTGTGGCGTATAACGACTAGCGTTTTCAACGAGGTTTAACAGCATTTCGGTTAACCGATCTTTGTCGGCATCAACCGTCACGGGAGATGTCTCGATTTGCAGGGCATGATCGCGGGTCAAACGTTCAATGAGCGGCATGCAACCATTGAGCCATTCTTCTAGTGAAATCGGATGCATAGAAAGCGCAGTTTCGTGTGCCGTGTCAAGCCGCGAGAGCGTTAATAACTGATTGACAAGGCGAGCCATGCGTTGGGCTTCTTGGCGCATGGCTTGAAATCCCCGTTGGATTTCTTCTTCGGTGAGATGATCTTCAGACATTAAGGTAAGAAATCCATTCAGTGCCGTTAAGGGGGTTCGCAATTCGTGGGAAGCATCGGCAACAAACCGACGCATTTGGTCAGAGAGCATTTTTTCTTGATCGAGCAAATCTTTAATCGCTAAAGACATGACATTAATGGCGTCGCCTAGTTCTCCGAGCTCTTTGGGAGGATTCTTTAACATCGTGGTATGGCCAATTTCCCCTTGAGCAATCCGTACAGTGCTATCACGAATTTGTTTCAGGGGCACCAGGCTATGTTTGACAGATAAAGATCCCAACCAGCCGGTAATGGCTAAGGACAAGAACCCGAGGAATGCAAATAGTTCAATGTCCCGGACTAATATCCGGTCTAAGGAATTGGTGGCCGCTAATAACCAGACATATCCCGAAGGATGGGCTAGAGACCCCAAAGGGGCATCGACGACAATATGATGGTGCCACAGAAAATACGTGTGCGTGACGTCCAAGGGAGGAACGACTTGTGTGCTGAATGGGGATGAACTGGCGATAAGCAAGCCAAAGCGATTGGTAATAATAACGTCCACACCGGGGGACTCAAGACGCGTCACCAGTAAATTCGCTAAGGAGTGGAAATTTAGGGCGCCGTGTTTGACCATCGCATGATGGATGATGGGCGCTAAGACCGTAATCTCTTGATGGAGCGAACGAGCCTCAGAATGGAAGAGCACAAACCGCAGAGCCAAATATTGGCTAATTCCGATAATAATGAGCAAGATTGCCAAAAGCAATATTTGCCGTCCAATGAGTTCATCGGTTAAGGTTTTTTGCGCCATGGAATTAACTTCCTAGCCGGTAACCAAATCCTCGAACCGTCTGGATCAGTTTTTTCGTCCGGTCTTGTAACTTTTCTCTCAAACTTGAAATATGAACTTCTACCAAATTGTCATCGCCCGGATAATCATAACCCCACACATGTTGCAAGATTTGTATCTTTGACAGGACAACACCGGGATTTAGCAATAAATATCGTAACAGCTCATATTCTTTGGCGGTTAAATTTACCGGGTCATCATTCAAAAACACCTTATGGCTCGCATCATCCATTTTTAGGGGGCCGAACTTTAGATCATGGTTTTGATCTTGATGGACTCGTCTGAGTCCCGCTCGAAGGCGGGCGACTAATTCGTCAAAATCAAAAGGTTTGATCACGTAATCGTCAGCCCCCCCTTCGAGACCTAAAATACGGTCGGACACAGCATCGCGTGCGGTCAACATCAGAATGAAGAGATGAGGGTCTTGGCGTAATTTACGACTTAATTGGAAACCATCTTCACCGGGCATCATCACATCAATCACGGCCGCATGGGGTTTGAAGCTGCCGACCTTTTGCAAGGCTTCTTCGCTATCCTGGCAGGTTAAAACTTGAAAGCCCCGGTGCGACAACCCGATTTGTAAAACGTCCCGGATGACTTCTTCATCGTCAACAACAAGAATGCGGTGTGTGTCCATACCGTGTTATTCTGACTCCTTATCTAAAGGATATGGCGATAAGAAATATTCTCCGGTATCCCAACCGGCACGCGCAATCACCCGGTTTAATAAAGGCCGATCACTGTTAAGCCATTCGGTTTCCTGGGCAAAATCCGGTGCGGGCGACGGCAGGTATTCACTAAAATAGGTGTGTAAAGCAATGCGGACATTGAGATGAGCAGCGATTTTATTTGCTTCTTGGACGGTTAATTCACTAAAGGGAATAGCACGGCCAATAAGCGCTTGCGTGACATCAAGCTCATCAACAAAATTCTCGTGTTGCACTTCATGGTATTTGTCTAACAGTTCATTAAGTCGTTGTTCCTGATACGATGTTAGTGGTCGATCTTTCGCATAACCCCACGAACGTAAGAATGCCATTATTCCTCACCCTTTTTTATAAACTCAACACATGTGCTTATCGTTATTGTGCCTTGTTATAAGAAAAGTGTCTAGATTTCGTCCTTGAAATTTCCCCTGCGCTAGTAGAGCCCTGTACAATAAATAGTACTGCACGCGTTTTTTCGCGGATAAGCCAAGGAGGCCTGTTCATGAAATCCGCCCAAAGCTGGCGATCCATTGGCGTATCGCTTGTGGATCAAATTGACCAGCTGTCTGTGTATGAAGTCAATGACTGGATCCGTCATTGGCGCACTCACAATCTTCCATTGAGCGAGTTATCTCGGGCTTTATGGCATTTTGTGGTAAGTCCCCGTGTCCGTGAAAATGCGGATATGCTATATGAACGCATCGATATGGGAAGAGCATTACTGAGCCTTAATACGAGCTCTTGTACCACGGGCTGGGCCGTGGTCACCCGCCTCATTCAAAGGGCCTTAGTCATGCTTGGGCAGAAACGCATTCGAAATACCTTAAGAACATCAGGACAAGGGGATCTCAAAACGGCTTGGTTGACGGGTTCGCTACGTTTGGCCGAGTGGCATACGGAACGTCAACTGCGTCTTTCTGGTCCCCAATCGGTCTTAGCATTGACGTTACCGCATGGCATGCCGCAGCCCGTTCTGACATTTTTGCCCTCGTTGTGGCAAATTAGTGTCCAATTGGGACAGTGGTGGCCGCCCATCCTCGAGGTCCCGGATTTTCGTTTGGCGACGCGTGCACAAGCCCAATGGGTCTCCTCCTCTCACCGTGTGACGCCGCTTGTGCCGAAAACGGAGTCAAGCGGCGTTCGGGCTTGGGATCCTGTAAAATATGTCATCGACATTATTCAGTCTTTTCCACGCTCTGACATCATGACCGGAAATCTCTTTACCTGTTATACCCAAGATATCACGGGCGCCTTATTAGACCAGGTTGCACGGAGCACGTCGGGTCTTAGTAACCGGCGACTGGCGGCACTTTTAATCGAAGTATCTGCCCAGCTTATTCAACTCACTCCAACCATCCATCACCATGATCAATTCTCGCGACACCTTTTAGCCCTTACTGATTGGCTGGGCATCTCACGATTTGCTTGTTCCGAGCAAGATGAGCGCCTAGCTATTTGGGGAGCCTGGGGATGGTTCTTGGCCCTATCAATGGCCTATTTGGACCCAGCAGAAGGCACGGATACGTTAAGTCTAACGAACCTTGCAGATCCGGAGTCTTGTGACGAACAAGACCTGTGGCAAGCTCTGGCCGATCATAATGAAAAAGACGCGATAGAAGTTGCACGGAAATTGGGCGATGTCTATCAACTCTGGCAAGCGATTGAAGATGAAGCGCTCGTCAGTCTATCGCCGGCAGGATTGCGCATAATATGGGCCTATAAGCCGTGGCTTTCAGACAAACCGTTCCATAGTGCCTGGTTACCGGCAGTGGTTCGGATTATGGCTCAAGAGCCTCAGGGGATGACGATTCATGACGGCGAATAAGCTCCTGTCATGACGGCGAATAAGCTCCTGGTCCAATGTTTGTAACGAGACATCAAAGCGGGCAAGTAGAACACTCAGGTGATATAACAAATCACAGCTTTCCCACACCAAGTCGGCCCCCTCTGTATGAGAATCAGTGGCAGCGGCAACAATGACCTCGATAGCTTCTTCTCCAATTTTCTTCAACAACTTTTCTAGGGGTCCTTGTAACAGCTGGGCGGTATACGACTGGTTTGGATCCGCATTTTGGCGCTCATGAATATATTGATAGAGCCGTGCCAAGGGATTGGGACCATCCTCGGATCCAGGGCTATTGTCAAAACACGACGTTGTATTTCTGTGGCAGGCGGGATTATCATTGGTCACCACATAAAGAAAACTGTCATTATCGCAATCGGGCAGAACGTCTTGGACGATTAAATAATTTCCAGAGGTCAGCCCTTTTTCCCAGAGGCTCTGGCGGGAGCGGCTGTAAAAGTGGGCCCGTTTTGTCTTGCGCGTCAGTTCTAGCGCCTCATCGTCGGCAAATGCGCACATTAAAACTTGCCGGGTCGTAGCCCTTTGAACGACTACTGGGTAAAGAATTTTTCCTGCTTCGTTTATAACGGCCACCGGATATCCAGTCCCTTCTCAAATAAAGCTGCTTTAATTTCCCCAATGGTGATTTGTTTTTGGTGAAGTAATGATGCTAATAAGACGGCTTGCTGGCCTTCTTCAATAGCTTCGGCCAAATGTTCAATGCTTCCTGCCCCCCCTGAGGCAATGACGGGCCGGTGAACGATTTGACGGGCATAACGGAGCATAGGCAAATCATAGCCCCGTTGTGTGCCGTCATAGTCAATGCTGGTTAGAAGAAATTCTCCGGCCCCTAAATCTTCGGCTTGTTTTAACCATGACCCCAAATCATAATGGGTACGGGTTCGACCTCCGTGCACATAAACTTGATAGTGGTCCCCCTCGAGCTTGGCATCGATGGCCACTACCAGACATTGTTCACCCCAACGCCTCGCCACTTCCTCCAGAATCTTGGGGTTTTCAAGTCCATAGGTATTAATCGACACTTTGTCGGCGCCATGTTCGAGGAGTTGTTCAACGTGCCGGATAGACCTTATCCCACCACCTACCGTCAACGGAATGGAGAGGGAATCTCGGGCTTTTTGGATTAGGTCAAGACTTAATTCTT
Organism: Sulfobacillus thermosulfidooxidans DSM 9293; assembly: GCF_900176145.1. NCBI lineage: Bacteria > Bacillati > Bacillota > Clostridia > Eubacteriales > Clostridiales Family XVII. Incertae Sedis > Sulfobacillus > Sulfobacillus thermosulfidooxidans. The sequence continues at coordinate 510,644 of NZ_FWWY01000001.1, read as the reverse complement.
GGTCTTCGACGGTGGCAATAATGTCCAACCAAACGAGTTCGTCGGCCCCATCGTCACAATATTTGACGGCCAGTTCCACCGGATCCCCAGAGTCTTGCAGGTCATTAAAATTGACTCCTTTGACCACGCGCCCGTGTTTGACATCCAGACAGGGAATAATGCGAGGTTTAACCACCATAAAACACTCCTTCCCATTGCGATAAATCGATTTGTCCGCTGAGCCAACCCTTACCAATTACCGCACGATGGATTCCCAACTGTTGCAACACGACTAAGTCCTGGTCGGAGCGGATGCCTCCGCCTGCCCCGATATCGCCAGGATAATGCTCGACAATCTCTTGCCAGAAGGCGATATTGACGCCTTGCAACGTTCCGTCCCGGGAAATATCGGTGACATTGCATAATGTGTACCCCATCTGGTAGAGATTTTGCCAGAGTATTACGGCACTGCCTCCATCTTTGGTCCATCCTTCTAATTTGGCCTGTCCCATAGAAATATCGAGACTAGCAACAAGTTGGTCGGGAGTAAAATGTGTCAAGAGTTCCTTAGCCCAGGCAAGATCTTGTAGTAATTGTGTGCCGAGGACCACACGCCGAGCTCCAGCGCCGAGAGCTTGTTCAATGGATGATTGATCGCGAAATCCGCCGCCAACTTCCACCTCAACACCATGGTGGCTTAACTGCTCAAGCAGTCTCCATGCTGTAAAGTGTCCCGTCCGCGCACCATCTAGATCGACTAGATGGATACGGCGGGGCAATTGCCCAAAGCGCGTTTGAAACACCAAAAGAGGGTTATCGCTATAGCGGGTTACGGCGTGATATTGTCCTTGTTCTAGACGCACCATATATCCGTCAAGCCAATCGACGGCTGGCCAAATTTCCATGAGGATTCTCCACCATTTCTAAGAAATTGCGTAAAACTTGGGCCCCCTTATGACCACTGAGTTCCGGATGAAACTGCACGCCATACAAGGGAGGGGACTCAATAGCCACCGGGAACGGCTCATAATACTGGGTCACACCACGGACAATGGATGCATCGTCGGGCAAAATGCGGTAAGTGTGAACGAAGTAGAATGTATAGGGTGCCGCTAACCCTTTCCACAAAAAGGGATGGGGAGTAACATCAACGGTATTCCAACCAATATGGGGGAGAATCGGGGCTTGAATTTCTGGCACCGATCCTTTGATCCAATGGAGTCCTTCCCCACCTTCGGCCCCGTGATCGAAGAATAATTGAAGTCCTAAACAAATGCCCAATATCGGGGTTTGTGCGTCATAAAGCTCATTAAGCCAGTTAAACAACCCGTGATCCTTGAGTCGATCGATGACAGAGGCTAAAGAACCCACTCCCGGAAAGATCACTGTATCTACCGGTCGAATATCGTGGGCATCTCGTATCACTCGTGGTTGTTGGCCAAGGCGTCTTAAGGCCGCTAGCAAACTCCCTAAATTTCCATTGCCATAATCAATGACAGCAATCTCCATATGCCTAAAGCACTCCTTTGGTGGAAGGTACATCGCCATCTGGATCTACTTGAATGGCTTCATATAAGGCTTGCCCTAATGCTTTGAACGCGGCCTCATAAACGTGGTGTGCATTTTGCCCTGCTTGGCAAACAAGATGCAAAGTAATGCCGCCGTGCTGGGCAAAAGCCCGAAAGAATTCGGGCCAAACTTCCGCGTCGATGCCATTAATGGGGCGATCCGGAAACTGTCCAGACCAATATAATCCGCCTCGTCCGGAAATATCGAGAGCACACAAGACCAAAGCATCATCCATGGGTAAATAACGTTGGCCAAAGCGTTTGATTCCCCGCATATCACCCAATGCTTCTCGCACTGCTTGACCCATGACAATGCCAACATCTTCAATGAGATGATGAGGATCGACTTCAACATCTCCATGCCCAAAGATTTGCCAGGCAACATGTCCATGTTTGGCCATGGCCGTCAAAAAATGGGTGAATAACGGGATATTGGTTTCAATAGTGGTGGGGGATTGACTATCTAAATTGACGAGAACCCGCACTTCCGTTTCTTTGGTCACACGCGTAATTTCTTGTTGTCGCGTCATTGTGAGATCCCCTGTGATGCTTTTCGTATCAGCCGGGTGCGTAGGGATTGTTCATGAAACTTGAGTCCTTCTAAAGATGCGAGTACCTGGCCGGCACGAAGGAATGCTTCAGGTAAGTCGTCATCTGTAGCAATAACGGACATGCGGCGCATGAAGGTTCGGGTTGACAATCCCCCTAAAAAGCGTCCGGTTCCGCCTGTGGGCAAGACATGGCTGGGACCCGCGACATAATCGCCCAAGGCTTGGCCTGCCAGCCAGCCAACGAATAACGCACCAGCCGTTTTAATGCCCTCTGCAAGAGATTCAGCGTCTTGGCCAATGAGACCCAGGTGCTCAGGCGCAACCTGGTTGGCAAAACGAACGGCTTCTTTAGGGCTGTCCACCGTAATCCAATCAATTTGGCCTAATATGCCTTGATGATCTGTGGTCCACTGCGCAACCATGTTTTGCACGGTCTTGATGGCTAGGGCATTCCAAGATACGAAATATGCATGGGCATCAGGCGCATGTTCGGCTTGCGCGAGTAAATCTAATGCGGCGACTTCAGCTTGTTTCTCGTCAATTTCCCCCGTAATAACGAGAACTTCTGATGGACCGGCAATCACATCAATTCCCACAACGCTTTGTCGGAACAATTCTTGTTTCGCTTGAGCGACAAACTGGTTACCTGGTCCCGCGATGAGATCGACGGGAGGGAAGCCATCAAACCCATAACCCATGATGGCAATGGCTTGAGCTCCGCCTAAACGCAGCACGGTGCGGATACCTGTCACCTTTAACGCATAGACCCAAAGGGGATTAGATTCTAAAGGCGACCGAGGAGCAATCGCCGCAATGAGATCGTTGACTCCTGCAACTTGGGCGGGGATTGCACTCATTAATAAGCTGGACACGAGGGGATATTGTCCATTGGGGACATAAATTCCCACCCGGTTTAACGGCACTAATCGCTCTTCTAAATGTAAGCCTGGTACTGGATCCACTTCGGTCGAGGATGGCTTGGTCGCTTGATGAAATTGCCGAATTTGGCTGGCCGCAAAATCGATGGCTTCTTTTTGGTCAGGATTCAAAGACGGATCCGGAAGGCTTGCCACATCCACTAAAACCTGATCAGGCTCTAGACGAACCCCATCAAATTGCTCAGTATATTCTAAAGCCTTAGATAATCCCTGTTGTTTAATGTCGTCAAGAATTTGACGAACAGTTTCTTGAACGGAATTCATCTTCTTCTTCCTTTCGCCGTTTTAGACCCTAAAATTGCGTAGTCCTTCTTACTCCTCATGTTGGAGGAGATGCCTGACGTGTTCGAGTTCGGGCTTCGTTCGCCAATGCGAGGCGTTGGCAATAAGGCGTGCACTGGATTCCAAAATTGTTGCAATCTCTGTCAGCTGATGTTGACGCAAGGTGTTTCCCGTATCGACGATATCAACAATATAAGGTGCTAAACCAATGACGGGTGCCAGTTCCAGACTTCCTGAGAGAGAAACCATTTCTACCGGATGCCGATGAATTGTAAAATACGTCTGGGCAATCCTTTGATATTTGGTCGCAATGCGGGTTGGGCCTTCAGGCCATTGATTTTTTTGACCAGCCAAAACCACACGACATTGGGCAAATTTCAAATCCGCCACTTGCAAAACATGGTTATTGGGATATTCTTCCAATACGTCGAGCCCCACGATCCCTAAATCGGCAATACCCATCCCAACCAAGGTCGGAATATCCCGGGCCCGGGCAATGAGCATACCCGGCCGCTCGGGACTGGGCGCAAACCATAATTGCCGACTATCTTCATCGACTGGCCATAAAAGCCCACTTTGTTGCCACAACGTCTTGGCTCCTTCGAGAATGCGCCCTTTGGCGATCGCGACAGTGACATTCTGAAAACTCATGACATTAACGACTCCATTTCTTGGCCGACAGCGTGATATAACGGGTCGAGATAGAGGGTGAAGCCGACCCCTTGCCAGGACCGGCCATTGATTTCTTGAACAAAGCGGCCCCCATTCAATACCGGCTGTCCCACGTCTTTAAGATAAAGGGAAAACACGAGATCGGTGTAATAAGGCCAATTTCCGGTTAATGACAAGTCCCACCGGGTTTCGACGTGTTGATGCACAACCTGTTCTAGCCGGGATAAATGGTCAAAGTCTGCTTCCGGCAGCGTTTTGCGGAGATTATCCAGGAACTCCTTGTAGGGTTTAGACAGCAACAAGCGTCGGCTTTTGGGAGTGGTGTGGGTCATCAAGGATTCGGCGGTGACCAAATTCCCTGACCTCAGTGCCTGGCGAATTTGGGTAACGATAACATCCGGAACCGATTCTCTGGTCAAAACCTGATTAAGTAAACCTAAATGTCCCATAACCATTAACGTGCGTGAGGCTAACCCGGGCCAGGTGGTAATCAGCCGCATAATCAGCTCGAGTGCTAAGAGTTCATGTTGAGGTCCCCCAGCCCCTAATATTTCGACATCAATGGTCTCCGCCCATCGTCCATAACCCGGATCATAAACGGGGCCTAGTGAAAAAACCTGTAACGGGAACTGGATATGACTTTCGGGAAAAGAAGACAATAGTTCCAAAATCGATTGCGTGTGATCCTCGCGGTAGTGACCCGCTTGTGCCGGAGCTGTGGGCACCGGATAAAATCCTTGAGCTAAAAATTGATTAATGACCATCATCATCAGTTCATATTCCCGACGATTTTGGTTCAGCCATTCGTCCATGAAAACACCTCATTACATTAGCGATTCAGCGAACTAAAGAATATGTTTACAGTAACCTAGTTGCAAACAATTGTCAACGCTCGCGCACGCGATCAAAGGCATTGAAGAATCCTTCAAGAATGGGAATGGGAGCCACAGTTACGCGTAGATGATGCGGGAGTCCAAAACTTGTCGCTGGCCGTGTGACGTAGCCCATCATCTCTAGTTGTCGAGCCCACTTCTCAGCATCGTCATGCAGGTCAATGGTCATGAAATTGGCGTGAGATGGCCAAAACGAATACCCACGCTGACTGAATTGATCGGCCATAAAGGCTCTGGCGGCCACGGTTTCTTGACGAACTTTGGCCACGTATTTTTGATCGGTCAGAGCTCCTTGTGCCGCCATATACGCGACCCGGTTGACCGAAAAGGGTTGTCTGACGGTTCTTAGCGACTGGATGATGGGCAAGGGAGCAGCAGCCCACCCAATGCGCAACGCGGCTAACGCGTAAATTTTCGATAAGGTGCGCACCATAATGACTGGGCGGCCGGCTAAAATATCTTCACGCAACTGGGCATAGTGGGGATCCTCGACAAATTCAAAATAGGCTTGATCGACGACGACAAGTACTGACGGCGGAACATGCGCTAAAAAAGCGTTCCATTCATCTTGGTGGAGGATACCACCAGTCGGATTGTTGGGGCTGCAAAGGAAGATAATCCGTGTTTTGGCGGATACATGAGCCAAGGCCTCTTGGAGATCGGGAGCGCCTTGTGCATTTAATGGAATGACCACAGGAGTGGCGCCCGTCAATAAGGTTCCATGGCGGTATGCGGAAAAGCTAGGGGCTGGGAAAATGATCTCATCGCCGGGACCGGCGAACGTGAGGGCGATGAGCTGCAAGAGTTCATCCGCTCCATTTCCCGCAATAATGTGATCCGCGCTTAAGCCACTAAGATCCGCTAACAACTCATAGACTTCAGATAAATGCGCTTCAGGATAAAGAGACAAGTGATTTAAAGCCTTTTTGGCTGCATCGATCGCCTTGGGCGAGGGGCCCCAAAGACTTTCGTTGGACGCTAATTTAATTGCTTCAATGCCGGTATCTTGGTACACGGATTCAATTGACCGCCCCGGGACATAAGGGGTTAAGGTTAAAAGACTGGTCTTGGGCTGGATCACGAGACATACCGCCTTCCTGGTATTTGGTCGACTCATTTTGTGAAACAAGCATATGCTGATTTTTGTGGGAAACGCAAGATGCTAAGATGCTTATGGATGTAGATATGGCCACAGATCAGGACCAAGTGGATCTTGTGCACGCTCTAGATGCTCCCGCTTATCTTTTGACCAGACGGAGGAGGCACGCATTCGGGCAAGTTCTGTTATACTAAATTTGGTAGGAATGGCCTAGCTTACATTGTTTTTTAGTTTTATCGGGTTAGGCTGAAGACAAGTTTGCTTAAATCTCTGACTTTAACTTAGACAGGAGGATGTTTAATGGCGGAACAACGTCCATATCGTGATCTCAAAGAGAGCTGCTTGACCATGGAGGGCATCAGCAAAGAAGAGATTGAGCAGCATTATGGGATTTTATATAAGGGTTACGTTAATAAGCTGAACGAAATTCGCAGCAAGATGGAAACCGTGGATTTGTCCACGGCCAACCAGTCCTACAGTGAACTGCGAGGATTAAAGACTGAGGAAACCTTTTGCTTAAACGGATCGAAGCTGCATGAATGGTATTTTGACAACTTGGGTGGAAAAGGCGGAGAAGCCCATGGCCGCATTCGCGAATTGATTGAACGGGATTTTGGATCCTATCAAAAATTTGAAGCGGAGTTTAAAGCCACCGGATTGGCGGTCCGTGGTTGGGTTGTCCTCGCTTATGACTTGGACGATGAAAAACTGCACATTTATGGTCAAGATGCGCACAATGTGGGCGTGCCTTGGGGAGCCTATCCTCTCTTTGTTCTCGACGTGTACGAGCATTCTTACGGGATTGACTATGGTGTGAAGCGGGCTCCGTACATAGAGGCATTTATGAAGAATGTTGACTGGGATGAAGTCAACAAGCGCCTCGAGAAATATCACATCTAAGGTGCTCACACCAGCTATTTTTCTCGCAAAAAGCCCAGGATGATTCTGGGCTTTTTTGCATACACTGAGGCAGTGTGAGATTTTGTTGAAAAGCTTACAAGCCATATTGACAGTATGATAGATCCATTCATATACTTAACATCGTATTGACGAGTTTTCGTCAAAGTGCACGCTGTTTGTAAACTTACGAGGGGGATTTTATGGTGAAAGCTGAGGATGTGTTACGTACTATACGGGAAAAGAATATCGAAATGATTGACGTGCATATCATTGACTTACCGGGAACGTGGCAACACGTGACAATACCGGTCAGTGAAGTCGATGAGGACACCTTTACCAATGGAATTCCGTTTGACGGTTCTAGTCTTCGAGGTTTCCGCGGCATTGAAGAAAGTGACATGCTAATGATTCCTGATCCTGACACCGCTGTGGTGGATCCGTTTGCAACGGTGCCGACGTTGAGTTTGGTAGCGGATGTAACAGATCCTCAGCATGTTCCCTATCAACGTGACCCGCGCCGGATTGCACGGAACGCTGAAGAATATCTTAAGGCGTCCGGGATTGCGGATGTGTCCTATTGGGGACCAGAAATTGAGTTTTTCATTTTCGATTCCGTCCGCTACATCAATCAAGGTTATCATGCGGCATATCAGGTTGATTCTTCGGAAGGATTTTGGAATTCCTTTGCAGAAGGCAGCTTAGGGCACACCATTCGCACTAAAGAAGGGTACTTTCCAGTTCCACCCTTGGACAGCACGGCTGCCTTACGAACGGCCATGGTCAAAGCGTTGCAAAGTGTCGGTATCCGCGTGGAAATGCACCACCACGAAGTCGCTACCGCGGGTCAAGGGGAAATCGACTTACGCTTTAACACCTTGACCAAACAGGCTGACACCGTGATGATGTACAAGTATGTATTGCGTAATGTGGCTCAGCAACATGGTAAGACCGTGACCTTTATGCCCAAGCCCATTTATGGAGACAATGGCAATGGCATGCACGTTCACCAGTCCCTGTGGAAAGACAGTAAACCGTTATTTTACTCGGAAAATGGATATGCGCATATGTCGCCGCTTGCGTTAAGCTATATTGCCGGTATTTTAAAACATGCGCGGGCCATTTTAGCCTTTAGCAATCCCTCGACGAACAGTTATCGGCGGTTGGTGCCCGGATTTGAAGCTCCTGTCAACATTGTCTTTTCTCATGGTAACCGCTCAGCTGCTATTCGCATTCCAGTCAATGACCGTCCGCAAGCGAGCCGCATTGAGTTCCGCACCCCGGATTCCACATCGAACCCCTACTTAGCATTTGCAGCGATGTTGATGGCTGGTCTCGATGGTATCCGTCAAGGTTTAGATCCGGTGAAGGAAGGCTTTGGGCCCTTAGACAAGAACATTTACGCGTTAAGCAAAGCCGAACTCGCCAATATCCAAAGTGTTCCCGGTTCCTTGTCTGAATCACTGGATGCCTTAGAGCAAGACCACGCATTCTTATTGGAAGGCGGCGTATTCTCCGAAGATCTGATTCAAACGTGGATTGATTACAAACGCGTCAACGAAGTGAATGCCGTCAATCTACGGCCGCATCCAATGGAATTCGAGTTGTACTTTAACAGCTAAAACATTGTTCACAGGGCGCTCTCTAATGAGAGGCGCCCTGTTTGTTATTGCCTATTGAGTTGAGAAAAAACCTGTGCTATAATAACCACGTTGTCGCCGAAGTGGCGGAATTGGCAGACGCGTACGACTCAAAATCGTATGAGGTCACCCTCGTGCCGGTTCAAGTCCGGCCTTCGGCACCAAATTTTAACGGCCAGATGGCCGTATTTTTTTTATGCATTATCGTTTTTCCGCATCAGGGATGCGATCCGCAATGGTTAATAAGGTTTCGTTAAATAATTCCGGCTGTTCGAGCATAACGAGATGACCGCTATGCGCAATGGTATAAATGGGCATGTCTGGCCATATGGCTAAAAACTCATTGGACAAGACTTCCGGTGTCATCCGGTCTTCGGCACCACGAATGAGAAAGACAGGACCAGTATACTGGTCTAAGACGGGACGGCTATCAAAAAGACTACAGGCTGTTAACTCGTGTAAAATCCGGTCGGCCGAGACCGTTTCTAACAGCCGGAGGTTTGCCTCATATAAGTTGGGATCAAACTGGCGGGCTAACGACCACCGAGCGATGTTTTCTAGTGCTTGATGAGGATTTGTGACTAATTGCTCCAATAAATCTGGATTAACGGGTAAGCGTGGTCCCGTCCCCACCAACACGAGGGCTTTGACGGATAGAGGCTGAAGGATGGCCATCATCTGGGCGATGGCTCCTCCCATCGAATGACCGACTACAATCGCGGGTTCATGGATCTGAGTTAAACACCACTCGGCTAACGAGGTTATGAGATGAGTCGGTAAAATTTGCGGCCTGGCGGGCAAATCACAAAACTGGGAGGCAAAGGGCAGGCGATGTTGCCGAGACCAGGATCGGCTGGTCGAACCCGCTCCATGAATAAATAGCCAAGGCACAGGCATTAGGCGCCACTCCTTTTGTCACTTGTTGGGGTGCACAGCGTTTGTTACCATAGTATATATCAGAGAAGGAGCTACAGGTGCGGATGCCGACCCAACTTTTAATTGATGGTCATAGTTTGTTGTTTCGAGCGTATCATGCGTTATTGACACAAAATCTGCAAACGAAAGACGGTACGCCAACTGGCGCCATTCATGGATTTTTGTCCATGGTTATCAAAGTCATCACAAATGAACACCCGGATCGGGTCATTATGGCCTATGACGGTCCTCATAAAACCTTCCGCCACGAACAATACCTTGAATATAAAGCGAACCGCGTGGAAAGTCCTGATGAATTTCGCCAACAAGTGCCGTTGGCTTTAGACATTGTGCGGCATTTGGGCATTCCAACGGTCATGGTCGATGGATTTGAAGCGGATGATGTGATTGGAACTTTGACCACATTAGGTCAAAGTAAAGGGTATCAGACCTTAATTGTGACGGGTGATCGTGACCTCCTCCAACTAGTGGATAAAAATGTGACAGTACTGCTCACTACACGAACCGGCATTAGCGATTTAGATCGTATGGATGAAGGCAAAGTCGAAGAAAAAATGGGTGTCCGTCCCGATCAAATTCCGGATTTAAAGGGACTCATGGGGGATAGTTCGGATAATATTCCCGGTGTTCGCGGAATTGGTGAACAATCGGCTAAAGAGCTTTTGCGACGTTACGGCTCAGTCGACAATATCATTCAGCATTTACCTGAGATCGACAACGCACGGTGGCTTAAAGCGTTAAAAGGTCACGAAGACGAAGCGATTACCTACCGGAATTTAGCAACGATTGTGCGCGATGTGCCTTTGAAATGGCCGGAGATGGCCGAACCTTTCACCTTCCAGATGGATGATGAGGCCAACCAGTTATTGGAGAAGTTAGAGCTACATGCGATTAAACGGCGACTTATGAAGGATTCACCAGCGTCCGAAGTCCCAGCAGAGGAGTCGGTACAAACGGTTATTAACCGCTCCCATGAGTGGGTTGATTGGGATGAGATTAATAAAAAAAGCCCCTATCTCGTTGTGTGGGTAGAACAGGATCAAATCTTTGTGATGGATGAAGCGGGACACATGGCACGTTACCAGGGGACAACATGGCCCCAAATACCATTATGGACGTGGGATAGCAAAGCCATCTACCATTTTTGGCTGCGCCATGAAATAGACGGTCCCTGTTTTGCAGAAGATGGTAAACTCCAGTCCTATCTGCTCGATTCGGAACAAGGACATTATGATTTGTCATCTGTCGCGGCATTACACCAACTGCGTAAACCCACAACAATTGAGGACTGTCTGATTACCTCGGAGCACCTGATTCTTAAACAGCGCCAAGACATAGAAACCATGGGGCTGGACAAGCTCTACCGTGAGGTCGAATTGCCATTAAGCCGTGTCTTGGCGGAAATGGAAGCCGTGGGCATGTATGTTGACCGCGAACAGTTGAAGGCTTTAGGTCAGGAACTGGATGAATCGATTCAAATCGTTCAACAGGAAATTTATGATCTGGCCACGACCGAGTTTAATATCAATTCGCCGCAGCAATTGGGAGAGATCCTGTTTGTGAAATTGAACTTACCCAGTGCGAAGCGAACCAAAACGGGCGGCTTTTCTACGGATGCCGAAACCTTGGAAAAAATTGCGCCATTACATCCCATTGTCGACAAGATCTTATTTTATCGCCAGCTCATGAAAATTAAGGGCACCTATGTGGAGGGAGTTTTGCCGTTAATTGGTCCTGATAACCGGGTACATACCACTTTTCATCAAACGGGGACCGCAACAGGCCGGTTATCGTCAAGTGACCCCAATTTGCAAAACATTCCTGTCCGTTTACCTTTAGGACGTCGAGTGCGCAGTGTGTTTGTGCCGAGCCCTGGTCGAACACTGTTAGCAGCCGATTATTCCCAAATTGAGCTGAGAATTTTGGCGCACTTATCTGGTGATGAGCATCTGATTGAGGCGTTTTGGCATGGGGAAGACATCCATCGGCGCACCGCGGCAGAAATCTTTAATATTCCGTTTGACCAGGTCGATAGTACCTGGCGAAACCGCGCCAAGGCGGTGAACTTTGGCATTGTGTACGGGATTTCTGATTTTGGTTTAGCGAGGGATACGGGTGTCAGCCAACATGAGGCTAAGGATTACATTGCCCGCTATTTTGCCCGTTATCCGAAACTGAAAGAGTATTTTGATGGAGTGATTGAACAAGCGCGCAACGAAGGCATTGTGCGAACGGTCATGGGCCGCATCCGTCCTTTAAAGGATATTCATTCGAAGAACCGGGCACGGCGAATGTATGCTGAACGCATGGCGATGAACACGGCGATTCAAGGAAGTGCTGCCGATTTGATTAAAATCGCGATGGTGAACTTGAGAAAACGGTGTCGAGCGGAACACCTGCACAGTGAACTGGTGCTACAGGTGCATGATGAATTAATTTGGGATGCCATCGATGATGAAATAGTGAGTCTCGCGCAATTAGCTCAAGAATCCATGACTGGGGCGATGCATCTTCGCGTGCCGTTGGTCGTGGAATTTAAAAAGGGTCTAACCTGGGAGAATATGACACCGTGGAAGATGGACAGCAATGCCTGAATTACCGGAAGTCGAAACGATACGCTATTATTTAGATCATGTTTTGCCTGGCCAAAAGGTGCACAAGGTGTTACATATTGACCCACGAATGGTCAAAACTGGATCTCTGTCTGCGGAAGAAATCGCTCGCCGATTACCGGGGCACGTGGTAAAATCCATAAAGCGACGGGGAAAATTTCTGTTTCTGGAATGGGAAACGCAGGATCATTTGCTCATTCACTTGGGAATGTCCGGCCGCCTGATATGGATTCAAAATCATGAACCGTGGGCGCTGCATACGCACCTCGTTCTAGACTTTGAGGAAAATCAGTTACGGCTCATCGATCCCAGGCGATTTGGACGCATTGGCTGGATTGATAGGGGAGTTGAGCTTGTGCCTCATTTAGGCACGGAGCCCTTAAGCGCGGACCTGACCAGCCAGTTTCTAGTCAAACGACTTCAAGGCCGGCAGGCACCAATTAAGAGCTTATTGCTCGACCAAAGCATCATCGCGGGGCTAGGGAATATTTATGTCGATGAATCATTATTTCGGGCGAAAATTCGACCTGATCGGCCGGGAGGATCACTGGAACCTCGGGAAATCAAGCGGTTGGTCCGGTCTATCCGCAGGGTGCTCCAAGAGGCTATTGAACATCGTGGAACATCCTTTTCCGACTATGTGGATGCGCTGGGTCATCCTGGACAAAATCAAGACTATTTGATGGTTTATGGTCGGAATCAAGCGGAATGCCGAGTATGTGGACAACCGATTGTCACAAAAGTGATTCAAGGGCGGACAAGCCATTTTTGTTTACACTGTCAGAAATAAGTAAAGGAACCTGGAAGCGACAGAAAGGCAGGTACAATCGAGTGCAACATCTGATCTTTGCCGTAGATTCGCTGGAAGCAGCCATGGAGTTAAAGGACATGTTATGGGAGCAATTAGAAGTTCGGGGGGAAGTGGAACTGATTCCCCAGGAACACTCCAAGTACCGGTTGAATGTGATTTCCGAAAAAACGCTTAGCACCCAACAATTAGAAAAACTGCCTGGGAAGCTTATCTAATGCGAGGACGAATGTGGCCGTGGCTGTTACTGGTATTGGCCTTCTTACCAGCACTGTTAATCCAAGAACCCAAGACCAAGTTACAGCCAGTATCTAGCCATGTGTTTACCGAAGCCATTTTTCAAAATCCCAATAACTTGGACCCTGCTCTGGCCTCTAATGCTGCCGATTGGCAAGTTGCGAGCAATATCTTTCAAACCTTATTAGATATTTCGCCCACGGGTTCCATTGTCCCAGGCCTGGCAAGTTCGGTCACATACCGGGGCAATATTGTCACCATTGAGTTACGTCACGAGACACTGGCAAATGGCGTAGAGGTGACACCGGATATGGTTGCCGAAGCTTTGGTACGTCCTTTGGTGGCTCCGGTCAATTCTCAGGCCGCTCGGTCTTTGCTTTCTCAGGTTGTCGGGGTGAAACGGTTTGAAGAGGGCAAAACGAAGTACCTGCAAGGCATTCAAGTGACGGGACCCAATAGCTTAGAACTGACCTTGAAGCAGCCTGCGGGTCCGGGTTTTCTTAGAAACTTGGCCAATCCAGCCTTGGCGATTGTCCCTGCGTCTGATCAAAGGCAAGGCGGAGACAATTGGCAATTCACCAATTTGATTGGGACAGGCGGCTATACCTTGACCCAATGGACACCGGATGCCTCGCTGAGTTTTTCCAAGGTTTCTGGCCAGGGCCCGCAAGCCGTCAATTTGATCGTCTATTCCGGTTTGTCCCAAGCACTGTTGGCGTATGAAAATCATCTCGTCAATGCCATTCCTTTGCAGCCGGACCAGTTAAAACAGTTGACACGGTCTGAACTCGCCCATGTAGAGCCCCTTAACGTACCGGGTGACTTGTCGCTTTACGTGAATACCACGCAAAAAAAACTGGCGTTACCAGAAATTTCTCTGACTAGGTGGGTTCATGCGGCCTTTTTCGGACGACTCTCACCTCTATCTCGTCAATATCCTAGCAGCATTCAATCAAAACCGCCGCAATCGGTTTCGTTGACTGTGTGGGTCAACCAAAATAATGCGGAGGCGATGCAATTAGCCAGTACCTTAAAGACAATCGACCCGCATGTGATCATCCAAGCGACGACCAGTACTAACTTGAGTCAAATGGCGCATGCGGGCAAAATTTCTGCCTATCTGGGTATCATCAATCAATTTCCCCATGGTGTGGGGATTCCTCTGGTCCCGGATGTGAGTTTTTGGTTATTTTCTCATCCCGTTTCGCATGCGATCGTCATGGAACACGACGTCTTATCATGGCATTCTGTCCCATAGCCGTCATAAAATAGGGGATAAAGCATGTGGGCAAGGCAAAGGGGAGGGAATGCGAATGCGAGTGATAGGATTGACAGGGAGCATTGGTACTGGGAAGTCCGAAGTCAGTCGCATTTTGCAAGAATTAGGGGCTCAGGTGATTGATGCCGATGAATTGACCCATCATTTACAACAGCGTGGACAAGAAGTGTGGCGCGCGATTTGGCAACACTATGGGTGGAGTGTCTTAGGTCCGGACGGTCAATTATTGCGGCGGAAATTAGGGCACCGGATTTTTCTTGATCCGAGAGAACGCCAAGGGTTAAATGCTATCGTGCACCCTGTGGTTCAGCAGCACATTACGAGGCAATTAGCTGAGCTATCCCAAAGGGGATATCATGTTGCCGTGATCGATATGCCGTTGCTTATTGAAGGGAATTGGCGGCATGTCGTGGACGAAATCTGGGTCGTTTATGCACCCCTAGACTTGCAATTACAGCGCGTCATTGAGCGTGATCATTTGGGTCAAGAGGAAGCATTGCGGCGTATTCAGGCACAGATGCCTATCGACGAAAAACTCCGCTATGCGGACTATGTCATAGACAATCAAGGATCTTTGGAGCGTTTAAGAGAACAGGTGACACGTTTATGGCGCAACGCAAACGCTACCGTCTAAAGGCGGGCCGCGCAGGAGTTTTTTGGATCAGCTTTATACTATTTGTTCTTATTATGTTGTACCGCTATGTGGCACCCATGCCCTACCGAGCTGTGATTTGGCATGAAGCCCAAGTGAACCATCTCAGTCCCTATTTAGTGGCTGCTGTGATTCGGGTGGAAAGTAGTTACCGGCCCAATGCCGTGAGCAGTAAAGGGGCGATTGGTCTCATGCAACTCATCCCTTCGACGGCAAAGTGGGCGAGTTTAAAGGCGGACAATCGAAGGATTCAGACAGCCGAATTATTTGATCCGGCACTGAACATCCACCTGGGGACGTGGTATTTAAATCAACTTTTGCAAAGTTATGCGGGTAATGAAGTGTTGGGCCTAGCGGCCTATAATGCAGGTTCGCGCAATGTGCGCAACTGGTTAAGCGAAGGATTATTAACCCCGTCGGCCACTTCGGCCCAAAAGATTCCGTTTCCTGAAACAAAACATTTTGTCCACCGCGTACTGTTCTATAAGGTCCTTTATCATTCCCTCTACGGATTTTTTCCACCGCCATCTCGGCATTCGTCGTTATGGCAGGCCTTGTTACCATAAATCGCCTGTTGCTCATATGCATGATCATAAACTGAAGAGGAATAATAGGCGGGGGGGTGGTATCTTGGCAAAAATCCTGTCAGAGGCCACAAAAATGAAATTGGGTGAGCGACTCGGAGTCGATGATATCGTTCGCCGGGAAGGATGGGGCGGCGTTCCGGCAAGACAATGCGGGAATCTCGTGCGCGAAGCTATCCGCCTGGCGGAAGAAGAGCTCCAGCATCACTTGTAAAGCCCCATAAAGGAGGGCGGCCTTTGTGCCGCCCTCATTTTGCTCGGTAACGGTATTGCACGAAACCTTCTTCATGGGGCAATTCATAGGGTAAGATGAGATATCCTGGCCCGCTTTTTAACGCTTCTGCGATGACTGGCAGGGGCCTTTCCGGATCTTCGGCAAAAATCAAATACGCATCATTAATATTTTCAACCGGTAATGACTCAAACTGAATCGGATCGCGGTCGGGAACACTAAAACGTATACGCTGGATATCGGACACAATGCTAGTAGCCGTCGCTAATCCGCCAGCACCCGGACCTTCAATCCACGTCGTTCCCGCATCGGAAAAAATCCCAATGGCATTTTGGGAGCCTGCCAGTTTGAGGTAGCGGTGGCCTAAGGGATAAACCGTTGGGGCTACGACAAAACCAATAGAGGAAGGATGGCGTTCTGCTCGAGCGACAAGTCGCACGCCAAATCCCATCTCCTTTAATCGATGCAAATGGGCTGCTCGAACCTCTGTGATTCCTTTAACATATCCATTTTCGGCATCAATCCAAGAATGGAAGGCGAGCCCTGCCAATATCGACAGTTTACGCGCGCTATCCCATCCATCCACATCGGCTGATGGATCTTGTTCCGCAAAACCTAATGCTTGCGCACGCTGTAATGCGGCTTGATAGTCCATGCCCTGTTCCATTTGATCCAAAATGAAATTGGTTGTGCCATTCACGACCCCTTCAACGGCATGGATCGGAGTGGCATTTAGATGCCAGGTTAAGGCATCTAATATGGGCATTCCTCCGCCAACACTCGCTTCAAATAAGAAACCTTGGCGATGTTCACGGGCCATCGCCATCAGTTTTGGGCCAAAGCGTGCGACCACTTCTTTGTTAGCGGTTACGACCGATTTGCCCTTTTGTAATGCCGTGGCTAGATATTCATAGGCTGGATCGATACCGCCCATGACTTCAACCACAATGTCAATATCCGGATTATCAAGGATCTCGTGAATATCTGTGGTTAGAGGCAAGTTGGAATGGTGATGAGTCACATCGCGTACCAAAACTTTGTCAATGACTACGGTATTTTGGTGAGATAAGGCTTCCACAACGCCTTTGCCGACGGTTCCTAATCCTAAAAGCCCAATATGTGTTGTCTTCATTCTGTCACCTATTTAAATTCCGGTGGCTCACCGGGAATAATGCCGAACATCTTTAGTTTGCCACAGATTGCGCGGACATGCACGTTTTACCCGCGTTGCTTTGTGATGAGTCAAAATGACCGGGGATGGGCATGATAGGACCGCAGCACAAACGTCTATGAGCCGAAATGTTAACAAGGACGGATGGATAAGCGGCGAATTCTGTAAAAGAAAGGACGTGAGAGGCTATGATGCGGCAATGGCTTGTGATGACTCTTCTGGGATTTTTTTCCCCGCTGTTATCGCCCCATGCCAGTGTTTCTGCTCGTCACGTGACTCTCAGTGAATATCATCAACCAGCTCCTATTGTTCTCATATCCTCTAGCCCGTCAGCAGGGGAGGGAGCACAAGCCCTGAAACTTCCCTACGTGCTCGGTCAACAAACAACCAATTATTTTCATGCCAGTCCGAGTCAAGCCAAAAATATCGAATTGGCTGCAAGGCGTCTTGACGGGACGGTGGTGAAACCTGGTCACATCTTTTCGTATTATGCCGTGGTCGGACCCTATACCGAGGAAAACGGTTATGGATGGGGACGGGCCTTTGTCGGAGACCGGATTGTGCCTTCTGTAGGAGGAGGCGTGTGTCAAGGCTCTTCCACCTTATACTCAGCCTTGTTGCGGACAGGTTTGCCTATTGTAGAGCGTCACAATCATGGATTGACTGTGCCCTACTTACCCCCCGGAGAGGATGCGACGGTTGCTAGTGATTATCTCAATTTTCAATTTCGTAATAACCGGAGTACGCCCATATTAATCACGGCGCAAGCTAAGGACCGGCATATGACGGTGAAAATCTGGGGTGCAAGTCCAGGTCCCGACATTGTAGTTCGTCACAAAATTCTCCAAACATATCCATTTAAAACGATTGTCCGTTACAGCGCTTCATTGAAACCCGGAGAAGAAAAAGTGTTGGCTCCTGGGCAACCTGGGGTACGGGTCCAAAACTGGTTGGAAATTAAAGGTAAGAACGGAACCGAAATTAAACAACTCGGCATCGACCGATACCGCCCGAGTCCCCGGATAATCGAAAAAGGCCTTACCTCTTCCCACAACTCTTAGCATGAGTTCTCCCTCTTGTCCCATAAGATGGGATGAGAGGGGGATGACGGGTTGGGGCTTTGGTTGATTGTTCGCATTTTCAGTCTCAGTGGAGAACGCATGGTGTTAACGGCGTTGGGACGCCATAGCGATCCCTGGGGGATTATGGGCGCCTCATCGGTGATGGCGGCTTTGTTTTTGTGGCTCGGGGTGTTTTTACAACATCAACCGTTGACATGGCTTTGGCCTATTCTGTGGCCAAGTATGGTCTATGCGGCGGCTTTCTCGTTATATACCTGGGCATTATCCAAAGGGCCGATTAGCGAAGTGAGCCCGTGGAGCAACGCGACTACGCTACTTTTGTTCCTGTGGCATCCCGGTTTATCACAAGGGATCGGATTCATTGCCTCATTTGCTATAGGGGCGTGGTTAGCCGGTGCACAGAGTTTATCGCTTGCTGGATGGGTCATGCTAGCTAGCGATGTGTTTTTTGCAGCAGGACGCCTTCTCGATGTTCATTACCGTCTCTACTCTCCTCTAACTTATGGGGCCAATCTGATGACATGGGTAAGTCTTTGGATTTTGAGTGGGCTTGCCCTATCAAGAGGACGAGGAAAAATTCTAAGCACTGTGAAAAACTTCCCGGTTTTAAGTACACTGGAAGGCTTTTTTAATGCTTTAAGCTACGTTAGCGTGATCATGTTACTTAGGCAGATGCCTGTGGCAATTATTGAGGCTGTTTCCTCCATAGCGGGACTATTAGCGGCACTCGGTGGATTTATCTTTCACGAACAGATGACAGTACGCCAAATTCTTGGAGCGTTCATCATGTCAGCGAGTGCATTTTTTCTGCTCTTGACCCAGTCTCCTATCACGTTAAACTCAAAATGGGATATGCCGCTATAAGTGTCACCGAATTGCCTCACCTTAAAGCTCAGAATTTGAGGGAAACATCCAAATGGGTTGACGATCGAAAGCGGCAATCCGTCCGCACCCTTAGCAGCTAAACGAAACGACGGATATGCCCTTTGTATGTGAGTATGAATTCGGCACATTCTTGTTACGGTCTATAGGCGTTAGGAAATTAATACATAAGCCAGCAATTCTCAAGTGTCGTGGTTTCGCAAAATCAAGGTGACAAAAACACCAGATTCTCATTTAAACTGGAAAGTAGAACTTTATAATGACCGAAGAGAACGAGAAGAACCTCCGCGATCAAGACGACAGAAAAATTTATCGTCAAGGTGTGCCGTTCCTAGAACCATGGAGGATTTGGGGAGGATTGAGGATAAGGGATGAAAATTTACACCAAAACAGGGGACGGAGGTATGACCAGCCTTTGGGGACACGGCGACATCAAACGCGTTCCCAAAGACCATTTACGGGTGGAGGCTTATGGCACAATTGATGAGGCCAATGCCTTAATCGGAGTGGCCCGTTCGTTTTTGGAACAGGACGCACAAACTTTGGACGGCATGTTAAACCAGATCCAAAACACATTATTTGCCCTGGGAGCGGATTTATCCAATGTCAGTCCTGATCGTGAGAATCGTTTAGAAGCTGTTCAAATCGAGACCATTGAGCACTGGATCGACGATTTGGAAGAACATTTGGTGCCACTTCAGCAATTTATTTTACCAGGAGGGCATCCTTCCGCCGCCTTTCTGCATCAAGCACGAACTGTGGTGCGGCGGGCGGAACGGCGGTTGGTCCCCCTGGTGAATGCGGACGGGTCCTATGCATTGCATTTACAATATTTGAATCGGCTCTCTGATTTTTTGTTTGTGGCCGCGCGCGATGCGAATCGTGCCCACCACGTGAGAGACATCATAGCGGAATTTTGAAGGCGAGGGAGGATGCATGACACGACAATTTACCCTAGAAGAAGCTAATCAACTGTTACCTCTACTTCGGGAGCATTTAACCCGCCTGCGTTCTCTCCAAGATCAGGCGCGAAAAAAGTATGAAGAAATGCGAGATATTCGTGAAGTTGGCTACCGTAAAGATGGGAATTTAATCATGTTAAGCGATTATCAACTGGCGAAAAAGGAATTTGATCAAGTCGTTGCTGAGGCTAATCAGCTATTAGCGACAATCAATCAATTAGGGTGCCGGGTTACAGATGTAGAAATTGGTCTAGTCGATTTTCCTGCGGAAATTAACGGACAGCCTGTGTATTTATGCTGGCGCGTTGATGAAGAGTCCGTGAAATATTATCACGGACTCGAAGAAGGTTATGCAGGACGTAAACTCATTCCAGGCAGTGCATCGGGCCAAGATGCTTAATCGCGACAGAAAATTGGCTGTCGCGATTAAGGATTTAACCCTAACGCTTCGGCATGGGGGATTAAGGCGTTGATGATAAATTGTATAAGCTCGTCCAGCTCGATTCCCAATCCTTCCGCTCCTTGATAGACATCGTTGCGATTGACACCTTTCGCAAAGCTTTTATCTTTGAGTTTTTTGATAACGGATTTGGGAGTCAGCTCACTTAAACTTTTGTTAGGACGTACCAACGTAGCGGCCACGATGAATCCGGTCAGTTCATCGGCTGCATAAATCGCTCGTTTTAACAAGGTATCACGGGGAATACCGTTCTCGTTAACATGCGACCTAATCGCCTCAACAATGAGGTCGGGAAAACCTTCTTCAGCCAAGATGCGTCCGCCTTGAATTGTATGTTCGCCGATCTCGGGAAACGCTTCATAATCAAAATCATGGAGCAAGCCGACCCGAGCGTATAAGTCAGGATCTTCCCCATAACGCTCAGCTAATGCCTGCATGACCGCTTCAACGGCTAAAGCATGTTTGATCAAGGATGGATTTTTAGTATAACGATTAAGCAATTGCCAAGCCTGTTCACGACCAGGCCACAGCGTTGTGGACATATTACCACCTCTAAAGTAGGACTTTTCAGACGACAATACCGCGAAATCGTTATTTTGACAAGGCGAAAATCAATTCGTTACACTGAGGGCGAATTCCGGTGCGGAGTTCCTAATAAGCCAATATGGTGAGGAAAACACTTATGGAGACAAATATAGCCGATGTGCTGATCATTGGCGGTGGGCCTGTCGGCCTGTACGGCTTATATCTTACGGGATTGCATCATTTGAACACCATCATGATTGAACGCCTCCCGCAATTAGGGGGACAATTAGAGCATTTATATCCCGAAAAGCCCATTTACGATGTGGGCGGCTTTCCTCAAATTAGTGGGCATGACTTGATCACCCGTTTATTGGAACAAGCCAATCAATATCCCCATCAAGTTTATACGGAAACCCCCGCGTTGGGATTGAGACGCCAAGGAACACTGTGGGAGATTGAGACGAATCGCGACATTTTTGCGGCAAAATCTGTGATTATCACGGCGGGAATTGGCGAATTTCTGCCAAGACGTTTTAACAACCCAGCGATTGACCGATTCGAAGGGCAGGGCTTGTATTACACGGTTCGACATTTAGAAGACTTTCGCAATCATAACGTCCTCATTGTGGGAGGCGGCGATTCGGCGGCAGATTGGGCCATGGCAGTGGCACCTCTTGCCGACAAAGTGTGGATGATTCACCGCCGTGACCAATTTCAATGTCATGTCGACAGCTTAAGCAAACTCTCCCATCTTCCTAATGTGACTTTGTTGACCCATCAGGAATTGTTGTCTGTGGAAGGGCAGGACAGAATCGAAGGTGCTCAAATTCGGCATAATCAGTCCCAAATCGTTACGCATTTAGAGGTAGACCGCATTATTATTGCGATTGGATTAATTCCTGGTACCGGTATTTTCCGAAATTGGGGTTTGGAACTGAGCGGCAATGAGATTGCCGTCAATTCGGCCATGCATACAAATCTTGCGGGGGTGTTTGCGGCCGGCGATATTGTTAGCTATCCCGGAAAAGTCAAGTTGATATCCGCCGGATTTGGTGAGGTAGCGACCGCCGTGGAATCAGCGCGTCGCTACCTCTTAAGTCATTAGGGGAACCCATGGTGCGTGACATTTAGGGATAAGGGGCTCCCAGCCATTGGCTGAATTGCTGGCGAGCCTCTTCGGAAGCATTGGGGTCCGTAATGAAACGCCAGGCATCAGGACGGGGCGGGTCGAGCGTTAAGGAATAGGTTTGTAATTGGTGTTGGCGAAATACGCTCACTTGGATGCTCGTGTTTGCTGCACATTGAGCGAGACGTCCTGGAAGGTTGTCATGACGTATCCGATATCCATTTAACGCAATCCATTCATCACCCGGTGCCAGTCCCGCCTTTTCGGCTGGACTGTCTTTGAGTACATGCTTAATGATCACGGTGTCGGTGGCGGACTTTTCAGTGATAATGCCCGTGAAGGGCACTTTTTGATGGGCATCTTTAAATTCTTTGAGGAGTTTAAGGCCGACCACATTGAAAAGTTCGTCGGGAAGATCATCTGTGCCATAAACCCACTGCTGTAAACGTTGGCGCATTAAAGGTCCTCCCACGCGAACTAGAGCCTCATCAACGGCGCTGTCGGGATAACCTTGGTCGCCATAGGTCATCCATAAGAAGCGGAGCACGGTATCTAAACTGTCTCGGCCCCCTGTCGCTTGGCGCAACGCCAGATCTAAGGCCAACGCCACCAATGCCCCTTTATGATAGTAGCTGATGGTGATATTGGGAGTGTTGCCATCAGGCCGGTAAAATTTTATCCAGGTATCTTGAGAGGCTTCCACTAGGCTTTGGACATGGCGGCCTGGGAGCAGATCGAGGAGACGGAGTGACTCCGCAAAGTGGTCGAGGACGGTAAACACGTCCACGACTCCGGCCCGCACTAATAAAAGCCAGGCGTAATAGTCGGTCCATCCTTCTAGCACCCACAATAATGAGGTGTAAACTTCGTGCTGGTAATCAAAAGGCCCGAGGTTTGTTGGGTGAAGACGCTTAACATTCCACAAATGAAAATATTCATGCGCAAATAGGGCTAAGACGCGGGGATACTTGCTCGGGTCATGGAGCATGAAACGGTCGAAAATGATGCTGGCAGAATTTTTGTGTTCCAATCCTCCGCCGCTCTCTATACTCCCGTAAACGAGAAAAACATAGCGATTATAGGGAAGTGGTGTGCCAAAAATGTCTTTGGCGGACTGAATAATGGGGGGAAGATCCCGGAGCAAGGCATGGAGATCGATCTCATCAAATCCTGTGAAAATCAGTTCATGCTCAACATTGTCTACCATAAAAGAGTGCCGTTGAAACACGCCACATTCCACGGGGCTGTCTACTAACGTGTCATAATCGGGCACGGCATAGTGATATCCGGGTTGGTTCAATCGGGTGAGTCCTGTCGCCACATCCCAATGGGAATAGGGGGGAATGACCTCTAATTCGATGTCATAGGCAACGTCGGTGTCGGGGTATAAGAAGACATTAGCCCCATTGAAATATCCTCGCTGGTTATCTAAATAGCTTGTGCGTACCGAAAGTTCATATGCGAACACATCATATTCTAGAATCACTGTGGAAATACTTCCTAAATCTTCTAAGACCCATGTCGCCTTATCAAGTTTACGCACGGCGAGTTCTTGGGATTGTGATGAGGCGTGAACGCGGTCAATATGACGAGAAAATTCCCGGATGAGATAAGAACCGGGGGTCCATACTGGTAAAGCCCATTTCATGTTGGGGGGTGTTGTGCCAGTCCATTCAATCCGCACGTGAAACCGGTGTGTTTGAGGCATGGGCATGGAAATCTGATAGCGAAGATGTGCAAGTGGCTGATCCGTATGAAAACCTCCTTGTGATGCGTTTGTGATGCGTTTGTGATGCGTTTGTTGATATTCTCATGATGTCCTCTTGATTTTGTAAACGGGCATCGTGTTTGCCGATTTCTAGGACCATCTTTATCTTACCGGAAAAATTTTTAATTCCCAACAATCGCCGGTGAGTTGGCGACAAGGCGGGGTCTGTGACATTCTCTTTAGGAACCAGCTTTGGTATGATTAGGGAAGAATAGGCATGTATCTCGCCGAATGGAAAGGGATGAAGGAGCGATTATGGCAACGCAAGAAATTCGTGCACATCTCGATCAATTGAATTTGAGTACGGGTAAGAAGGCACGGTTATACCGTTTGCTATATGGTGCGGGGCCGGCTAATGGCACATTGATGATTTTGCCGATCGATCAAGGATTGGAGCATGGACCCCGTGATTTTTTGGATGCCCCCGAGAGTCAAGATCCTGCATTCCAATTTCGCATTGCATTAGATGGTCACTTTTCTGCCATTGCCTGCCAGATTGGATTGGCGGAAAAATATTATGCGGATTATGCCGGCCAAGTTCCTTTGATCTTAAAACTGAATGGAAAGACCGAAATTCCCTCTGATGATGAACCGATTTCTCCCTTGAATGCCTCGGTCGAAGATGCCGTCCGACTGGGTGCAGATGCTGTGGGTTACACCTTGTATGTCGGCTCTCCCCGTCAAGATGAGGATTTTGAACAATTTCGCCGCGTTCGAGAAGACGCGGATCGCTACGGCCTGCCTGTTGTGGTATGGAGTTATCCTCGCGGAGCGGCTATTGAACAAAAAGGTGGGAGAGATTCCATTTACGCTATCGACTATGCCGCGCGGGTAGCCCAAGAATTAGGTGCCGATGTTATCAAATTGAATGTGCCCAAAATTGATCCAGCCCGTTTAGCGCATGCCCCCAAAGCCTATCAACGAGAATGGACATTGGAGTCCGCGGTTCAACAGATTATTCGCTCTGCGGGACGGTCCTTAGTCATATTTGCGGGTGGCGAAAAGGGCTCTCAAGAAAGCGCGCTAGAAAAGGCGCGATTATGCATGGAATGTGGAGCTACCGGCTTAATTTTTGGTCGGAATGTTTGGCAGCAGTCTTACCACGATGCCATGACCTTGAGTGAACAAATTCATCAATTATTGGCGAATTACCCGGGATAAAGGGTAGCGAAGAAGCTGGTCTGAAGACCAGCTTCTTTTTTACTTAGGGAGGTCTAACTCTTTTCGTGCGGCAAAGATTTTAGTTTGTGTTCGCCCTTCGTCTTGCTTGCCTTTTGTCAGACCCATCACGGATCTTTATCCATGTCTTAGACCTCACTAATGTTTTGAAGTGGATGGGGAATTTGCTCATTTCGCCGGATCTGGGTTGCTTGTCATATCTTGGATGGAAATGGGATATCGGGCAAAATCTTGCGTCCATGGTAAAACTTAACCCGAAATCGCGAGTGTCTTGATTCTTGATGGCGTCATACCTTAGGGGATGACAAGAGATGATGGAGGGAAAACAAGATGGCGGATCATCCTATTTTTACACGAGACATTCCGGATGAGGGAAATGGAACCTGGATTGAAAAACCGGTCAAAGAAATTGGCAATCAACGCTATTTAAGGTATGTCGTACGCAGTCACTTAGTAAAACCTGGGGAAGATTTAATGAAAACATTGGTACCGTATTTTCAAGGGAAGGTGACGCCTAAAGATATTGTGGTGATTGGTGAAAAAGTTGTGGCGATTGCTGAGGGCCGGGCCGTATTACTCAGTCATGTCAAGCCAAGGTGGGCAGCGAGATTTTTATCTCGCCATGTGCGGCAATTAGGTTATGGTTTAGGATTACGGCGGCCAGAAACCATGGAGATGGCTATTCGTGAAGTCGGTTTGGCCCGCATTCTTCTGGCAGCTGGCGTGGGCGCGTGCGACCGTGTACTAGGTCGTTCAGGCGATTTTTACCGTGTCGCTGGACGCCAAGTGGCATCGATAGATGGCCCCGGACCCACGACCATTCCCCCTTATAATCAGTATATTGTCTTGGCTCCTCGGAGCGGGCAAACCCTGGCGGATAAATTGGCCAAGGCGCTACACACTCAAGTGGCGATTGTTGATGTGAACGATATTGGGGCGGAAGTCTTGGCAGCCTCGGCCCATGTGGATATGAATTTGGTGCGAGAACTCCTTCGAGATAATCCCATGGGTCAGGGAGCGCAAAGAACTCCCTTAGCCGTTTTGCGACCGACGACTCAAGAAAAGCGGCTGAAAAATTGGCCGTCTCCTGGTGGCAGTTCACTTAACGTGCAAGGCGGCTTTGTGGCGACGATGCCAGGTGAGGGAACTGATGCTGTCATTTGGGCGGGTGATGAGGTCGCATCGACTCGGTCAAAATCCTAAAAGATTGGGGTCACACATTGCAAACGATTCCCATTGTCGTTAAAGTCTAACTAGCAGTGTGACGTGATGACACATTTTGGTATAGTCAACAATTTCTTGTCCAATGTTTTGCGTAATATCGTATCAAACTGCCCCTAGCGTAGGCCGCATAATTTTGAGCGATGACTAGGGTTGGAATGACGATATGGTAGGGTAGGAGGGATTTCATGGAGATTTTCAAGGAAATGGCCAAGCATGGGCATGAACAATTAATTTTTAATTTTGACCATACGACGGGACTTAAAGCTATCATTGCCATCCACAATACGACGTTGGGGCCAGCATTAGGCGGTTGCCGTATGCTGCCCTATGTCTCTGAAGAGCAAGCGATTGAAGATGCCTTACGATTATCGGAAGGGATGACCTATAAAGCGGCCGCAGCGGGATTGGATTTTGGCGGGGGCAAAGCCGTCATTATCGGTGATCCGGCCAATGACAAGTCCGAAGCGTTATTTCGTGCATTTGGACGATTCTTAGACACCTTAGGCGGCCGCTATTTAGTGGGGGAAGATGTTGGCACGAATGAACAAGACCTTTTACATTGTGCTAAAGAGACCTCCTATATTGTGGGATTGCCGGAAGCCTATGGGGGTTCTGGTGATACGGGGGATATGACAGCGGTGGGAGTGATTGCCGCCATTCAGGCAGCGCTGACCTACCGATTTGGCACACCTTCTTTGAAAGGTCGGCGGATTGCCATTCAAGGTCTCGGGAAAGTGGGCTATCAATTAGCACGGCATGCGCATGATGAAGGCGCCGATGTCGTGGCGGCCGATATTAACCCGCACGTGGTGGGCAAAGCGGCGAGTGAATTACATATTGAACCGGCTGACCCTTGGACTATTTTAGAAACCCATTGTGATATTTTGGCACCTTGTGCTCTTGGAAATGTCGTCAATCATGAAACGATTGATAAATTAGACTGCCAAATTATCGCGGGTTCGGCCAATAACCAGTTGGAAGACGTGTCGATGGGAGAACTTTTACGCGAGCGCGGTATTTTATATGCTCCTGATTTCATCACGAATGCTGGAGGACTTATACAAGTCGCTAATGAGTTGACAGGATATCGTGAAGACCGGGTCCGCCACCAGGTGGAAAACATCTACGAATTATTGCTATCCGTCTTCCAACGCGCTGACGAGGATCAACGCTCGACCGTGTCTGTGGCCATGGAGATGGTTGAGGAACGGATTAATATGCTCCATAACATTCACCGAATTTTCGCTGAGCATTATTCGAAATAGGCAACTCAGTCCCCGAATTAATAGGATTGTTGGCGCGAGTGCGAAAAATGTTAATATCTTGAATGCTTAATAGGCGCAGTGTATCATGGAAAAAAGCTCATGATATGGTGTTATAGTATGCACAGCGTTTAAGCATATAGATCGATGAAGAATATGGTGAGGACCATGCTTGGCAATTGACTTGGCACATCCGAAAGGAGTTTAGGCATGGCAATAGAAGCATTTCATCACTCTCAAGCCTTGAGGCCGGGTCCAAGTGGAGATCCCTACCAAGGGCACCGAACGTTTCGGACGTTGTCCGGAATTCCCATTAAAGAAACATATACTCCAGATGATCTACCGCCCCAACATCTCATTGGATCTCCAGGACAATATCCTTTTACTCGCGGAATTCACACCACGATGTATCGCGGTCGGTATTGGACGATGCGACAATTTGCTGGTTTCGGTACTGCCAAGGAAACGAATGCACGGTTTCGTTATTTGTTGGAACAAGGCCAAACCGGGCTCTCAGTTGCGTTTGATATGCCTACCCTCATGGGCTATGACTCCGATGATCCCCATTCCTTGGGGGAAGTGGGGCGAGAAGGGGTTGCCATTGATCATGTAGGAGATATGGAACGCCTCTTTCAAGATATTCCGTTGGATAAGGTCTCGACCTCCATGACGATTAATGGTCCGGCTCCCATCATTTGGGCTATGTATCTCGTCGCCGCAGAGCGGCAAGGCGTTGATTGGACGCAGTTGCGGGGAACTCTCCAAGCTGACATTCTCAAAGAATACATTGCGCAGAAAGAATGGATTTTCCCACCAAAGCCCTCGATGCGTTTAATTGTTGATATGATGGCCTATGCGACACGCTATGTTCCCCAATGGAATTCTATTAGTATTAGTGGATACCATATCCGCGAAGCGGGCTCTACAGCAGCCCAAGAACTCGCATTTACCTTAGCGGACGGTTTCGCTTATGTCGAAGCCGGAATTAAGGCAGGACTCGATGTGGATGCTTTTGCGCCGCGATTATCATTCTTTTTCAATGCCCACATTGACTTTTTTGAAGAAATTGCGAAATTTCGAGCCGCCCGGCGAATATGGGCTCGGCATATGAAAGAGATTTATGGAGCCAAAAATCCGAAATCGTGGATGATGCGCTTTCATACCCAAACGGCTGGATGTTCGCTCACGGCCCAACAACCTGAAAACAATATTGTGCGAACAGCCTATGAAGCCTTGGCTGCTGTGCTAGGCGGAACCCAGTCACTACATACCAACTCGATGGATGAAGTGCTGTCCTTGCCCACCGAAAAAGCTGTGAAAATTGCATTGCGCACCCAACAGATTTTAGCGTATGAGACCGGCGTCGCTAATACCGTTGATCCGTTAGCGGGTTCGTATTTTGTTGAAGCGTTGACGACTCAAATGGAAGAGCAAGCCGAAGAATATTTTGCCCGCATTGAGGAACAAGGTGGGGTATTGGAATGTATTGAAAACGGATATCTGCAACGGGAGATTGCCGATGCTGCCTATCGTTATCAAAAAGAATTAGAAAACCATGAGCAAATCCTCGTCGGGGTCAATGCGTTTGTGGAACCGCCCAATGAGGAATCAATTCCGCTACTGCGAATTGATCCAGCGGTCGAGAAAGATCAGGTTGAATCCTTAGCCACTTGGCGCAAAAATCGGCAGGATTCTGCCGTCAAGCAAGCATTACAAGCGCTGCAAGAGACCTGTCTGACCCCTGATGGCGAAATCATGCCACATATTATTGAAGCTGTCCGGCAAGGGGCGACCGAAGGAGAAATCGTGGCGGTGATGAAAGCCGTTTTTGGCACGTGGCGCGAGCGCCCCGTATTTTAGTGGCGACTTTATGGCCAAATTGCGCCGTGTGTTTCGCCAGTTCATGTTTTATCTCATTTCTCGGGTCTTTCCCAAACGTTTGACTCAATTTTTAATGTATCTGACGCAAGCGAAATTTGTGGTTGCTGTGGTGGTTGTCTTATATCATGGCAACCAAATTCTTTTGCTCCGTCACAGCTATCGGCCGCGGTATCCGTGGGGACTGGTGACGGGATGGGTCAAAGCCGGTGAGAGTCCGAAGCAAGCGGCCTCACGTGAAGTGTTCGAGGAGCTAGGAATTGAAATCGCTGAATTGCATTATTTCTATTCGGAAGTGGTGGGCCGGCACCATTTGGAGATTGGCTTTTGGGCTATGGTTGATGCGGCCAATGATTCTCATCCATCGGGCGATGGAGAAATTCTCGAGAGTGCGTGGTTTTCGGTGCATCAACTACCCGAAGGACTGTTGCCATCCCAACGACCTCTCATTTTGCAAGCAGAAAATGCCAGAATTCGGGAATTTTCGTAGAACCTTGCGATTCTTGTCATGAAGACGCACAATAACCTATGGTGATAAGTGTGTCGGCAAAATGGTGGAAAGCCACTTTTTGGGGAATGCTTCTTTTGGGTATCACGGGGTGTGGGACCTTTTCAGGCTCTTCCGTTTCTTCATCTTCCGGTTTGGTTATGGCTATGCCCAAGCAGTATCCTGCTGTCACTGGCTTTTCGTTTTCGGCGGTCAGTCCGGAATTAGAAGGGGCTGTGAGTGCTCTACAGCTTAATAACCAAAATCATTTGGCGGCTGTCATATCGTGGACGAATGTTCCACATTCTGCGTCCTTTTTATTATGGCAGCCAGGTGCAACCCATCCTCCTATCATTCCCTATTTTCATGTGTCTGCGACAGCGCTTTCTCCTTCGTCGCAGATCATTGTGGGCGGCGAATCGAACGGGAAAAATGTTATTACGTTTGGACAACACCAGTGGACATGGAGCGCATCGACGACCCGTGCGCCCCAGTGGATCACGGCCTCTTGGAATCAGGTGATTTATGCTGTGGCCCCAGGCACCAAAGGCGGATGGGATATTATTAAAATATCTTCTCAAAAACTTGTTAGTGAATCGCCGTTACCTCTTAATGCGGGCCAGCACATTGTCGCGATTGCGGCGGCCCAAAATGGAGGGCTCTGGATTGCCACCAGCCATCCTAATCAGATTGTGTTATGGCGACAGGGAACATTTCAACAATCTTATACTCTGCCGGGTCGTGTCATGTCGCTCGTGCGCCCGCAAAATCCTCGCTCTTTAAAGTCGGCGAATCCTGTGATAGCGCTCCTCGCGTCTCCCAGTGCGTTGCCTGGAACGGCTGATAGTGTGGTAGAGATTGCATCACATCATCTTCGCGTCGATAAACTGGCGATGGCTTGGTTGGTGGGAACGCAACAAGTGCCTTTCATTGCCGGCGCCAGTAGCGCTGACTGGGTTAGTCCGCACCATCTTTTATTGACATTATGGGATAGCGGATTGAATCAAGTAGCCATTGCCAGGCTCAATCTCGATACAGGACAGGCGACAATTCTTCCGAATAGTATTTTTCATCCCAACTTACTCAATGCTCAAGCCCCATTTTTTCCGCTTACGGCATCGCCAACGAAAAATCTGATTGTCGTCGGCCAAGGATATGGATTAGCTTTTTATATCACGTCATCGGCAACATGGACGCAATTCATGAAATAGACACGTGCTGCATACTGGTTAAAGAGCAAAATTTACGATTAACCAGGAGGCGAGCACAATGGGACAGGAATTTGAATCAGACCGCGCAATCGTTACGGGCGGCAGTCGTGGCATTGGTTGGTCTGTTGCCGAGGAATTAGTGGCCCAAGGGGCTCGGGTACTTCTGGTTGCTCGCCATCAGGATGCGTTAAAAACACGCGTCGACGAGTTGAATCGGCGTTTTCCAGGTCAGGCATTTTTTTATGCGTGTGACATGGGCAATCAGCCTGCATGTGCACAAGCCGTGGTGCAGTATGCCCTGAACACTATCGGCCAACCCACTTTATTGCTCAATGGGGCTGGAGGTGCGTCCATTACCAATGCGTTGGATGCGCCCTGGTCTTTATGGGTAGACGATTTTCAAGTGAAATTCTTTGGTTATTTGGCCATGACACGCGCCGTGTTACCTTTAATGATGCAGCAACGAAAAGGAGTTATAGTGAACCTCGTCGGAATTGCAGGGAAAGATCCCAATCGAAATTTACCCATAGCCAGTGCCATCAACGGTGCATTAAACGGGGTGATGAAAGTCTTAGCCGATGACGTCAGTGCTTATGGGGTTCGCATCATCAATGTCAATCCCGGAGCCACGGAAACTGATTTACTAGAAACCATGGCGCAAGCTACGGCAAAACGGTCGGGAGATAGTGTGGAGAATGTTCTGAAGGCTATGCGAGCTCGTGCCCCGTTAGGACGCCTGCCGTCAGCCGCCGACGTTGCCGGAGTTATTCTCTTTCTGATGTCTCATCGTGCGGCTTTTATTACGGGAACCAGTGTTGATGTGGATGGCGGCATACACCGCGGCGCTTTTTAGACCTTTTAAGGTGTGACTCATCATGTCACCAGCAATTATTGACACGTCGCGCTGTCGTATTCGACAAACTTTTCCTTTTGATGAACAATCAGATTTTAAGCCCGACAAAAAGCTATCATATAGGAATCGTTATGTCGAAAACTGTGGATATATTGGGGATAAGGTTGTGTAAAAACTGTGGATAGACGCGGGAACAAAGCAGGAAAAGCAGCATGTGGCGGAGAAATGGGATGTGAACAATCTAATACATAATAAAGCATTAGGTAGACGGGAGGGTCTAATGTGGATGATCGATGTCCGACATGTGGTTCTGAGGATGTGGTGATGACAGGTCCATTAACCATCGAAGGAGAAAGGGCTTGCATCACGGTGGTCCATGGTTGGCAATGCACATTATGTGGGAATCTTCAGGTGATGGTACCTCAAGCGGTCTTAGTCCGGTTGTATCCGCCTGGCATCCGCTTTTTAACGGAGTCCCGGCGAAATAGAGCGTTAGCCAAACGTCGCCTGCGGAAAAAAGCCGAATCTACCCGCTAATCGTCAGGCCCAATAGATCACGGGAATCCGCGTCAAAAATCGGAATGTCAATGCCATAATCGGTAGCCCTTCCCATAAGGAAGGGCTACTTTGGTAGTGTGCATGTAGGATTGCTCTTGGTGATGGATTTTTACTTTGCGTCTTGAGGGGTTCCTTGAGAATGGGGGTGTGGTGATACCGTTGTGAGAAATGCTAAGGCGGTAAAACCGATGGCTGCCCAAAAAACGCCATGGAACCCTAATAAAAACCAGGCAGGATAATGGGGATTATTGTGGGACGGCGATGCGCCTATCCCCGAAAATACCCAAACGAGGGCTAAGATTTCCGTTGCTAAGCCAACGCCGATGGCTCGTCCTAAATTCCTTTGTGTGGCCATAAGGCTTGATGCCAACCCGGTATCGCGTTTTTGAACCGAATTAAGAATCGCCGTGCTGTTGGGAGAAGAGAACAATCCAGCGGCAACCCCTTGGCCCGCGAGAAGAATCCAAATCCACCATAACGGCGCATGTTGTGGTAATAATGCCATCCCCAAGTTGACCAACGCAAACATCAAAAGGCCTGCCCGTGCAGGTACTAAGACGCCCCTTTTGTCTGTCAAGGTTCCACCCACAGGAGATAATAGGATCATCGCCAGAGCCTGGGGAAAGAGCGAAACCCCAATTAAGCCGACAGGTAAATGCAATTCATCACGCAAGTAAAAGGGAATGAGAAAAGCAGGAAACATCATGAGCACCCAATAAAAAATGCCAGCCAACATATTAAGTGAGAACGGGCGCACATGGAATAAGCGCAGGGGAATCAAGGGATGGGTGACGTGCGACTCAATGCGGACAAATAGGTAAAGAGATGCTGCCGTAGCCGCGACCAAAACATATCCGTACCACCGGTGAAGATTTGCTAATCCGAATTGGAGGAGTGATGTGGAAACTAAAAACATCAATGCCCCCATCCAATCAAATTTCTGTTGGCGCAAGATCTCATCTTTGGGAAAACGGGGCAGATACCGGTACGATCCCCATAGGCCCCATAATCCAAAAGGAATATTGATCCAAAAAATACTTTGCCAGCCAAAGGCTGCCGTTAATACGCCTCCTAAGGGAGGACCGGCCAATGTGCCAGCTGCGACGACAGAACCAATCATCCCCAAAGCTTTTCCGCGTTCCTGGGGAGAGAATATGAGCGCGACAATGGCCATAACGTTGGCCATAATCATTGCGCCCCCCACGCCTTGGAATATCCGTGCCGACACAAGCCATCCGAAACTCGGCGATAAGGCGCAAAACAGTGAGCCTGTAATAAAAATCGCTATGCCTGCTATGAAAACATCGCGCCGGCCCAAACGGTCTGCCAATTGGCCCATGACGGGTAGAACACCCGTAATCACCAAGAGATAAGCGGTGACAATCCATTGTAAAATGTTAATGGACAAGCTGAATTGATGTTGCATAACAGGCAATGCCACATTAACCACGCTGGAATCCACGTTGACCATAAACGTCCCGGTTGTAGCGGCGGCAAAACTCAGCCACAGTGACCGGCCACTTAATGGGGTGACGCGGCCGGATTGCTTGTCTGATGCGGTAGCCATGTCAAGCCTCCTTGCTACAATTAATATAAAGGATACACGCGCGCTTTGTGCAGTATGCAATCAAAATACTAAAATTTCTTGTATAATGCAAGAATCAGTATAAGATGTTTTATGGTAACGCTGCCGACACGTCCCTTGCTATAATCGCCCTAACCGTTCACGACACACTGTGAAGAGGGGTGTAATCACTGCGAAATGGGGAGACGCACCATGACTTTAAAAGCGGAAGACCTCCTGGCATTAAAAACGTGGGGACAAGCCGTCGCCGCCCCAGATGGCCGGGTATTTTTTGTTGAATCCCAGATAAATAAACAAACCAATGCGGTAGAACACCGCATTATGCAAACCGAACCAGACGGATCCTCCTGGAGTTCGGTCCAGCCTTTTACCCAAGGACCTTCAGATACCCTACCTCAAATATCACCTGATGGACAGTATCTGGCCTTTTTATCACGCCGGTCGGGCAGCAATCAAGTATGGATCATGCCTTTAAAGGGAGGAGAGGCACGGCAGGTTACCCAGATTAAAGGGGGGATTAAGGATTTTGCTTGGCATCCCCGTGGACAAAAAATGGTAGTGATAGCTCACTTGTTTCGGGGACTAATTGAAAATGAAAAATCAGATGATCAGGCAAACTCAGGCTCACCGTCAGATGAGATGTTGGCCTATCGTTTTACGCGTGATGTCAAAATTATTACCAAACAATATTATAAATTTGACGGATCAGGATTTTTAGGGGACTTTATTGACACGGCCGTAAGTGTGGATTTACCGACGAATTCGGTTCAGGTCATGACACCAGGGCTTGAAGATGTCTTTAATCCCGTGTTTTCTGTCGATGGCGAGACATTATTTTATTTACAGCGGCCAAAATCGAGCGCCGATGTCAATCCCCAAATTCGCGAAATCTTTTCTCACGCGGGGCCGAGGAGTCAACAATTGACCCATTTAGGATTAGCCATTAGTCGGTTGATTGTCCATCCCAATGGAAAGACCCTCGTGTTTACCGCAAATGACCCGGAGGATTTAGGATATGGCAACGAAAAGCTCTGGCTATATAATCTCGAAACCGCCCAAGCAAGATGTTTGTCGGACGAATTAGACCGCCCGGTCGGTGATCACACGTTGACTGACGTGGGGGGACTCCCGCTAGACAAACCTGTCGTCAGTCGTGATGGTGAGTGGGTATTGATGTCTTTAAGTGATCATGGACGGGTGAACCTCTGGAAGTTTTCCTTGACTGGTGAGGAGCCTCCTAGAGCCATCACGCAGAATGCCTGGACGGTTTATAGCTATGCACCGCACACTACCGGACTCATTGTCGTGGCATCGGATCCCTTAAATCCTTCAACCATCCAGATCCTAGATGAAGACGGCACCTATTTATCGCCACCGCTTCATGTGTCGCTCCCTTGGGCGCAAGAGGAGCTGGCTATGCCCCTTGCGTATCAAGCGACAAGTGCTGATGGCACAAAGCTCGATGCCTGGATATTGTTACCGTCATCGCCCCAGAAAAATATTCCGGTAATCCTTCAAGTCCATGGTGGGCCTATGGCTATGTATGGGTACCGGTTCATGTTCGAAATGCAATTGTTACGTTCGCTCGGCTATGCCGTCGTTTATGGCAATCCCCGGGGATCGTTGGGATATGGACATGATTTTTGCCGAGCGATCATTGGGCACTGGGGCGATAAAGATTATGCCGATGTGATGGCCATTCTCGATGATGCATTACAGGGTCCAGGCAAAGCGCGATGTGATCAGAAAAAGTTGGGGATTATCGGGGGAAGCTACGGGGGCTTTATGGTCAACTGGGCTATTGCGCATACGGACCGCTTTCGCTGCGCAGTGAGTATGCGTTCGGTCGTGAACCGTTTTAGCGCGATGGGGACGAGTGATTTAGGCTGGTTACGGGTCGCGCAATACGGGACGAAACCATGGTGGGACGATCCCGAGCCTTACTGGCAACAATCTCCCTTGCGCTATGCCTCGTCGATTCATACGCCCCTTTTGATTGAACATCAAATGAATGATTATCGTTTGCCCTTAGAGCAAGGGGAGCAGTTATATCACGCGTTAAAATATTTGGGACGCGAGGTCAAAATGATTCTTTACCCGAATGAATCGCACGGCATGACACGAAATGGAGAGCCATGGCACCGGGTGTTTCGTCTTCACCAAATTACTAGCTGGTTTGCAGCTTATCTTCAGCACTAACTCTGCTTAGGGGAAAACAATAGGGACATGGGTCAAGGCTTTGCCAGTGGATACATGGGTAGTGAAAGGGAGGGCTGAGGTTAAACCTTAGCCCTCCCTTAGCCGTAGCTGAAATTATTCGTCTTGAATCGTGACCCGGGTCATGTGGTCGCCTTGACGAATACTATCTAACACATCAAAGCCTTCGATAACCCGGCCAAATACAGTGTGGACGCCATCGAGATGGGGCTGGGGACTGTGACAAATAAAGAACTGGCTGCCGCCAGTGTCCCGGCCGCGGTGAGCCATCGATAATGATCCCCTCAGGTGTTTGTGGGGATTGCCTTCGGTTTCACATTTAATCGTATATCCTGGTCCTCCCGTCCCATCTCCATTGGGATCTCCACCTTGAATAACAAAATTTGGAATAACTCGGTGAAAGGTGAGACCATCATAAAATCCAGAACGGGCGAGTTTCGCAAAATTGGCGACGGTACCCGGCGCTTCATTGGGGTAGAGTTCCAAGACCATCGTGCCTTTATCTGTTTCAATCGTTGCATGCATATGAATCTTCCTCCTATATGTTGAAGATGATACTGCGTTAAAGACAGGAAATTTCTGAGTGATGAGTTAGCCTGTTCGGCCCGAGGGTTCGGAAATAGGATCCCCACGCAGGCAACGTAGAGTATTTAATTCTCGAGCTTCTTGCCATTCCTCGGGCGAAAAGGGCTCGGAAATTAGGTGATAGTGTTGTTCAAACCCGGCTATCAAGGCATCATGCACATCTTGGATCGTGACCTGGGAAAATCCTGGATGATGACTCAGGGCGGTCACGACATCAGCCCGCAATATTTGTTGGCTTCCCGCTCGGTGATAAAATTCTTGAATGAACTCTGTCGTTCTCACAGGATCTTGCTGCACTAAGATCATGCCGGAAACGAGGGCAGACCCTCCCCGAATGGCTTGCGCAATGCCGGCAATTTTCTTGCCGTCACGAGTGACGAGATCATAAGGACCTTCACAATACGAGCCTTCGGCACGTCCAAATTGGGTGGCAATACCCAGCATGCGCAATCCATCGATAATGGGGGCGGTCATATCCCGGAAATTTTGTTCCCACACGGTCAAGTCCCGGCACGGGCGGGAGACTGCGAAACTTATGCACGTGCGATCCAAAAGGACGGCAGAACCGCCTCCGACACGCATATACACGGGGTATCCTTGATTTTGTGCCCAATTTAAAGCTTCGTCCAAAAATGGTAGTCGCCGATCTTTGGGACCTAACAAGAGATAGGGATTATGCTCACGTATTAAAATACCCCATGACTCTGTTCTCGCCGACCAGCGACCTAGGACTTCTGCTAAAACGGGTGATAAGTGAAAGGTTTCAGGATTGTTGGCAGCTGTAATGGTAATGAAGCGAGCATCTGGCAATATCGTCACTGCGTGCGTCCTTTCTGTCTGACCGTTCACAGGATATGATCATGGTCGGTGCTCATGAACACATCAAACGGAAATCGTGTTGGGCAAATCACAAGAACCCTGAAAATCCTCTTCCGTAATGGTACGAAAAAGCGACCAGACAAGCAACCACAGAAGAGCTGAGCCAAAAGATGGGTGCCATAATCCTGATGAACTACAAGATTCTTTTCTTGCAAAACATGTCGGTCTTCTTTGAGTCTGACATAATATTCTAGGGATAGAGAGTAAACCCACAATAAGGGCGGGGTGAGGACATGACCGTCATGGTCGGGCGGTTTTTATGGAGAATTGGGAGTGGGATATGGTTAGGCACGATTATTTTTTTCTCGTTAGTGGTGGCCCCGGCCATTTTTTTAGAACTGCCCATGGTCGATGCTG
This sequence comes from Sulfobacillus thermosulfidooxidans DSM 9293, assembly GCF_900176145.1. NCBI lineage: Bacteria > Bacillati > Bacillota > Clostridia > Eubacteriales > Clostridiales Family XVII. Incertae Sedis > Sulfobacillus > Sulfobacillus thermosulfidooxidans. The sequence goes on along the minus strand of NZ_FWWY01000001.1, from coordinate 472,534 downwards.
GCCGTTTATTGGTTCGCATTTTTCCCGCATATTACGGCATCGGTTTGTGGGGCGGAGGTTTGGCGCTCATTGGTTCTCTGTTGGCAGCGTGGTATGCCTCAAGCCGCAAGAACTGGCTACTATTTATTGAAGCGCTGTTAGCATGGATATTAGTGGTATACGCTAACCGGCTTTTAGGAATCATGAATCATTTAAACAGTGCATCGAGCCGGTTTGCCCATCTTCATGGCGAATCGGTGATGATTAATACCGTGATCGGTATTTTATTGATTGTCGGCTTTATTCTTGAAACGTGGATTATTCGCGACTAAATCTCGTTTGACAAAGACAAATCGAAAAAACACATTACAGGTCCGGTGGCGCTTTAAGATAACGCGAAAAGAAGGATTGTATGGTGATGAGAAATCCATGGCAAAAGTGACTCGATGGGTTGCCACGCGCCATTTAGAGGTTGTTGTTGATAAAGAACCGTGGCGTCTTCCCGAGGGACTTCAGCAACAAGTTAACCAATATTGGGACGGCTTAATACGCCACGGGACACCATTTTTCCGCGGTCCCGTGTTGAGTGTTCGTCAAGTGCATGAAGAAGGGTCGAGCGTTTTCATCGAAGGAGTATTGACGGACTATGCCCATTACCTATTTAGCCGGCAATTGCCCGCACAGCACCCCTATCAGGTGCGGGTGCTATTTGCCGCAGCCTGTTTGGTGACTCGGGACAACTGGTTAATTGCCGGGGTGATGAGTCCTGATACATCAAGACCTGGCTGGATTCAGGCGATTGGCGGGTCGCCGAATTTTGACGATATTGTCGACGGGCGTTTTCTTCCCGTCTCTTCCGCTCGGCGTGAAGCTGTGGAGGAGGTCGGAATTGAGATTCCTCCATCGCACTGTGAAGTGAAAGGGTTCACTCAGGACGAAATGGGGCGCATTGCCATTGCCGTCTCGATGTCTTTGGAACAGCGATGTGATGAGATTATCAATGATGTGCGGCGATACTTAAACGCCCTGTCCCAGAACGGGCCGACAGAACTAGAAGACGTGTTAGGCATCCCCATTAGTCCATCGGGTTTACATGTCTTGGAGAGCCAAACACGTCCTGTTGTTCGCTATTTAAAAGCTATTGTTCAAGGATTTTACACTGGCGGATGATCGCGTAAGGCTCGTGCCATGCGGTCTAGCCCTTCTTGAAGCCGGGCCGTGTCAATCGTCAAGGAAATGCGCATCCAACCGCGTCCATGGTCGCCATAGGCTTCTCCAGGTGTGAGCACGACATCGGCATACTGGACAAAATAATTGGTGGCCTCTTGGGAACTCATGCCAAAGGGAGCCGGAAACCACAAATAGAATGTGGATCTGGGCGGGGTAATGGGAATTCCCATATTATTGAGGGCTTTGACGGCCAAATCCCGGCGCTCTTGATATAAAGCGTTCATGGATTGGATAAAAGGAATTGGATTTGAATCAAGGGTGGCGATGGCAGCATCCTGAATGGCGGTGAAAGGACCGGAATCAAGATTACTCTTAAGCGTTCCTAAGGCGTCAATGGCTTCGGGATTGCCCACCGCCGCGGCAATACGCCACCCGGTCATGTTAAAGGGTTTGGATAAGGAATAAAACTCAATCGCAATATTCTTGGCCCCGGGAATTTCTAAAATGGAAGGGGCTTGATATCCATCAAAGCCAATATCGAGATAGGCGCCGTCGCTGCACAAAAGCACATCATGTTTTAAACATAGTTGTACGGCTTCCTCATAAAAGTCACGCGTGGCGATCGCACCAGTGGGATTGTTGGGGTAATTCAGCCACAGCATTTTGGCGCGAGCCCAAACGTTTTCCGGGATGGCAGATAAATCGGGTAAAAATTGCCTTTCGGCAGTAAGAGGGAGAGCATAAGGCTCAGCACCCGCCAAAATGGTTTGGGTATAATAAACGGGATACGCCGGATCGGGGACGAGGACAATATCTCCCGGCTCCGCCATGGCCCATATCAAGTGCGCAATGCCTTCTTTGGACCCGATTAGTCCAAGAACCTCCGAGCGAGGGTCAAGTTCCACGCCAAAGCGGTTATGATACCACTGGGCCATCGATGTCCGGAAATCAAGGCTTCCCAGATAATTGGGATAGCGATGAGTTTCGGGATTATCGACCGCGCGTTTCAAAGCTTCGACAGCGACAGATGCTGTGGGTTGGTCAGGATCCCCAATACCGAGAGAAATGACATCCCGTCCCATTTCGCGTTGTCTCGCTATCAATTTATCGAGTTCTAAGAATAAATACGGGGGAATTTTGTTCATTCGCGATGCCCGTCGCATAATACAGGTAACCTCCTAAAAATCCATGGTGATGGTCAGGTGGGATTCTCAAAACACCTCAGTTATGACACAAGTCTCCACAAAGTGCAACGAAATATATACAAACGTGATGAATTTTTATTTGACGCCAGCGGCACGGCATGATATAGTAACGGCAAGAAAGTAAAACACGCGAAGAACACACAGGGAAAGGAGACAAATCATGGTCCATTCGTTTTTACGCAATGGCTTGATGAAGGTCTCCGTATGTTCTTTTGCTCCTGTTATCCTCTTAGCCTCTGTGAAGTCGTGGAAGAAGCCCGGCGTTAAGACCTGGCCGGCTCGTGCGTAATTTTCGCGCGATCCGGCGTGTCAAGATTTTGGGATATCCACAACATTCAAGGAGGTCTTTTTATGCAATTACCCCGGATTTTTACTGCGATGATTACCCCTTTTAACGATGCTGGTCAAGTGGATTACGATGAAGCAGGTCGATTAGCTAACTGGCTGGTGGAACACGGGAGTGGCGGTCTTATTCTTTCTGGTACCACGGGCGAATCCCCCGCGTTGACGGACCGTGAACGGATGAATTTATTGCGAGCGGTGCGCGAGCAGGTAGGCGATGATGTTCCTTTATGGATGGGCACCGGGACGAATAATACGGTGCACAGCCGGGAACTGTCGTGGGAAGCGGCAGAAAATGGCGCCGATGGCGTTTTGCTCGTTTGTCCCTATTATAATAAACCTCCGCAAGAAGGCCTGATTCGCCATTTTGTTGAGATTGCCACGGGATTACCCGTACCTGTTATGCTCTACAATATTCCTGGCCGAACTGGCGTCAATCTCCTTCCCGCTACGGTGCGAACCATTACCCAAGAATGTGACAATGTTGTGGCGATTAAAGAGGCAGCAGGTTCTTTACCTCAAATGCAAGAACTCATTAATCTTGTTTCGCCGCAAATTCGGGTCTACTCTGGTGACGATGCCATGTACTTTACAGCGTTGACCTTAGGTGCCTATGGCGTGGTTAGTGTGGCATCACACTTGGTGGGCGATGAGCTGGTGACGATGACAGAAAGCCTATTACAAGGAAACTTAGAGCAGGCTCGGCAAATTAATACCACACTCATGCCCATATTCCACGAACTGTTTCGTTACACGAACCCGATTAGCGTGAAATGGGCGATGAATTATCTCGGATTTCATGCCGGCGATGTGCGGCTACCGTTAGTAACTCCACGCCATGAGCAAGCTTTTGAGATGCTGCGACAGTTGATTGACCAGTTAGTTCCAGAGCGGATGTGGCCCCGGGCTAGTTAATTGGGATAAAGACCGGCGTCCGGCCTTTATCCCAGCTCAATGTGGTAATCGGCAAACCAATAATGGGCTTGAATCAAGAATGCGAATAATTGAGCGTTGCCCATTAATTGGCCAAACCACGGAATTTGCTCGGCCATCGGTCCTTGGTTCATCAATTCTTTGACACGCGTGACGTCAACGATTTGATGAAGGGCAGAAGCAGGATCAGCGAGAATGTCTGTTAATTGCTCTCGCATCCTTGCGAAATAGGATGGATTTGGAGTGGAAGGATAAGGGCTTTTTTGACGCCACAAGACATCATCGGGCAGAATCCCTTCCATGGCCTGCCGTAAAATGACCTTGCGGTGTTCGCCTTGTGTTTTCATAGCCCACGGAATATTCCATACGTATTCGACAAGCCGGTGGTCACAAAAAGGCACACGGACTTCGAGCCCCACGGCCATCGTCATCCGGTCTTTGCGATCCAAAAGCGTTGGCAAAAAGCGTGTCAGAGTTAAATAGCTGATTTCGCGTATGCGCGCAGCACTGCGCGATTCGCCTGCCAAGCGCGGCACTTCATCTAACGCTTCTTGATAGCGCTGTTGGGTGTATTCGAACGGCCGAATATAGTGGACGAATTCGTTAGATAAGATACTCACCCGGTCTTGCAGGCGGCGGGCCCAGGGGAAAGTGTGAGCCTCAATAGCATCCGGATGGTGAAACCATGGGTAACCCCCGAATATTTCATCAGCCGCTTCGCCCGAAAGCCCGACGGTCGCTTGTTGTTTGATGGCGCGGGCAAATACCAGCAACGATGTATCAACGTCTGCCATGCCAGGCAGATCCCGGGCGTGCAACGAGGCAACGAGATTATCGACAAGATCGGGCGTATCCAATACGATCCGGGAATGGATGGTGCCGAGATATTCTGATACGCGGTTGACCCAGGGGGCATCAAGATTTGTTTGAAATGCTGTCGGCTTAAAATGTTTTTCCATATCGACAAAGTCGATAGAAAACGTTTTTAGCGGACCGCGTTTTTCGTCTTTAAAGGCTTTTACCGCTAAGGCGGTGACGGCACTGGAATCTAATCCACCAGATAACAGGGTGACAACGGGCACGTCAGCAATTAACTGTCGCTTAACCGTATCTTCGAGGAGATCGCGAATGGTTTGTCGTGTGGTAAACACATCGTCAGGGTGTTCGTGGGACACGAGTTGCCAATAACGGTGGGTAGAAATGCGTCCGCGTTTATACTGCAGATATTCGCCTGGCCGCAGCTCATACAACCCGTCAAAGACTCCATGGCCAGGGGTTCTGGCAGGACCTAGCGCAAAAACTTCAGCGAGTCCCTCGCGACTGACACGGTGTGGCATTTGAGGATGAGCCAAAATTGCTTTCATTTCGGATCCAAAAAGGATACCCTGGTGTAGCGGCGCATAAAACAAGGGTTTGACGCCCAGACGGTCCCGTGCCAGAAAAAGCGTTTGTTCGGCTGCATCCCATATGGCAAAGGCAAAAATCCCATTGAGGCGGCTTAATGATTCGTGTCCCCAAGCAATGTAGGCCGTTAAGAGCACTTCGGTATCGGATTGACTGGCGAAGGAATATCCCATGCTGATGAGTTCCTGTCGCAGTTCCCGGTAATTATATAATTCGCCATTGTAAACGATTGTATAAACCCGGCGACCTTCTCGGCGGGACATTGGCTGCATACCGCCTTCGGGATCAATGACGACAAGGCGACGGTGTCCCATCGCGGCATGTTCAGTCACCCAGGTGCCGCTCCCGTCTGGTCCTCGGCACGTTAGGGGCTGAACCATGGCATCTAAAGAAGACTGGTAAGCTCGGATATCTTGCTGCCAGTCAATCCATCCTGCAATCCCGCACATACGTTAACCTCCTCATCTTCAGATTTCCATTGGATGAGAAATCTGTTTACTGAATCAGTGGTTACTCTATGCGCGGGCGCAAAAGGGGGTGAAATGCTTGCATGAGCCAACTTTTGGAGAGATCAGCGAATAATGGTAGGGCAATAATTTATCCACCAATATGCGACATTTCTACTTTGGGCGCGGATGATGTGGCTTGGGACCGCAGTAGGGAATATTGATCGGTACGCCTCTGCCACAGAAGTTGTAATGCGTTCTCAATCTGAGCATCATCCCATCTCTCTTCCCGTAAAAGATGCCGTAAATCAAACCCTTCAGAGCCAAACAAACAGGTATAGAGACGGCCTTCAGGCGAAAGGCGAATGCGGGAACAATGATGGCAAAAGGGTTGGGTTACGGACGCGATGATACCGATTTCACCCCCACCATCTTGATAGCGAAAGCGCCGGGCGACTTCTCCTGGATGATTGGGAGCTAATGGTTCTAATGGCCATTCTTGTTGGAGGATTGCCAGAATTTCTGATGCCGGTACCACATCATCTAGTCGCCATCCATTGGTGTTACCGACATCCATATATTCAATGAATCGTAAGACGACTCCACTATGGCGGAAATGGCGTGCCATGGGAATGATTTGTTGGTCATTGACATCGCGTTTCACAACCATGTTGACTTTAACAGGTCCAAGACCAGCAAAAATGGCGGCATCAATAGCGGAAAGAATTTTTCCGACGGGTACACCAACATCATTGACGGCCTTGAAGACCTCATCAGTGAGGGCATCGAGGCTGATGGTTACACGTTTAAGGCCTGCTTGGCGAAGAAGCATTGCGCGTCTTCGGTCCAAGAAGTAGCCATTGGTGGTCATGGCAATGTCTTCTATGCCCGGAACCTCACTTAATTGCCGAATTAACACATCTAAATCTTGACGTAATAAGGGTTCTCCGCCGGTAATACGCACCTTTTTCACACCTAACTGAGAAAAAATCCTTACAGTGCGCGTTAATTCATCGAATGTCAGTAAATCATGCTTGGGTAAAAAGTGAAATTTGGCGCCAAAGACTTCTTTCGGCATGCAATAGACGCAGCGAAAATTGCAGCGGTCCGTCACGGATAAGCGGAGATCACGCAGCGGACGCTTGTGTTGGTCAGTAACAGTTGGCACAGGAATCCTCACCCTTTCCCCGGTCATTGCATGGCCAGGACTTAATATTCATTTTACCTTTTCTTTGATGTGGGAAGAAGCCCTTTAAAAGATGCCCATTGCGTATGATTCTGGCTATTGTGGCACACCCTATGCTTGGTGATGACAATGACAAATGTCGGATTGGCGCGCTTACAATTTGGGGGAACCTTACTGTATCACTTTCTCTTTGTTCCCTTGACGATTGGATTAGGACTGCTGATTGCCATTTTGGAAACGTTTTACTACCGCTCCCATAACGACGTCTACCGGAAAGCGATGCAATTTTGGATGAAAATTTACTTGGTGAACTTTGCTGTTGGCGTCGTTACGGGAATCATCCAAGAATTTCAGTTTGGCACGAACTGGGCTGATTTTTCTCGCTTTGTCGGGGATGTATTTGGAGCTCCTTTAGCGATTGAAACATTAATGGCGTTTTTCTTAGAATCGACGTTCTTAGGGGTATGGATTTTTGGTTGGGAAAAACTTTCACCCAAAGTTCATCTCTTTGCCATATGGATGGTGGCTTTAGGCTCGGCGATGTCAGCCTTTTGGATTTTAGCGGCCAATTCTTTTATGCAAGAACCGGTGGGCTTTGTCTTTCGTCACGGTCGCACGGAAATGGTAAATTTTTTTGCGGTCTTAGCCAATCCACAACTTTGGTTGGAGTTCCCTCATACCCTGTTCGGCGCGATTGCTACCGGCTCTATTTTCATGGCTGCGGTAAGCTCTTACCATCTTATTCGCCATACCAATGATGAAGTCTTTGAACCGAGTTTCCGGATAGCTATGATTGGCGCCTTGATTGGCAGTGTCTCTGTCTTTATTTTAGGTCATGAGCAAGCCCAACATTTAATTGTGGCCCAACCGATGAAAATGGCAGCGTCAGAAGCATTGTGGCACACCAGTCCCATTCACGCGCCATGGACGATTGTGGGAACTATCGATACCAAAACACACTCCGATCCCTTTGTGTTGCAGATTCCTTACTTGTTAAGCATCCTCGCGTACAACCGGTTAAGCGGACGGGTTACGGGACTATTGGAACTTAACCATCTCTACCAGTTGCGCTATGGGCCCGGGAACTACATGCCGCCCATCGTTTGGACGTTTTGGGCATTTCGTACGATGATATTTGCCGGCACCACTATGATGCTTATCGCTATCGTAGGAGCCTATTTAACTATCAAAGGTAAACGGCCACACTGGTTACTGGTATTGATGGAGTGGACTTTAATCTTACCGTATCTTTCCAATACGGCGGGGTGGGTAATGACCGAAGTAGGCCGTCAACCTTGGGCTGTCTTTGGACTGCTAAGAACCCCAGATGGGGTGTCGCCTACGGTCAGTAATAGTGAATTGTGGACGACAGTTATAGGCTACGGAATTTTGTATCTCAGTATCGCGGTGGCTGCCGTATATCTCTTTTTACTCATCATTCATCAAGGCCCCAGTCAAGAACAAGGTCAAGAAAGTGAGGACGAATCCTCAAAGCATGGCTATTTGCTCCATGGCCATGAGTCGTTAAGACATGCCAAGCCAACGGCTCAGTATGATGACATGCATTGACACCACGATGGAGACATGACGAATAGGGGACTTTAACAGAAGGGAGAGTAATGACATGTTAAATGTGGCCTGGTTTGTGTTAGCCGTGGTCTTGTTCATTGGCTATTTCTTTCTTGAGGGATTTGATTATGGTGTGGGCATGTTGCTTCCCGTTGTGGGGAGGAATGATCATGACCGACGGCTGGTTCTTTCAACTATCGGCCCATTTTGGGATGGAAATGAAGTCTGGCTCATCGCTTCGGGAGGGTCGTTATTAGCGGCATTTCCGGCATGGTATGCCAGTTTCTTAAGCAGCTTTTACCTGGCGTTCTTCTTCCTATTGGCCGGATTGATTGTGCGCGGCGTAGCTATTGAATTTCGAAGCCGCGTCGAGGACCTGAGGTGGCGCCGAGTTTGGGATAGTCTGTTCGTGTGGGGAAGCTTTGTTCCCCCTTTGGTCTGGGGGTTTATTATGGCCAACATGGTAAAAGGGATACCTATTGACGCTCAAGGAAACTTTGTCGGATCTTTACTGCAACTGGTCAATGTCTATTCGATACTCGGTGCGATTTCTGTGGCTTTTGTCTTTGCACTCCAAGGCGCGTTATTTTTGATGATCCGGACCAAAGGGATATTGCATGAACGGGCAGAAAAGGTGGCGTACCGAATTGGACCAGCGGCCACGGGAATTTTTTTGGTTTTCGTCGTCATGACCTATTACCAAACCGATATCGTTCGGCGTTTAGGTCTCGATCCAGGCCCGATTCCCGTGTTTGCTTTTCTGAGTATGATTGCCGTCCGTTTGTTTTTACAGCGAGGCCAAGAAAAGTGGGCATTTGTCTCGACCGGGTTCACAATCGTTTTGTCCACTATTACCATCTTTTTGTCCCTCTATCCCAATGTCATGATCAGTTCTCTCAATCCGTCTTGGAACTTGACGATATATAATGCGGCGGCGAATACTTATAGTCTTCATGTCATGACGGTAATGACAGTCTTTCTCTTGCCGATTGTTTTAGGTTATCAAGCCTGGAGTTATTGGGTTTTCCGCAAGCGCATTGATGAGCACAGCAAATTAGAATACTAAAAAATTCCATGATTCCAAGCTGATCCCAAAGGCCATTGATGTGATACGCTACCGTATGAAAAAGAATAATGCGCCCCTGGGTGACCTGTGACCTCGACGAGTCCTCAAGCGTTATATTGTGTAAAAGCCTCGGGAGTGACATTGTATGCGCGCCAAGTTAGTTGCTTTGATTATAATGGCGCTAGTAGCTGCCTTTGCATGGGTACGCTACCCGCTTTCCTTTCACCATGTGACGACTGGCTCTATGGTGAAGCCCCCTGTATCTCCTGAGGTTAAGCTCGGTAATTTGGGTAGCCTACCCAGCGTGTCGCCTCGTGAATTACAGTCCCTGATCAATCAAGGCTTGGTTTATGGAATTGCCTTAAGATCGGCACATAAAACCGTGCTGTTCTTAGCCAGAACCCCCAATGCACCAAGTCATCTCGTCGTGGCCCATTGGCCTCCTCTTCGTTTTGCTGCGATCGCCGTATTATCAAATCCACTTACCACATTTTCTGGAAATTGGAACCGCGACCAGAAAGAAATCCACTGGCTTCGCTTGTCTTCACACCTTATCCTTGGGACATAGCCCTTTGCAGAAATTGCTATAATAGGGGAAGTATGTCGAGATGAGGAGGAAAAATGGGGTGAAAGTTGCGGTCATCATGGGAAGTCAATCGGATTGGCCCGTGATGAAAGAAGCGGTGGATTTCTTACGTGAAATCGGTGTAGCGGTGGATGCCCATATCTTGTCAGCCCACCGGACTCCCGATCGCATGGCCGAGTTTGCTAAGGCGGCAGAATCCCAAGGATATGGGGTGATCATCGCGGGTGCGGGTGGTGCCGCCCATTTGCCGGGAATGACTGCGGCGTATACAACGTTGCCCGTCATCGGGGTTCCGGTTCCTACGAAAAATCTCCAAGGATTGGATTCACTGCTTTCGATTGTCCAAATGCCTGGGGGAATACCGGTGGCTACCGTGGCCATTGGCCAAGCGAAAAATGCGGCCATTTTAGCGGCAGAAATTCTGGCAGTGCACGATAGCGATCTACGCGCGCGGCTCCATCAAGTGCGCCAGAAAATGGCACAAGATGTGGTGAGCGCTGAGAAGGCATTAAATCGCCAGGACGATGGTGGCCAAGGAGCGGATAAATCATGATTAAGCTCAAACCCGGGGAGTATATTGGCATTATTGGGGGAGGACAGCTTGGTCGCATGATGGCCTATGCGGCTTACCAGTTAGGATACCGTGTAGCGGTTTTGGATCCGGATCCAGACGCACCTTTGGCTCAAATCGCGCATCATCGCATTGTAGCGTCCTACGACGATACGGATGCGGTGAAAAATTTGGCGGCAATGTCATCCGTTATTACCTATGAGTTTGAAAATGTCAGTGTCCCCCAACTGGAAATGATCGCCCATGAACGGCCGGTGTTTCCTAACCCCGGATTATTGGCGATTTCTCAAAACCGGATCTACGAAAAGACCATGTGTCGCCGCTTAGGTCTTAAGACCGCCGATTTTTTGTGGGCGGAGAGTGTTGAACAGCGCGAGCAGTTGCGAAATTTCTCTCACTTTCCCGCCATTGTCAAAACCGCGCGGGGCGGTTATGACGGAAAAGGCCAGATGCGGGTGGATAACGCTAAAGAATTAGCCACGGCATTAACATCATGGCCCGATATGCCTCTTATCGTGGAAGAGTTTGTGCCTTATGACGTCGAGATTTCGGTGGTTTTAACTCGGGATCAAAATCAACATATTGTCGACTTCGGGACGATTGAGAATCACCATCAAAATGGGATTTTAGATGTTTCTATCTCTCCGGCCCGGGTCCCAGAACATATTACGGAAAAAGCCGTGTCCTATGCTCGTCAGATTGCTGTAGATCTGGACCTGGTCGGGACCATGACGGTGGAGTTTTTCGTGGTGGGCAATGACGTGCTCGTCAATGAATTGGCTCCACGCCCGCATAACTCAGGACATTTAACCATCGAGGCGTTTGATTACTCGCAGTTTGATCAACATATTCGAGCTATTTCTGGACTGCCCTTGGGACGTCAGCATCAGCGCAGTCCCGCCGCAATGGCTAATTTGTTGGGGGAATTGTGGCAAAGTGGCGACTTGAATTGGAGTTTTGCACTAGAAACATTAAATACGTATTTACATCTCTATGGGAAAGATGAGCCACGAGTCGGACGGAAAATGGGACACATCACGGCTTTGGCAGATACCCCGGAAACCGCCATGAGACGAGTTCGTCAAGCCCGAGATGCTCTGGGTAACCCTCGCCGCTCCGAGCATTAATCGGAGCGGTTTAACTTTCCTCAACAAACTCCCTCACAAAATCTCAGAGTCTAGGGATTCAGCCTTCGAAAATATAACCTGACACTGTTAAATTTTTATACCCAGGTAAAAACGACATGAATTTGCAAAATTTATGGGATCCCTTTTAGTCTAAACGTGCTACAATCACCTAGTAATGTCGAGTAGTGATTTATTCGGCATAGCATACTAGGCATCTACAACCATATCTTAAGGATGCCAGGGTTTGATAAACCGACAATGAAGTAATTGATTAAGGTTTTATAACCTCAATTGCTGTCGGGTAAACCACTCAATAACATAAGTCCAATTCGGATGAATCCGAGTATGGATTGTGTGAAGGAGGAAGAGGCGTGGAAAAGGATCCCGCCAAAGAAGAGAATATTCTAAATGGCGAAAATGTTGAGGAAAATCAATGGAGTCGTCGCCAGTTTCTCGTGGGTAGTGCAGCCTTAGGCGTAGCCGGTGCGGTCACTCTCTTTGGCCGCCAAGCGCTCGTGGATGCCGCCCGCGGTATCTTTGGATCGCCGGTGAGTTCCGGGACGGTTCATTTATACGCGTACGACTACTATTACATCCCCAATTACATGACCTGGCGCGTTGGCGACCAGATGGACATTATCTTCCAAAATCAAAGTCACACCCACTGGCATGAATGGACCATGGGCCGCCATGTGAATGAGGCCTATTTCCAAGCCTTTGGCAATCTCCCGGCGGACGCCTGGGCCGTCGACTTTTGGGATGGGGTCCATGTGACCTTGAGTGATCCCTATAAGGTTGACAACTTCGTTCCCAATAAAGCGATTGTGACCTATGACGGGCCCAAAGAGCTCTTTAACATTGCCAGTGGTGGAGACTTTAGCCCGACCTTAAAACCCGGCGGAAGCATCCATATTTCCTTTACCGTGCCCAATAAACCCGGGATTTGGGATTATGGCTGCTTTGTGCAACAGTACATTCACTACCGCACGGGCATGCGCGGGAAAGTGTTAATTCTGCCGGCCTAAGGCAATGAGAAAGGAGCGAGCCCTTCATGGGTGAGAATGTCGTCTTTACCATCCTGTGGGTCATTTTGAGTGTTCTCGCCGAGATTGGGGACCGGGTCCTGATTCATCACAACCCGATGTATTATATTGTCTCCAACCAAGGGGAATTGGCCCTACAGGCGTTTGACTTTATTATGGTTGTCTTAACCCCGGTTTTCGTGTTTGTGGCCTTGTTCTTGCTCTTTACCATGGTACGTTTTCACACCAAACGGGGAGAAATGCCGCCTGCGAACCGCCGGTTCGCGGTCGACAACAAAGCCTTTGTGGTGGTGTGGGTCGGTGGTAGTATTGTTTTGAACTTGCTCTTTTTCCTCCATCCCACGACCTCAGCCATGGAGCAGATGTTTGCCTTGGATGAACCTGCAGCCAACACCCACGACTTGATTGTCGATGTCACCGCCAGACAGTGGGAATGGATCTTTAGCTATCCGCAATATGGGTTGACGCAGACAGTCAATGCCAACGGGCAAGACATGTTGGAACTGCCGGTCAACAAGCCCGTGGAATTTGTCTTGCGCTCCTATGACCCTTATCACACCTACGACCAATATGCCGATGTGATTCACAGTTTCTGGATTCCGGCTTTTGGAATTAAAGAAGATGTGATTCCCGGGGAAACCCGTTATGAGTACCTGACCCCTACCAAGATTACGTCCTTCAGCGTGAATCCCATGGTGCGGGTACAATGTGCCGAAGTGTGTGGACCGGGCCATCCGTGGATGGAAGCGCCCTTGAAAGTCGTGTCGCAAGCGCAATTCGCGCAGTGGATTAAATACGAAAAATCTTTAGCCAATGGGGCGGGTTAAGTCGTTTAACAGCCTAAATACCTTGACTAAGATGGAACAAGGAGGTTAAAACCGTGGCTCAAGCCTTGTCGAGAGACATGCAAGATCCCCAAGGCGCCATTCGCCGGAAACCCGGAATGCCGCCTGTACTTCGCGCATTCTTGTGGGCGGCAATTGGCTTTATCGTTGTTGACGCCTTATTCGTAATGGTCGACCCGTTCCGGGGGCATCCGTTTGTCACTGGACCTTCGGTAACTTTAGCGTGGGTCGGCGCCGTGATTGGCTGGTTGTTAGGAGTGGGAGCCTGGGAAGGCGTAATTTTACCCACATTTGGCATCGCCACGACCTGGCGAGAAAAGAGCACAGGATGGCGTCGCTATTTTGAACTCAGTACGGACCACAAGGTTATTGGTTTGCAGTATATGATGTTTGCGACCGGTGGATTTTTAATTGCCGGTGGTATCGCCATGCTCATGCGATACGAACTGATGACCCCATACTTAACGATTTTCCATTACCCCAGCAATTATCTAACCGCCGTGGGTATACACGGAACCATTATGATGTTCTCGTTTGGTACCGTTATGATGATTGGTGGCTTGGGAAACTACTTCGTGCCCTTGATGATTGGAGCGCGCGAAACAGTCTTCTCAAGATTATCGGGAATCGGAGTATGGCTCGTCCCGGCAGGAATTCTCACCGTGCTTTTCAGCCCTCTCTTAGGTGAGTGGTCGACTGGATGGCGTGGCTATGAGCCCTTAGCGGGACAAGATGCAAACGGGATTATTTTCTACTACTTGGGTGTGTTAGCGTTAACGATGTCCTCACTCATCGTGGCTTTAAACTTGGTGGCCACGGTGATGTTCCGTCGAGCTCCGGGATTGACATGGGGCCGTCTACCCTTGTTTGTATGGGGACAAGTCACCGTTAACCTATTAATGTTAATTTGGTTCCCTGAAATTCAAACCACGTTCGTGCTTGGCTTGTTAGACAAGATTGTGCCGTTGAACTTATTTACGGCTACCGGAAGTCCTATGACGTACCTCATGCTCTTCTGGCTGTTTGGACACCCAGAGGTGTACATCATTGCCGTGCCAGCTTTCGCCATATGGAACGAGATTATCCCGGTTATGGCGCAGAAATCGCTGTTTGGGCGCCAGTGGGCTGTTATCGGATTGGTGTTCGTGATGATGTTGTCCGGACTGGTGTGGGCGCACCACATGTTCACCAACTTGCGGAACAGTGAAATCTTGCCCTTCTCCTTCTTCACCGAGATGATTTCGATTCCCACCGGATTTGCGTACATGTCAGCGATTGGGACATTATGGAAATCCAAGATTCGTTTGAATACTCCAGCGTTGTTAGTGCTCATGAGTATGTTCAACTTCCTCATCGGAGGATTGACCGGAGTGTTTTTGGCCGACCCCATTATTAACTTACAGTTGCATGACACCTTCTGGGTGGTCGGACACTTCCACTACACGATTATCGGATCTATGGTCTTCTCGGCAATGGCGGCCATCTATTACTGGTTGCCAAAATGGTCAGGGCGCATTGCGAATGAAACATGGGCCAAGACCTTGTCTATCAACACGTTCTTAGCCTTCAACCTCACCTTCAGCCAGTTCTTCCTCTTAGGACTGCACGGAATGAACCGGTGGGTGCCTGCGTACCCGGCCTACTTACAGCCCATGAACTTTGAAGTATCGATCTTCGCGTTCATTTTAGGAGCCTCGTTCGTGGCACACATCATTTTCATCGGATGGACATGGGGCAATGGTCAGGTTGCTGGAGAGAACCCGTGGAACGCCAAAACTCCTGAATGGTTCACCTCGTCGCCGCCTCCGCGTTATAATTTTCCGACACAGCCGGAAATTGTCGCCGGATTTTACACCTACGGCGAAGGAGCCAAACCCGCTATTAGCCAGACGGCCTTTAGCGAGCTAGCGGCAACGACCAGGCAGCCTCAACCGGAAGCGTAAAACAGCGAGCAGAAAGTAGGTGACTTTAGCGTGTCTAGTCAGTTGGAGCAATTAGGGCTGGAAAAAGAATTGACGCCTCGCAATTATCGCGCTGTGCGTTTCGGATTCCTTTTCTTCGTAGCAACCCAGATTGTCCCTTACGTTGTTCTGTATGAAGCGAAATATGTGTATGCGGGGAGCTATGTCTCTCCCCGCGCTAGTCAAATCTTAGGAGTCGTGACCGCAGCTCTCATGCTCCTCTCCTTGATTGTGGCTTGGGGCGTTATGCGGCTTAGTCGCGAATCCGGTGACCAACAAGCCATTCGAAGCCGGCTTAAAGTCGCTGCGGTTCTTGGCATCTTTGCGATTCTTACGACGTTCTATCAGTGGTCCGGGCGGTACACGTCACCGCAGTCGCGATTTGGTGAAATGTTTTTTGCCATTACCGGGGCAGACATTGTGTATGCGGTCGTGGGACTCATCATGCTCTGGGCCGCAATTTCTCGGGCAGGACGAATTAATCTCAAACCCGAAAAGTACTGGACGGTTGAAGCCGGGGTGTACTTCTGGGTCTTTGTGGCCTTGGCTTGGATTGCGAGTTGGATTGTTGTGTATCTCCTCTAATTGATGGTTGGAGCTTGTCAGAAAAATTTAAGAGGAGGGATATGGATATGGGTGGAGGATTTTGGCCAACCTTACCATTAAAGATGCCGTACAGTGAGGGAGTTCCGCACTGGTGGGATCCAGCGTGGTGGATATTCCAAATCATTGTGATGTCAATTTTGCTCTTGACGCTCAGGCGCGTGGCCATGAGTATTGACCGCGACGAAAAGCCTTCACAGAGTGCATCACGACGACCAGGAACCAGTACGAACACGCAGAAACCCCCGTCGATTCCCGGTTAATGACCAAAGGCTGGCGGAATCGCCAGCCTTTTTTCTTAGATAACTTGGCAAATAGGAAACGGGACGTTATAGTTAGTTCGATAGGATTACTAAATAAGTGCCCCGTATGGCGCAACCTGATTAGACGGAGGTAGCGATAATGTACGCGCAGTCAGTACCCGTGTCGCGTAGTGTTACGACGACGATATTGGATTATATTACCTTGATGAAACCGCGAATTATTTCATTGTTGCTCATTACCGCATACTGCGCGATGGTTGTAGCGGCGGGTCATCTTCCGTCTCTGAGGCTCACGGTGCTCACCATGTTAGGGCTCACACTGTCCAGTGGTGGAGCACACGCGGTAAATATGTGGTATGACCGGGACATTGACCAAATTATGCGTCGGACCAAGATGCGTCCTGTCGCTCAAGGTCGTGTTCCTGCGGTGCATTCGTTAATTTTTGGTATTATCCTTCAAGCGATCTCTTTTGTTGGTTTGGGCATGTTGGTTAACTGGACGACAGCTTTGTGTTCGTTAGGCGGCTTTTTGTTTTACGTTTTTATTTATACCATTTGGCTGAAACGGCGCACCCCGCAAAATATTGTCATTGGAGGAGCAGCTGGTGCTTTCCCGCCGCTGGTGGGATGGGCCGCTGTTACAGGAAATGTGGGATTACCCGCTATCCTCATGTTCCTGATTATTTTCTTATGGACGCCCCCACATTTCTGGGCACTGGCACTCTACAAACAAGACGATTACCGTAATGCCGGTATCCCGATGATGCCTGTGGTTCGGGGAGAACGGGTGACGAAAACTCAAAGTATGATCTATGCATGGCTTTTGTTGGCCGCATCGATTGGATTGTATTTTACGGGTACGGTCTCAGGCATCTATCTCATTATTGCGATCGTTTTAGGGGTAACCTTCATCGGCTATCATGTCTATCTCTTGCAAGAACATGAACCGGAGATCAAATGGGCTAAAAAGACCTTTAAATTCTCCTTGCTATATATGATGGGTATTTTCTTCGCCATGATTGTGGCGCTACCTCACCATTAAATGCTTTCCTTCGAACAGGCCACCCGTTGTCGTGGCCTGTTTTGTCTTTACCAGTGATAGTAAAATTTTAAACTGGGAAAACTGTAAACAAGGCGGTATAGTGGACAGTAGTGTAATGAGTTGGGAGGGCGAACATTGCGACCGAACTATAAAGCGTTAGGCGTTTACTTACTCGGAGTCTTTATCGGAGCATTAGATACGAACGTGCTGGGTCCGGTATTTCCCGTGATCGCCCGCAGCTTCCATGTTAATTTGGAAATTGCCGCGTGGACCGTTACGGCCTATACAGTGGCGTATATCGCCTCGACGGTGCTAGCTGGTGCGTTAGGTGACCGCTTAGGACACCGCAAGGTATTCGTCTGGGGAATTATTCTTTTTGCTGTGGCCTCTATTACGGAAGCCTTGAGCCGGGAATTTGCACTGTTCGTGATTGCTCGAATTGTGCAAGGGGCGGGCGCAGGAGCTGTCTATCCAAATGGCCAGGCGGAAGGACTCAAGCAATTTCCACCGGAAAAGCATGGCATGGCTCTTGGCATGTTTGGAGCTGTGTTTGGTTTGGCCAGTGTTATTGGTCCAACGTTAGGAGGCATTTTAGGGCAGGTATTTGGATGGCCTGCGGTGTTTATCATTAACCTACCGATTGCGCTGATCGTTTTAGCAATGCTGCGCAACGCTCCGCCCTCGACCGTTGTTCCTCGCGCCTTGCCAGATTGGGTAGGAGGCGCGAGTTTCAGTGCTGGGTTAGCTAGCATTCTTTTAGTGATTATGGGCCAAGGCATCATTCGGCTCGTCTTTTTCATTCTTGCCGTGTTTTTCTTTGGTTTGATGATTTGGCGGCAAAAGGTGGCCAAGACGCCGTTTTTGGATTCCAAACCTTTAATGAATAAAGCGGGTGTCGCCATGATGATTGGGGCCGCTTTAATTGGATTAGACATGTCGGCCGCTATCTTTGTACCCGCCTTGGTGCAGTCCGATTTGCATTTCTCTGTCTTACAATCCGGACTCGCGTTATTGCCAGCTGCATTTACCGGGGCATTGTTAGCCGGAGCGGGAGGTATCATGGTCGACCGAATGGGAGCCAAGAAGATTTTGGCCGTCGGCCTTGTGGCAGCTGGTGTGGGAGCCGTGCTTTTGGCGTGGCCGCACTTAACATTTTTCCGGTTTATCCTGGCAATGATGGCATTAGGCTTAGGAACAGCCTTTACCATGGGCGCGCCTTTGAACCGGTTGGCTTTAGATCTCTACAAGACCGATCAAGCAGGAGAAGCCTTATCACTAATGGCAGTATTTCGGGCAACGGGTTTAGCTGCGGGTCCAATCTTGCTGACGGCAGCCAAAGTGGTTCACGGTTTCACCGGCATGTATGGAACCGTCGCCATTGCTTCTGTTATCGGTGCCCTCGTGTTCATGGTTGTGCCTGAACATCGTCCGGGAATGCGCACGTCCTTGGCTCAGAAGGGCTAAGAGGAGGCATGCGCAAAGCCAGATTCAATAAGGCTTGCCGAATTGATCCCTGTAAAAGTATGGATGATCGTACCATGAGCATTGAGAAGAAAGATTGTGGGCAATAGGTCGGTTTTTTTAGCAAAGATGGTGCTGTCTGTAGGATCAATCGTTAGATCCTGCAGCGGCACATGATAGATAGTAGAATATTGGTCGAGTAGATGGCTCAGCGCTTTAATGCCTTTGGGGCTTGATCCTAAGTAATTACCTGAGCCATCGGTTCCATCGCCAGGATTCGTTTTCGGGCCCGCAATACCAATCCCTCCGCGAGGAGAAATATCCAGTAGCGTCACCGCCACATGATGGGCGCGGCCCCATTGGAATAACGCCGGTTCCTGCCACTTGGCTTCCCATGCGCAATATTTACACCAAGAAGCCATACTAATGACGATCCCGCCACGGGGACCGACAAAAGTTGTAGATTCCCATTGATTCTGTTTCACTGACCACACCTTATAGTGCGGAGGCTGGCTGGTGTGAGTTCCACATCCTGAGAGCAGGAACAAAGATGCCACGAAAGGCAGCCAATATCTTTTGCGAGCACGATGCATAGTGGGTTGGTGAACTCCCTTCACAGCGGATTCTTTTGGCTGTATTGTATCACGGATTCTCAACACGACGGGTACGCTTGACATGTTGAAGGAAGCTGATGCCTTTTGATGACAAAACTCGGCTTTGTAGCTCAAAATCCCTAGATGATCTTGATTAGCTCGGGAATCCCTTATAAAATAGGAACCATATCATCTGTTGGCGTAACATTCGGAAAATGGCGGTGGGAGTGGGTAGGCATGGACACACTAGTATTGGATGCAGTTGGGGTCTCCGTTCTTGATGCACTCTGGATTCTCATTCCAACCGGTTTATTTATTGGCTTTGGTTGGTGGATGGTCAAATGGTTGGGTAAGGAGTTTCCTAAAGAGGTGGCTTACGGAGAAGAATATCCTAAATGGCTTCAACCGCCATCGGAGACAAATTCTGGAACGATTCCACCCCACTGGGCTGTAATACGCGGGGGCAAGCGTGGACATAAAATGGCGCCCCGGCCTCGTCGCAAAATGGAACGCCATCACAGTTCGTCGTAACCCCGCAACATCATCTTAATGGTCCGCGTAATGCCAGGAGCTCCTGATACTTGGAGCTTCTGGTATTCTTAATATGGCATAGATGACCGCATAGAGAGATACTGCCCTGTCCGCCTTCATGACATGTATCATAAGGGTTTAATCACCTCATGGATATCTGATTACTTCTGTCGCTTCAGGGTTCTCTTGTCGAAAAAGCCGTCATCACACGACACTCATCACGACCAAATCACCATCCGTGAATGTCCTTTACAAGCCCTTATAACGATGTCATGATGCAATTAAGCTTGATGCGATTTATAACGATATTTAAAGATAGAAAATTGATACCGTCGTGAGAGGAGATTCCATACAGTGAGTGAATGGGAATTTGGACCACCGGATATTGAAGATTTTTTTCGTTATGCGAATATTACCGCGTTTAGCGTGAGTGACGATGAACAGTCTATTGCAGTCGCGACGAATCTTGGGGGAACCTTCGATCTGTGGGGACTCACGATCGGCATTCATTACCCTCATCAATTAAGCCACATGGGCCAGATGATACATGATGTCCATTATGATCCAGCTGGCCGATATATCTTGTTTAGCGCGGATCATGATGGCGATGAAAATACGCAAATGTATTTATTACCGCCCCAAGGCGGAACGGCCAAAATTCTTCGGGAAGCACCTTCCCACAAGCAACTGATTTTGCATGTATCCGAGGACGGTAACCGTCTATATTATGCATCTGACCGGGAGAATCCTTCTTTTTTCAATAATTACCGTCTTAACTTAGAAACCGGCGAGGAAGAATTGCTCGTGAAAGGCGAGGGAGGGGCGACGTATATTGCCCAAGTTTCTCCTAACGAGCGCGTCTTTGTGGTGTTGAAATTATTTGCGAATACCTTTATCGCAGGATTTATCGTACAAGATGGCATATGGCATTCGATTGTGCCTAATCCCCAAACGCCCCATGTCGTATACGGTGCGGAATTTATTGACGATGGGCATTTATATGTCACAACCAACTATGAGAGAGAATTTAGCTATTTGGCCAAGTATGATTTGGCAACACAGCAATTTTCGCCGGTGGCACAGATCGAGGGGCAAGATTTAGCAGACTTGAAATGGGATAAAGAGCGTCAACGCCTTTATGTTTTGGCCCATGCTGGGGTGGAAGACCGATTTTATGTGATGGACCTTACGGTTAATAACCCGTCTTTACAACCGATTGACTTGCCGGTAAGCCTTGTCACGAGTTGGACAGTGGCGCGTTCAGGAACGGTATATGTCCTGGGACAATCGGAAATCATGCCCAATAATTTGTTTCGCTATACTCCTGGCAGCCCGTGGACACCGATAACTGACAACAGGTCGATGGGCATTGATCCAAACACTGCGGTTCATGCCGAAGTTGTGCACTATCCCTCATTCGATGGAACCATTATCGAGGCTTTGTGGTTCTCGCCGCCGGCCGAGCGCCGAAATGGTTACACCATCATTTGGCCGCATGGTGGACCGCAATATGCCGAACGCCGCCAATTTCGAAGTATCGTTCAATATTTTGTCCATGAAGGCTATCAATTTTTTGCACCCAATTTCCGTGGCAGTACGGGTTACGGCAAAACCTTCACAACATTAGTGGAAGGCGATTGGGGCGAGGGCCCCAGGAAAGACATGGTGTCGGGAATCGAATGGCTTTTCCGCATGAATATGGCCCAAAAAGACAAGTTGTTTTTAATGGGTGGAAGCTATGGGGGCTATATGAGTTTGTTACTCCATGGTCGGCACCCTGAATATTTCAAAGCCGTCGTCGATATTTTTGGTCCCTCGAACTTGTTTACTTTTCATGATTCGGTGCCGGAATCATGGAAACCGGTCATGGACATCTTTTTAGGCAATCCGGTTACTCAAGCGGAAAAGTTCCGGGAAGATTCGCCGATAACCTATTTGGATGCGATGACCCGACCCATGTTAGTGATTCAAGGGGCCAATGACCCTCGTGTTGTAAAACAGGAATCGGATCAATTGGTCGAAGCACTGCGAGCACGCGGGCGCGATATTGAGTACATGGTGTTAGAGGACGAAGGACATGGATTTAGTAAAAAGGCCAATGAAATTGCCGTCTATCGCAAAATTGCGGAATTTTTCCGGCAACACCAATGACAATCGTGTGGCGGCCTTCTATGATGAATGAAGACACCAAAGATTGTGGCGGGTATGGGTGAGGACTATGAGATATCGTTCCTCCATTGATCGCTTAATCGGATCGGTCGGGATCGCCGTTACGGTGATCCCTGCAGACCGAATGGGAATGGGCATTGTGAAAGTGAATGGGCAACAATGGTCTGCGGTGACGGATAATCCGGAACCGATTCCGGCGGGTAGCAAAATCTGGGTGAGTGCGCGTGATCAAATCACGCTCATTGTGGTAGCCGATCAAGGCTAAGGGGGCATGGGCCATGTTACAATTTCTTGTCGAAGCCATTATTGTCATCGGCTTAATTATCTTAGCTCTGCGCTCCACGTTACGGATTGTACCCCAAGGTTCTGTCGGTGTTATTGAACGCTTGGGCCGCTTTCATCATGAAGCCCCGCCAGGCCTCGTGATTAAATTGCCCCTAATAGACAATTTAAAATTTGTCAGCACCAAGTCGGTGACCGTGGCATTATCTCCGGAACCCGTGATTACCGCCGACAATGTCAGTCCGGTGATTGATGCCTATTTTTTATACCAAGTTGTGGATGCGAAAAGCTACTTGTATGAAATTCAAAATCCTGAGTTAGCTATTAAAAACATTGTTTCATCGACGTTACGGTCGGAGGTCGGGCAACGCAAATTGGCTGAAGTGATGACGCACCGGGAACAAATCAATGCGGCTTTGCGCAATGAACTCGACGAATTAACGGGTCCATGGGGAATTCGAATAGTGCAAGCCTCTATTCGCCAAGTTGACTTGACCGACGAAATGCAAAAGGCGATGGAAGCCCAGAAAAAGGCCGATGCCAACAAATTAGCGGCCATTGAACAAGCGCAAGGACAAAAAGAGGCCAGCATTTTGCAAGCGGAAGGCGCACGCCAAGCGGCCATCGCGCAGGCGGAAGGTGAACAACGAGCGATGATCTTGCGGGCAGATGCTGCCAAACAGGCTCGTATTTTAGAGGCTGAGGCCGAAGCCATCGCGATTCGCAAATTGGCAGAAGCCCAAGCCGAAGCGACGCAAGTAGTGAACCGGGCGGTGTTGGGACTAGCTGAAGATGACGCGCATGAATGGCATCCCGAAAAAATCCAAGCGATTTTGCGACTAAAGTCGTTAGAAACCTTGAGTGCAGTGGGGCAGTCTCAATCGACGAAGTTGGTACTGCCCGGCGAGATTACTGGCTTGGCTGGTTTAATTGATGCCTTAAAAACCCCAAGCTCGGGCACTTCCGATTAAATGTTAAATGTGAAAATCTCCCAAGCACCCAGCGACTGTCAAACGCCTGTGCCGGATGCTTGGGAATATTAGTGAACAGCACTTTGCGATTGTTCGACTAAGGCTGGCGACTGGTGACCGCGCAGAAATGAAAGACATGCTGATATCAGGGCCATCAAGGCCATGAACACAAAGGCCCAGTTTAGACCGTGGACAAAGTGAACGAGTCCTTGGGCATTGACCGCGGTAGGCTCCCCGGCAAAAATTGCTAACATAATGGATGGGGGAACCGTAGCCGCGACCAATGCCAACACCATCCCTACCGAAAATACATTGCCTGTGTTCAGCAACATGGTGCGTGTGCTCGCTGCAATCCCTCGCTCCTCCGGTGCCACGGTGCCCATGATGGCACTTGTGTTAGGCGAATTAAATAGCCCATTTCCCACTCCAGCGATGGTGAGCCACATGGCGATAATGACATAAGGTGTGGATAAGGAAATGGTGAGGGCAAAACCTAAAAGGCTGATAGCCATGATCAGCGCGCCTAATGTGGCCAATATCCGGGCTCCCATGCGATCTGATAACCATCCCGATACCGGAGCGGTCAATCCCATGGCGATAGCCATAGGGATGACGGAGATGCCAGCTTGTAGCGCGTTGTCTCCCCGTGCCCCTTGAAAGTAGAAGATAAAAAGCAGCACGATAGCACCGCGTCCCATGGCGATAAAAAAGTTTGACAAGTTGCCCATGGCAAAAGCCCGAATGTGAAATAACCGCAGTTTCAATAAGGGATCGGTCACGACCTTTTCCCAGCGTATAAAGACATAGAACCCTACCACGGCAGTCGCCAATCCCGTATAGACTACTGGGGAGTTCCAGCCCCTGAGTCCGCCCCAGGTAATCGCAATTAACACGCCCAATAGGCTCAGCATATAGGTGAAGTTGCCCCAATAGTCAATGCGCTGGTGGCGTTCGGGCGGCGTTAGGTCACGGAGTAGATGAGATGCCCAAAAAGTGCCTATAATCCCGATCGGTACATTAAACCAAAAAACCCAGTGCCAGTTGAACCAAGTCACGAGCAATCCACCTAACACAGGCCCCGCAATTTGGCCGAGCGCTATCACAATGCTGTTGATGCCTAGTGCGAGCCCAAGCTGCTGGCGAGGAAAGGCATCCGCGACAATCGCCGTAGAGTTGCCCATGACGAGCGATCCGCCGACTGCTTGAAGGGCGCGTATTGCTAGCAACGTTTGCCCATTGGGTGAAAACCCTGCGGCCAAACTCGCAACCGTAAACAACCCAAATCCAGCCACATACCACCGTTTACGTCCGTACATATCCGAAAACCGTCCGACAGTGAGTACCAACACAGTCTGTGTCACCATATAGGCCAACATGACCCAAATGGCCAATAATGAGGACATATGAAGCACGCGGATAAGGGTTGGTAATGCGACGAGAAGGGTCGTGCCATTTAGCATAGCCATAAACATGCCTAAGCTTGTGGCGGACAAGGCCCACCACTTATAGTGGGCTGGGAGTGTGGCACGTGTTGTCATTGTCGTCACTTCCGATTTTGCAAAATTTACCGAACGCGTGATGTCTCGATAGCACTAATTAAAGACGTCCCTCTCTAGACGTCCAAGGCATTTTTCGGTATACATAGGTATAAAAATAATTTATAGGACATAACCATGGAAATTACCCTGCGACAACTAGCCTGTTTAGTGGCGGTAGCTGATCACGGTTCGATTTCCGCTGCGGCCGTGGCATTGGATGTAACCCAACCGACCGTCACCCATCAGTTAAAGCTTTTAGAAGATTTATTGGGTTACCGTCTTGTTGACCGGAGTGCCCGCGGCATTACTGTCCGGCCAGAAGGGCAAATCGTGGTGGACCGAGCCCGTGTTATCCTGCAGCAAACGGCGTCATTAGCGGATGATTTAGTCGACATTCGTACCGTGCATGGCGAAGTGCGTTTAGGGATCATTCAAACGGCATCCGCCGCACACTTCCCGTTTGTGTATCGCAGCTTGATGACGCGGTATCCTGATGTACACTTGATAGTTACAGAAGGACGGTCTATGGATTTAGTGGAAAAAGTGCGTCACGGGGATTTAGATCTGGCGGTGGTCACATTGCCTCTGATGTACACCGACTTGCAAGTCGCGCCATTATGGCGAGAAGAACTGGTGTTAATCGATAATCCCTCATCCTCAGTTCAGGAAGAAGCCATAACCATTAAGCAGCTTGATGGCTTACCCTTTATTGGACTCGATGTAGGGACAGGACTTCAACGTCATGTGTTGGCGTTGTTTCACGAAAACGGCATTCAACCTCGCCTAATTTTTCAAGCGACGAGTATAGCCACAGTTATCGGGTTTGTTGCGGCTGGATTAGGGATTTCTATTGTCCCCAATCAAGCCGCTAGGGTCTATGCAGACGTTGGACAAATTGTGGTGCGCCATTTAAATCCGGCCGCCTTTAGACAGTTAGTCCTTATTTATCGTCCTCTCGAAACCATGTCGAGCGCTGTGCGTGTTATCGCCCAGACTTTTATTACCCAAGCCCGAAGATTTCCCCGGGGATAGGCCGTGTTGGCGATGGCCGTTTTTCCTATGGCCACTTCTTATTACCAGGTGATACAAAACATGCTAGCCAGGATGTGGCACATTGTCTGCATCTTGGGTGTCAGAAGGCTTAACGAAATGGCATGAGGCTATACCCAGCAGATGATCATGCAACATGGCCCGGCTGACATCTAACAAGATACTGACGCGCTCATCACTCAATGAATAAAAGACATAACGACCGTGAGCTTCAGCCCGTACTAAGCCGCAACTCTTGAGACACGTCAGATGGTTTGATAAGTGTCCTTGACCCATCTCCAATTGTTGTACGAGCTGGCTAACATTTAACGGGCCTTGTGTTCTTAAAGTGTCCAAAACACGCAGACGAATGGGGTTGCTCAGGGCTTGCCAAAACGCCGCCAGCAGATCTTCTTGCTGCGCACCAGACAGGCTGAAAAACATGGATTTCCTCCTTTCTTTTTCCCGTTTTTCTTTTTTGCTTTGATTCTTTTTGTGCTGATAGAAGGCATTGAATGTTTGCGGTTACGAAATCCATTGAGACAAAAGCTGGTCATATTGAGATTGTTCAATCCACGGATTGTGCTGTTCGTGAATCACGCGGTGAGCATTGAAACCAATTTCTTGGCGCTGTTTGGGATGATTCCAAAGAAATAGCATGATCTCGACGAATTCTTCCACCGTGTCAAACAAGAAGCCTGTGCTCCCGTGATCAATCAGGGCGGTATTGCCTGGAATCCGGGTGGCAATAACACAGGATCCACAGGCCATAGCCTCCATCAGAGCATTAGATACTCCTTCGGCCGCAGAGGTGTTAAGAACACATCCGGCTCGACAATAGTATTGGGGCATTTGTTGACGGGGAATCTCTCCGACTAAATGAACCCAAGAATGAGGGGCCGCTTTCATTTTTACGCGCGAATCTTCGTCGTCACTCCGAGATGGGCCGGCAATAACAAGATCCAGCTGCGGTCCCTTTTCACGTACTGCCTGAATGAGGTCTATGGCCCAGTGGGTTCGTTTTACAGGCCGTAATCCTCCAGCAATCAATGCAGACGTTAAGTGACTGGAGGGCGGGATAACACCCGGCCGAAAGAGTTGATGATCCACAGCCGGAACGATCACATGTACTTTGGATTCCCAGTGTGGGGCAACACTTAAGAGACGGTCCCTGGCATTTGGGGTAAAGACAATATGACCTTTGACGTGGTCTAACAAGGCGATCATTTCGGGAAAAGTGGCAAGGCCGTCCCATAAATCGGTTCCGGTCCAGATCACGGCGATGCGTTCGGGGTTAGCTCCGGACTGAATGAGCGGAACCCCGACTGTCCAAGCGTTATAGGCCAAGATAAAGTCGTACCCACCAAATGCTGGACGGCGAGTAACCACACCTTTCCAACCTTTGGGTTCGAGTTCTTGGACAATCCGTTCAGCGGTAATGGCATTGCCCCCGGTTGCCGGTGTATCCGGGGGAATAACATGGGCAATAAATCGTGACACACTTTTCGCCTCCTTGTTAGCGATTGTTGGCGACATGCTCGTTAATACGGCAAAGGCAAATCATTGGGAAAGGGCCCGAAAGTCTTGGGCCCTTTGTGAATTAGCCGGCGCAGCAGGATAGTTTACTCACGTCTTTGTCAAAAGTCAGTGCGGTGAGCTTGAGACCTTCGGCCATCGTTAAGTAGGGAGCCAGTGAGTCGGTGAGGTCGTCAATGGTCAATCCAAACTTAACGGCTAAAGTGGCAGCGTATATAACATCTCCTGCATTTTCCGAGACGACTTGGGCCCCCACGATACGGCCTGAAGCTTCCTCGGCAACGAGTTTGAACACCCCGCGCGTATCACGGTTGGCTAAAGCGCGAGTCACGGCTTCTAATGGCAGGACGGCTGACTTTACCGCGATCCCTTTCTTTTTAGCCTGGTCTTCTGTCATTCCGACGGAAGCAATGGACGGTTGGGTAAAGGTGACCGCGGGCACTGCATCCAGTTTCAAAGTCTGGACAGCGGGTTTTAAACCGAGAGCATTTTGCGCAGCGATTTTTCCTTCATAGGCCGCCACATAAACAAATTGGGGACCCATCGTGACGTCTCCAGCGGCAAATATCGCGGGATTTGTGGTCCGGAGCGTCTCGTCGGTCTTGGGTTCGCCATGTGCACCTTGTTCCACTCCGGCAGCGGGTAAGTTTAACGCCTCGGTATTAGGGACTCGGCCAGCTGCGACTAACAAGGCGTCTCCGATAACGGTGTGAGCCTTCCCATTCACGTGCAGATGCACAGCAATGCTTTCTCCTTGTTTTTCAACATGGTCATATTGGACGCCGGTGAGAACGGTAATACCTTCGGATACCATGACGTCTTGAATGATGTCCCGGACTTCAGCATCATAAGCGGGCATCAAAGCCGGGCTGCGCTGCATCAATGTTACCTCGGAGCCAAAGTGACGGAACAATTCGCCCAGTTCCAAGGCAATATAACCCGATCCGATAACGAGGAGATGTTTGGGGCGTGTCGTCAAATTGAGAGCGGAGGTACTGGTCAAATAGGGCACGCTATCGAGCCCGGCAATATCAGGAATTCGGGGTCTGGCACCCGTGGCAATAATGTATCGTCCTGCGGTGAGAACTCTATCCCCAACGGCTAAACGGTGTTCATCGAGAAATGTCGCTTCGCCCTCGATCAGGTCGATTTCGTATTCAGGCAGCAAGTCAGCATATTTTTTCTGACGGAGTTCCTGCACCAGTTCATCTTTCTGTTCAACTAAGGTCTTCAGATCCGCGGGATTGGCCGTCGTGTGAAGACCCTGAAAGGGATTCTGTTGCGCCCAGTGATGCAAATCGCTGGCGCGAAGAAGGGTTTTTGATGGGACACAACCAATATTGACACAAGTTCCGCCTAAGGTTCCACGCTCAATCATGGCCACAGAAAAACCGGCTCCGCGAGCTTCAATGGCGGCGCCGAAGGCGGCACTACCAGAACCAATCACAATCAGATCATAATCTTGGTCACCGCGCGTTTTGTGTTTAATATCTGTGACTTCCGCATTAACGGTCCGGGATAACGGGCGTACTTCCTTAGGCTTGTATCCGGCCTCTGAAACCGCTTGGCGCAAAGTGTCGAGCGATAAGGTTTCGGGAGCCCAGAATGTGGCTTCTCCGCGGCGGAAATTGGCTGACACATCAGAAGCTCCGGCTTTTGTTAGGGCCTTGGTAATGTGCACTTCGCAATCCGTGCAAGTCATGCCTTGAATATCCATGTGGTAGGGAACCATTTCCGAGGAATCGTTAGGATCTTGAATTTTGACATCCTTGGGTTGATATCCAGCCTGCGCTACGGCTTCTTGGGCTTTGTCAACAGGGAAATCCAAGGGGGCGATAAAGGTTGCCAAACCTTTTTTGTAATCAGCATGCACATCCGTGGCTCCTACCGATTGTAAAGCGTCTTGTACGTGGTGTTCACAACTCGTACAGGTCATTCCTTCAATATCCATGCTAAATAACTTTTTCTTGGAACCTGACATGATCATCTCACCTTTCTTTTTTCCAACAGGCCTTCTTTACGGACTACTGTGGTCCTTGAAAATGAAAAGGCCCACAGCTTCTTGCGATCTCTTTAGGTAATCTGTGTTCGTAGGGCCGCAACCATACATCACCATGAATGGGTTATACCACCATTGGTCTAAATATATCATAAAATCACAATATGTAAATGGGTTGGAAGGGGTTAGCAGGAATGAAACATGTTGAGAAACAGGCAAACATCTTATCGTGCTTGGCATGGAAGTGGCCACAATTATTTTACCTATGCAATGTAGGGTAGATCACACTATGACATTGTGATTTTATGATATGTTAAAAGCAGAAGGATAACAGGCACTATGATTAGGAAGTTTGCCGGATAGGAAATGGGTTGGAGCAATGAAAGGACGCCTAAAGTATGGCATGGACTCATGAAAAACTTGAAAAACCTCGCACCGGATTTTGGCCCATAAATCAGTACATGGCTCTTGGGGATATGCGCACGAGTGCTTTAATTGGTCCTGATGGGAGCGTTGATTGGTTATGCTTGCCGCAATTTGATAGCGGCAGTGTGTTTGGGAGGATTTTGGACAAAGATGGAGGCGCCTTTGAATTAACCGCTGTCGAACCGGCTGAGGTCTGGCGGCGGTATTGGCCGCATACCAATGTCATCGAAACCCGTGTCAATACACGTCAGGGAACATGGATTATTCGGGACTGGATGTCTTACGATTCTGTATCGCCACGGCTGAACCGACGTATTCGCGTTATACGGGGGGGTGCCCATATTCGGGTATCAGTTAAACTCCGTCCCGAATATGGCTTAGTTACAGCCCAATTAGCAGCACCCTCACCCTTTCATATCACCTGGACTCATAACGCTCATGTATGGCATTTGGTCTCCGATTTTCCTTTGCATCCGATCGATACCGATGTCTATGGTGAATTCATATTGGACGCCGGTACTACGGGGGGCTTTAGCTTAGGTCTTGACCCCGGCAATGACAGTGGTGAGTGGCTAGAGCAACAGCTTCTTGATTTAAACAATACGGTGAAATTTTGGCAAGATTGGATGCAAATGTGTCCGGATGAAGGGAATTATTCGGAATACATCGAGCGTTCAGCGTTGACATTGAAACTTTTGACTTATGCGCCCACGGGAGCTATTGTGGCAGCTCCTACGACATCGCTGCCAGAAGACCCAGGAGGTGTGCGCAATTGGGATTACCGGTATTCCTGGTTACGAGATGCCAGTATGACCTTAATGGCCTTACACTGGCTAGGACATCCCCATGAAGGGCAAGCTTTTTTCCGGTGGATGTTAACCTGTTGCGCGGTCGATCGCCTCGTATTGCACCCAGTGGTGCCCGGGGGTCTTGTCCACGAATGGGAGCATCCCGCATGGCGTGGATATGAAGACGCGCACCCTGTTCGCATTGGAAACCAGGCAGCCACTCAGAGGCAATTTGACGTGTATGGAGAAGTGCTGGATGCCGCCTGGCAACACTTTCAATATGACGATACAGATTTGTCCGATTTATGGCCCTTTTTTACGGAACTCGCGGAAGAAGCGGCGTTGCATTGGACCGAGCCCGATGAAGGTATTTGGGAAACACGTGGGGAACCCCAACACTTTCTTTATAGCAAGGCGCAGTGTTGGGTGGCTCTTGATCGTGCCCAAAAAATAGCGAAGAAGTGGCAACTTGTGGCTCCTTTGGACCGCTGGCAGCGCATCGCTACCGAGATTCGCGAGACAGTGCTTCAAGAAGGTTACAGTTTGGGCACACAGAGTTTTATGCAGACCTTCAATAAAGACACATTTGATGCGAGTGTTCTCTTATTACCACAGTTAGGTATTGTTTCTGCCCACGACCCGCGGATGGTATCGACTATATCAGCGATAAGGAAGTATCTTTGCGTGCCTGGGGACAACGATGGCCTTTTCTTATACCGTTATCGTGCCATGGACGACGGAATTGTCGGCTCTGAGCATGCTTTTTTGCTTTGTAGTACGTGGTTAATAGGGACAATGGCATTGGCCGGCCAAATTGAAGAGGCCAAAAAGCTTTTAGAGCGGTTTTTGTCCATTGCTCCACACGGATTATTTGCTGAAGAATATGACCCTCTCACTCAGCGGTTTTGGGGAAACTTTCCCCAGGCATTTACCCATTTAGGCGTGATCACAGCGATATTACATGTGGAACAAGCACAGTCTTCTTCCCAAAGTGGACCGCTTAGAGGATGCCGGGGATGGCCTCAGGCCACGTAAAACCGCGTAGGATTTCATCACCTCTCTCTTGTTCCATTGTCTCTTCCCGACAGACAAAGAAGACAAAAAAGACAAAGAAGACAAAGAAGGTAAAGCGTCACACGTAAGTGAGGTGAAGAATGATGAAAACCGAGAAAGAGGAACCGCATTTAGTTTGTCACACCTGTGGCCGTCCCATTGTGCGCTACAGAACCGTTAAAGATTCCCAGGTTGTGTGGCTTTGTGGCCGGGATGCCGCGCTTTATCGGCCATGGGTTCGTAATGGAGTCAAGACGGCACTGGTTGTGGGCACGATTCTCGCCCTGATCAATCATGGGAGTACATATTGGACAGGCCCTTGGACGACAGAATTGTTTGTGAAAACCGGGTTGACATATTGCGTACCCTATGCCGTGTCCATGTGGGGGGCTTTGTCCGCAAGCCGTGTCCATCACGCGTAAGATCGTCATACGATGATATATCCTGCTTTTCGGAAAAAATTCAGGCATAGGCAAACTGACACAGCGCAGTTTGCCTTTCTTATACGACATGATGTAGTGTATAATGGTCATGGACTTGCATGGCGCATAGACATTGTCGTTTGCTGGAAACTCCCATAAATGTGTTCCCACGACGTTTGGAGTGTGAGATAGCTTGCAGAACATTTCTCGAGGGGATGATATCGTCCCCTTAGGAGGTGGAAAGCATGACAAATTCACATGACGTTGCGTGGGGACGCGGCATACTGGGAGGAATCGTGGGGGCTATGGTTATGGCGATGTGGGCCATGATGGTCTCGGCGCTCAGTGGTATGGGGTTGTGGGCACCTGTTCAACTCATTGCCGCGGTATGGTTCGGGGCTTCAGCGATGCATCTGTCTATCGGGATCATCATTGTGGGAATCATGACCCACATGATGATGGGAATGGTCTTGGGTGTGATATTAGCGATTCTCTTTAGGTTTTTGGCTATTCCCAGAGGAATGGGGCGACTAGTGTGGGGAATGGTATACGGACTTGTCATTTGGGTCATTAACCAGTTCGCGGTGTTACCCCTGATCGATCCGCTGATGGCTTCGCACATGCCACCCTGGGCTTTTGCTATTGCACATATGATGTTTGGTGTCGTCAGTGCGGCCTTCTTATTGAATTCATCGTCTGTTGTGGCCAGGCGAGGTCGACATGAGCTAGCTCAATAATGTGAGAAGTCCAACGGGGGAGAGTGCTGTAGGGCTCTCCCTTCGTCCCACAAAAATTCGGATCTCTTACAAGCTAAGGGAGATCATGGCCATGGTTATGAGCATTTCGAGAGTCAATGGGAGGTTCTATGCTGCACCAATTTCTTACTTTATTTGGTTCGGGTGCCGGGGTTATTCATGACGGGCTTTTGGCCGCTGCTCTTGTGGCATATGGCCTCGGCGCCAAACACCTGTGGATTAACGGCAGGTGGGAAGCACGGGGGTTATATGGGCTCGGTGGGATTCTTCTAATCTATTACGAAGTGCACATGATGTGGCTTTGGTTTGTGTTGGGTTTTGTAGCGATTGTCGTAGCGATGGGACTGCCCAGTGGTTCATATCTCAGACGCGATCAGGCGAGGTCCCCAGGCCATGTAGATTCTAAGCGGGACATCGTCCCTCCCACAAAACACCCGTCAAACAGCGATAGAGAACGTCCATGAATTTTTCGCGACACTGTGTGGTTTATGCTGTGTAGCCCACAATCAACGAGTATGCAAATGAGGAGAGGATGTTAACAATGATGATAAAAGCCAGTATGGGTGCCTTAATCTTGGCGGCTTCGATGACTACAGGGTTTTCGTTTAATGCACATGTACCTCTTGGTCACGGTGTACAAGTGGTCGGGGCGTTTTCGGGACCACCTTCGGGACCGGGCCCGGGAACCATTGTGGATTGGGCTGTAGGACAAAGTACCGCGCGAATCGGGTCTTTTGCGCCGTCTGGCACCCTTGAAGGCAACAGCTTTTATGTAGGGTATGATATTCCCCGCCATGAAATTTTCATTCCGACAGAAGCGGGAACTACGGTGGTAATGAAGCCCGGAACCTTGAAACCTATAGCCACGTTTTCGTCTCTGCCGGGAGGTCGTCTTGCCCGGGTGACTCCTAATCATCAGACGGTGCTCGAGCTGTCTTCTACTCAGATTGCGGCATATTCGACCCGAGCAGGCTATTCTCAGCGTTTTGTCGACCCTGTGGGTGGCAACGCTATCATTGTGTCGCCGAATGGCCATGATGCTTTTGTTGGGGGCAATATGGACTCGACTATTACGGAAATTGCGTTGCCATCCGGACGCATTATCCGTCATTTTTCGGTACCGCGGTCTGGAGACCTGGTATGGGCACATGGCCAGATTTTTTCAGCGGACATCAAAACCGGGGTTATGACTGTGTTAAATCCCCGCACGGGAACTATCACGCGGATTCCAACCCCGGAAGTCGATCCTTCATTCAGTTATTCAGATATCCCCGGGGCGAATGCAGGATTTATGCAACTGGCAGTATCTCCGGGACAACAGTATGTCTATGCGGCGGGATTCTCTGGTCACATTTTGAAATTCTCTGCGCTCAATGACACCTACTTAGGCGAGGTTCCTGTGCGTGTCAACCTTCAAGGACTCAACCAGTTAAGTGGTCTAGCCGTGTTACCTGGGGGAAAAACCGCTGTGGTAACGGTGGAAAATTTAAAGGAAACCGCGGTTGTGGAACTTTCATCGGGAAAAATCCTTCGCTTATTGCCCCATGTAGCCAGTAATCGCTGGCTTGTCATTCGCTAAGATCACGGTTTATAACCTAGCACGTGAACATTAACGCGACAGGATAGGGTAATGCCTGTCGCCTTTGTCATATGACGAGGAGCTGTTCACGGGCGGAATGAAGATTCAGGCACCCTTCCCCCGGACACTGGGGAAGGGTACTCATGAAGTTGAGATTGTTTAGTCATCTAACAGATTCTCTAATCGTTTGGGTTGCACACGAATTACCCCCCGTTCTGTTTGCACGGTATCAGCGGGAAATTCGCTAAGAACGAGACTGACGGATTCGCGGGTGGCTCCGATTAAATGGGCGACTTCCTGGTGGGTGAGCTTTAAGTCGATCCGTACCCACCCATGGTCCTCTTCTTGGCCAAATTGATCGGAGAGAGTCAGAAGCAGATATCCAATGCGCGTTTTGACATCTTCAAGCAATAACATCGTCGTTAGTGCTTGCAATTTCCGGATCTCTTGGGAGAGAATTTCAACGAGTTTCAACGCAATCCGGGGACGTTGCTCCATAAACCGCGCTAAATCGGCTTTCCCCATCTTACAAACCAGCGTTGGAGCCACTGTTTTGGCATAACAACTCCCTGCTCCAGTGGCAAACAAGTCCGTTTCGCCAAAAATGTTGCCATCCCCTAGAACCGTCAATGTGAGTTGCTTTCCTTCGGGGGTGACTTGAAATAGTTGAACCCTGCCACGTTTTAAGAAAAAGATTTGTTGAATTTTATCTCCGGGTTCGTAAATAATGGTGTTCGCTGGGTAGGACATAATGGGGACAAGAGCATCAATGGCCGCGATATCCTCTGCACTCAGCTCTGTTAACAAATTAATTTCTGCCAAATAATCAAATTTCGTTTTCATGGATTCCATCCTTTGTTCCCTTCGGAAAGGGACGTAAATAATGAAGACTAAAGGCATTACGTGGATCGGTCCAGACGGCAAGGGGTATCCACCCAGCTTGACGTGCCAAGGTTTGAAACTCGGTAATGGTGTATTTATAGGAGTACTCGGTGAGGATGCGTTCACCCTGCTCAAAGACAAATTCATGCCCGGCAATGCTCACTCGATGAGCATAATGACTAACCAAATACATCGCAATCCGTCCATTTTGAGCTTGGTATTCGGCATGATGGCTAAAATGGTTGACGGGAAAGTTGGCGCCGCACTCGCGGTTAATGCGAGTCAGAACATTGCGATTGAACGCTGCCGTAATCCCTTTCGCGTCATTATAAGCATGATGCAGGATGCTGGCTTGCTTTTTTAAGTCAATGCCAATCAATAAAGCATCACAGGAGGATAGGTTTTGGGCCCACCGTTCAAGAAACTCTTGCGCCTCTGGAGGATCAAAATTGCCAAGCGTTGATCCTAAATAGACCAAAAGCTTGGGATTTTTGTCGATAGTTTGAGGCAACGAGAACGCTGCTCCATAATCTGCGGCGACTCCAATGAACTGACGGTGCAAAAACTCCTGAGACAATGCGGATAAGGCAGAGTGTAACGCATCCAACGATATATCAATGGCAACATATGTGGTGGCTTGGGGCAAATGGCGAAGCAACTGGCGTGTCTTGGCGCCGCTACCGCTGCCCAGTTCGATCAGGGTAACGGGATGAGGCACCAGGGCCTGTAAAGGTTCTTGGATGTGATCTAAGATCGCTTGTTCAGCACGGGTGAGATAATATTCAGGCTGCTTGGTAATTGCTTCGAACAGCAAGGATCCTTGAGCGTCGTAAAATAACTTTGGGGGCAAACGCTTGGGACGTTGGGACAGGCCATCTAACACTTCCGTTAAAATATCTTCCGATTTAGGTTGACGGTCAATAATATGATATCGTGATCGTTCTTGGTTCATTGGACATCTCCTGCCAATCGTAATCCTGAAAAAGCCCATGTGGATTCCGGAGAAAAAAAGTTTCGGTAGGTGGTGCGAATATGTGACTGAGGAGTGAGGGCACATCCACCACGCAGAACATATTGTCCGTTCATGAATTTTCCGTTGTATTCACCTAAAGCACCCTTCGGAGCATGATAGCCTGGATATGGGGCGTAAGGACTTTGGGTCCATTCCCATACCCCGCCTAAGGTGGCGAGCATCGTATTTAGGGGGCCTATTACCGGTTCAGGATGAAAGATTTGGGATTCTAGAAAATTGCTGGCCGTTATCGGCAGATGAGTGGCTGCCCATTCCCACTCGGCTTCGGTGGGTAAGCGTCCCCCTCGCCACCTAGCGAAAGCGTCCGCTTCATAATAGCTGAGATGCACGACGGGTGCATTGAGTTGTAAGGGTAGAAGACCCAAGAGGGTGAATTCAAACCATTCTCCGTCGATTTGGTGCCAATATCGGGGATGTTGCCAATGATGGTCCAATAACCAATGCCAACCATCCGAAAGCCACAGTGTGGGATTTTGGTAGCCGCCATCTAAAATGAATTCAAGAAATTCGTGATTGGTTACAGTACGGTTGGCAATGCGGGCGGGGGTTAACCAGACTTTGTGCCGAGGCTTTTCATTATCATAGGAAAACCCTGTTCCCTCGTAACCTAAAAACGTGATTCCTTCCGGAATTTCGAGCCATTGCCAAGGAGAGATGGTTAAAGACTCCCAGGTTGAGGGGTTATCCTGATAAGCGGGGAAAAGGGGATTTGCAGCAAAATTAGCCAAAATGTCCATCATCAAAAGTTCTTGATGCTGTTGTTCATGATGGAGTCCCCAGCCAATAAGCTCAGCAATCCGGCTGAAAAGCGGCATAGATAACCTAGGAATCCATTGCGTGATTTGATCATCAACTTTTTGCCGATAGTGTATGATGTCCTGAACAGTGGGGCGAGATAATGTTCCCCGACGGTCTCTTGGAAAGTAAGGGCCGACTTGTTCATAATAGGAATTAAATAACATGCGGTAGGCATCTTGTTCGGGACGATAGGTATCACAGAATGGCTGTAAAATGAATGTCTCAAAAAACCAGGTCGTATGGGCTAAATGCCATTTTGGCGGACTTGCTTCAGGACAACTTTGAATGACATAATCTTCGGTTTCGAGCGGCATTGTTAAGTTCATCGTTGTCGCTCGAATGTCATGATAGGCTTTGAGCACGGTGTCTGGGGTAATGGTTTCAAACGAGACCGGGAAAAGGGTTTTTGAGGTCGTGTTAATCACTCCTTCTTGCTGCTTAAGATGGCTTAAGATGGCTTTAAGGTTGCTTAAGGATGCCGTGAGACATACGTCTTTTGTTTCCACTGGCAATTGATAAGCACCGGAACGACGATGCCAGCAGACCGGTGAAGGGATGAATTTATCACGATGTGCTATGACGCCACCATTGTTCTAAGGCGACAGGATCAAATCCGCGAAGGATCTGCTCTCCAATCACTAAGATGGGCGTTTCTTTATAGCCCCATTGCTGCATTTTTTGTTGGGCTACGATATTGTCGGCAATGTTATAGATCTGATAAGGAATTCCTCGTTGTTTAAAAAATATTTCGGCAGCTTCACCCCAGGACACCCGGGATGCGTGTAAATATCGACAGACGGCATAGGGACGTTCTCCCTTCTTGGGATATCAATTGCGAAGCATACGGCTTTAGAGATGAACAGATAACGCTAGAAAATCGCGAACTTTAAAAACCGCTTAATGGCTGGATTTCATTGTAGATAAGATTAGATGTCATGACTGTAATCTGTTTCACATTACGCTGTGGTCTTGTTATTGATGCCGCCGTCTATGTATCTGGATATTGGTATCCATAAACTGTTATATCCTTATTGTATAATGAACTTGGCTTAGTCAAAAGGGGTGGGTCAAGATGTCCCAAGTCGTGAAAATATTGTTTGTGTGAGGAGAAAATGCGCTTCGCAGTCAAATTGCCGAAGCTGCCGCCCACTGGTTCGGTGGACAACATATCGAAGCATTTAGTGCCGGAGTCAATCCTGCCCAACAAGTACGGGTCGAATTGTCACAGCTTCTTGAAGAAATTGGAATACCTTTTGTGATGCATTCTCCTGTGCCTTTGGCTCTTTATGACATGGCAGATTTTGATGTCGTCGTAACCTTATGTGATCCAAGTCGTGCTGTTTGTCCTATTCCTCCTCCTGGACCTTATCACGTGCACTGGTCGATTCCGGGACCTGACGTGTCAAGCTCAGTAGATCCCATAACACACATGAATGGGCTGAGAACACTGCGTGATGAGATTGTCCGTCATGTTCGAAAATTATTGGATGATCAGCCTTGGATCCATGATGAAAAATCTTAAATGCGCTGGCTGTCCTTTTACTCTCGGTGTGCATTGGGGAATATTCGTCCTACGTTCTCATCGAACAAGCTAGACTTTAAACAGAAAAGGGTGTTGACCTTTATGATATCTCCTGTCAATTTGTCGGAAAAATTTCGGTTATTTCATGAAACCTGGCATCCCAAGATTGTGGGCGAAGTCAATGATATGTATGTGAAGCTAGCTAAACTCCAAGGAGAATTTGTGTGGCACCGTCACGAAGAGGAAGATGAAATGTTTTTGGTTGTTAAAGGGACCTTACAAATTCGAATGCGAGACCAGGATCTGACGGTGCGAGAAGGGGAATTCGTCGTGATTCCCCATGGTGTCGATCATATGCCGGTGGCAGCTCAGGAAGTACAAGTTTTGTTATTGGAACCTAAGGCCCCCAAACATACGGGAAATGTGGTTACGGACCAAACGGTCAGCGATTTAGAATGGATTTAACCGCTAAGCCTATAACAATGAATGAAGTTGATGGTCACCTATTCACTTTATTCTTAAGTCGTAATAAGTCGTAATGAGAATCCAGACAAATGGTTTTTTCCCTCTTATCTTCTTTAAGATCCTCTGTGGCAAAGTGCTTCCACAGAGGATCTGCGATGGCAAAGAGTGATGGCTTCTTTAGGTGAGCATATTCCATTCCGGATGATATTGTAATGACCCAATAGTAATCTTACCCTGCGGAACTTTGCGTTCATCAACGGCCCACAGCACGTCATGAGAGGTCATGGTCAATAGACTTGCAGCGCGCCACAAATCCCACGGCGGGGTCAATATAGGGGGAGCGGGACGCATTAAGAGTCCAGCCGGAATGGGTGTAAAGTTTTGAATCCGTTTCATCCATGACCACTCGGATTCTTCAACCGAGGTAAATGGGGGCCATAGACTTTGCGTCACTTGCGATCCCGTATCTAAAAGTTCCTGTAAAACTTCCCGATACCCAATGGTACCAATCAGCCGGTTATGACGGTTGACCACCGCAATCGTAAATTCCGGAGCGGTGAGTTTACGAAAGTAATGTGGAGTTAAATTGAATAGCTGGTGTTCTTCCAGCCAATCGCTAGACGTAATGGGCAGAATCCATGACTCAGATTGGAGGCGTTCTACGCTCATGATAATTCCCCTTTCGGAATCAGGGAATAAAAAAACCCCTGATTGGAAATAATCAGGAGCCATTAGCCGCGAGAACGACATTTAATAAGGCCAGCTCCATGGCCCGTTTGCATTGATAATTTAATTTTAGTTTAGGGAGTGTTGTTGATGCTGTCAAGAAAATCTACGCCATAAGAATCATACTTCGTGATGCATTTAAGAATTTAGACGTTGACCACACAAAGTCGACCGTGGCACAATACTAATCATAATCGGTCATGGTGTTGGCCCTGGCGTGAGCCGAAATGCGGATGTAGCCGCTAATAACACCTTCTCTGGGGAAGGTGTTATTTTTTCATCTTCCCAGAAATAATCCGCAAGGGAGGAAAGAGGATGCCTCACGCAGCCATTGCCGATGTTCACGCGTACCAAATTTTAGATTCCCGTGCTGATGCGACCCTCTTTGTCGAAGTGACCTTAGATACCGGACATAAAGGTGGAGCAGCTGTTCCTCACGGGGCATCTACGGGACGGTATGAAGCTCAAGAAATTCGGGATCAGTCTGGTCTGTATCGACGGGGAGACGTCATGCGAGCGGTGCACGTCGTGAATCACTTGATTAGGCCTGTTATTCTCGGGTTAGACCCAGAACAACAAGACGATATTGATCACCAGTTAATCGGGGGCGACGGTACCGCTTCCAAACACAGATGGGGAGCTAATAGTATTTTAGGAGTATCATTGGCCGTGAGTGCTGCGGCAGCTACGTATCGCAACCTACCTGCCTATGCCTATTTAAATTCTCACTACTCCCCTGGGCTTCCCATTCCCCAAATGAATGTGATTAACGGCGGTGTTCACGCGGATACGAAGATGCCAATTCAAGAATTTCTCCTTATCCCTGGGGGCGCTGACAGTATGCAAGAAGCAGTGGCGATGGGGGTTGACACTTACACAGTATTGAAAGAGATATTGCATCAGCAAGGATACCGGACGACGGTGGGTGACGAGGGAGGATTTGCCCCGGAATTCGCGGATCCTCGCGAAGTTTTCGAGTTGCTCATCTTGAGTATCGAACGGGCTGGATATCGTCCGTTAAGGGATATTGCGCTCGGCATTGATGTGGCAGCGAGTGAACTATTTCAGAACGGACGGTATGCATGGTATGGCCATGAGGTGACGGCTCAAGAACTTATTGATCAGTATGAAACCTGGGTCAGGGATTATCCGCTCATTTCGATAGAGGATGGGTTATCGGAAGATGCCTGGTCTGATTGGGCCGAGTTGATGCGTGAAATGCCTAAGCATGTGAATATTGTCGGCGATGACATTTTTGTCACAAACAAGGAACGGGTTATGCGAGGTATTCAAGAAAGCGCAGCGTCGGCGGTTTTAATTAAATTAAATCAAATTGGTACTTTGACGGAAACTCGTGAAGTTATTGCCATGACTCATGATGCTGGATGGGACGCGATTGTCTCTCATCGTTCCGGAGAAACGTGTGACACCATGATGGTTGATTTGGCCATAGCAGACGGTGTTCGCTTTATTAAGGCAGGGGCTCCCCAGCGTGGAGAGC
The DNA here is from genome assembly GCF_900176145.1 of Sulfobacillus thermosulfidooxidans DSM 9293. Taxonomy (NCBI): domain Bacteria; kingdom Bacillati; phylum Bacillota; class Clostridia; order Eubacteriales; family Clostridiales Family XVII. Incertae Sedis; genus Sulfobacillus; species Sulfobacillus thermosulfidooxidans. The sequence continues at coordinate 431,134 of NZ_FWWY01000001.1, read as the reverse complement.
GTGTGGCGAAATATAATCGTTTGTTGCTCATCGAAGCCATGGATTCGTCTTTACCATTTGCTGGATGGGATTCAGAGCGAGTGAAGGAACAATGACCAGAAGAAATATCGCTTTTAAGCCAAGAGGGATTTGGAGAAAACTGTTATGGAAAAGGGATCGTTATCCAACAATCTTGGCGTCCCAGTGGGATCACTTGTTTATAAGTTCTTTAGACGATGACCAGTGCATGATGTGTGTGGGTCAACAAAGAGGATTAGCTACCCATTTTCAAGAAGTTATGATGAGATCTTCTGCTTATGATGGCAATAAGAAGGACGGGACTTTGTGTCCGCGGCATATTATGGACTTATGCCAGTGGGCAGATTCTTTATCGCCTGACACGATGAATCACAATTGTCCTCACGTTCTAGCTGCCGTTCGTCTCGGCGAGTATGCGTCTTGCTCCGCATGCGAGTTCGAAAAGGCGTTGATATTACGATTTAGTCGATATCTTGTCCAAATGGCTCGTGCTCGCCAAGCCTTACGTTTTTCGGTGTGTTATGCGCATTATCAAGGTCTGGTTGAGATTAAAGGATGGTGGAAACCATTTTTTCCTAAGGAGTGGCAGCGTAAGCGGTGGTGGCATACATGGCTAACTCGCTATTGCCGGGTTATGGTAACCCATGGTCAATTTTTATCGCCCTCCTTGGCTGATGCCTTGATGGCGTGTCAAGAGACAAAGGAGAACCTCAGAATTCCACTGATGTGAGAATTCTTTGAACACATAGGTGTGATAGACATTAGCCGTTAATGAAAAAGTAGGAGAGGATGTCTTGATGTATACCATTGATATTCCCGGCCAAGGCGAACTGCAGCTCGCCCATGCCGTTTTTGATTTTAATGGCACGTTAGCCAATGGAGGTGATTTGTTACCCGATTTAGGGCCCTTACTGTTTCGTGTTTCAAATTTGCTTCCGTGTGTGATTTTAACAGCGGATTCTTTCGGCTCGGTTCATAATGCCCTTAAAGCATTGCCTGTTCGGGTAGAGATCGTGAAAACCGGCAAGGACAAGGCACGGTTTGTTGAACAGTTGGCAGGAGGTGTGGTGGCCGTAGGAAATGGTTGGAATGATTATGAAATGTTTACTCGGGCTGATTTGTCCATTGTTACAGGTGGCCCAGAGGGAACAGCCGCCAAAGTACTTCAAGTGGCGGATATTTTTGTACCGAATATTTATGTTGCCCTTGATTTGCTATTGAATCCCAAAAAAATAATTGCGACGTTACGGATTTAAATCCACCAGTTCTCTTTCCTGATTTTTCCAATTTATTAACCTGAGGGTTCCAGAGCCCTTTCCCCGGTGAAAATAAATAACCGGCGAATGGGTTTTGTCTTGGGGGTTGTAGTGCGTCATTAAAGTCAGTATTCTTGGGGCGATTTCAGGGGCCACTTTGACCGATTTAGTTTGAGAGACAAATATCTATTGGTTGATCATCTTTACGAGAGGGTTCCTTTTACGAAAGGGATGGATGCGGCCAATAGACAAAAATCATCCCCTTGCCAATCTGGGGGCAATCCGCTACATTAAAAAACTAAAGTGTCAAATTGATTCTCTCCTTGGTATAGTCAGATATAGTCGGCTAAATGAAGATAGCCATTGTCGTAAGCCTATACCTGGCCATAACGACCATGATCCGATGAATTCGATGGATATCAACGCGGGCTAGCGCAAGAAATATGATTGGAGGCGGTTCATACGGAATTATATGATGTAACAATCGTCGGCGGAGGGCCCGTGGGATTATTTGGCGCCACCTTGGCGAGTTTGCATGGGATGAAAGTCAAAATTATTGAAAGTTTGCCTGAATTGGGTGGACAATTATATGCCCTCTATCCTGAAAAACCTGTTTATGACGTGGCAGGTTTTCCTGAAATCGCAGCCAAGGATTTGGCGTTAAACTTAGTAGCTCAAATGGAGCGTATGCATCCCGAAGTGGTCTTAAAGGAATCGGTAGAGGCTGTGGAAAGTTTGGATGATGGAAACTTTCTTTTGCATACCACACGGGGCGTGCATTATTCGCGCGCGATTTTATTAGCGGTTGGTATTGGCTCATTTACTCCCCGCAGATTACCTGCCCAAGGGGCTGAAATTTTTGAAGGAAAGGGACTTCACTACTTTGTTCCACCATTAGATACGTTTGCTGGTCAACACGTTTTGGTCGTGGGAGGAGGAGATACCGCCGTTGATTGGGCGCTGGCCGTGTCCAAGAAGGCTCATAAAGTTAGCATTGTCCACCGTCGAAATGAGTTTCGAGCGCAAGAAGACAGTGTTCGGCAAATGCATGAAGCCCCGAACATTTCGATCATTACGCCAGCCGAAGTCGAAGAAATCTATGGCCGCCATCAAGTCACCGGGGTTCGTGTTAAGCATCACGAACAGGGTCCCAGTGAATTAGCTGTGGACGCCATTATTGGTGGATTAGGATTTCATCCGGATTTAGGCCCTGTGAAGACATGGGGAATTGAATTGAAGGGTTCAACAATTAAAGTGTCATTGGATTCTATGCTAACCAGTCGACCTGGGATTTGGGCAGTTGGCGATGCGGTTTACTACCCGGGTAAGGTGAAATTGATTGCGACGGGATTTGGTGAAGTGGGCATTGCTGTGGCGCAAATTCGCTCCTATCTACATCCTGGCGTGTCGGGATTGCCCCATAGTACGACATTAAAAAATAAGCAGCGGTAATTCTGAAGTCACGAATTATCATTGAGAGTCTTATGACGTGTGAGGAAATTACGATGTGAGGCCAAGGATTTATGAGACAACCATTTTTGCAGCGTTATCCGTTTCGGTTGCCATGGCAAACGTATGTGTGGTTTGGTGTGATTCTGGGTTTGTTTGCCTTGATTGATCAACAGCCATGGCATTTGACCGCATTTTTGGTGCCACCATTCGGAGCCACGTTAACCCTCATCGTGGCTTTGCCACAGCAAACGGTGTCGCAACCGGGGCCAATCATTCTTGGAGGTACTTTAAGTGCAGCTGTGGGGAGTTTATTGGGACTATGGTTTCATGGTCCCTTAATTGCTGCCTTGGCAGGGATAATTGTTTTTCTGATATTACCCCCTTTAGGTTTATTTTTTCCTCCCGGCATCGCCTTTGCAATATTTCCCTTACTGGTGAAAACCACTCCGTGGTTTCCCGTGCTTTCCGTCTTTCCTTTTACCGTTGTGGCTTGCGGTTCGGCGAGCTTTTTGAGCCAACACGTTAAAGATTGGCCCTCATATCCTCGGGGGCCAAGTCTTTAATGGCTCGGGAAACCGTGCAAATGCCCAAAAGATGGCCGAATACAGGCATATTTTGTCGAGAAATTTTTTATCTGGACTATACTTCTGGTGTGATATGGTCCATAATTCGTAAGGGTTCTACATTTTTCATATGAATCCTGTAAGACAACAGGGAGGTGGTCAAGGCGTGATTATCCCTTTAACTTATAGATTGAATATTCCGATAACTAATGAATTGGCTAATAAACTTGCTACCTGTGCTCAAGACTTGCGAACAGATGAAGAATCATTAATTGTTGAGGCTCTCGCGTTGTATTTGGATTGCGCCTCCTGCCCTGCTTCTCAACCATCTGATATGACTGTTGCCAAACATCGCAAATAATTCCGACATTGCGAAAATACCCCACATCACCCGATTTGTGCTGGCGTGAATATTCCCTGCCCCTAAATGACATACCGCCAGCCTTAATTGACGCGGAAACGGATACGCCTGTACACTCAGCCAGTCCTCTTTTAGAAACACTTCCTCATGAATGGATATTTGAGCCAAACGTATGGTGAGTAACATTATATACATACATCGTGCCTCATACCTCATACATTGTTGCAAAGAACTACAATAAAATATCATGTCTTATGCTTTAGGTCCGAATTATTTCTGCCTGAGACCTCTCACCCAAACCCAAACTTACAGATGCAAATTGGGAGATGAAATTTACCCATAAATCGTTTTTGGCACCATAACCTAGTAAAATCGTCACCGGGACTCTTTATGTTGAAACGATAACGGGTATTTTGTGCTATTCGCAAAAAAATTCCATAACATGTTGTCAAGTAATGATATTGTGAAGTACAATTCGATTTGTAACTTTAATATGGTCATGGTGTTGACCGCTACCCAACCGCTTGATATCAAGCTAATGACACCTGCCTTTTCTAAGGAGGTTTTGTTTTTTTATGCTGCTACCTTAAATAAATCCTTATGCTTAAGAAGACTTCCTCATGACGATCTTTTGGTAGAACTGCAATGAGTTTTTGAAGGGTGTTGATCGACGATGCATCACACACATAAACCCTTAGTAGGTGATGGAATTCGACTTCGCATTATGATCGGAGAAGATGTACATTGGCATCACAAGCCGCTATATCACCAGATTGTTTTGAAGGCTAGAGAAAATGGATTAGCAGGTACGACTGTGATTCGAGCTCTGGAAGGATATGGGCCTAACTCTCGTATCCATACAGCTAATATCTTGGATTTATCGGATGATTTGCCCGTTGTCGTAGAAATTGTTGATACGAAAGAAGATATTGATAAGTTCCTCCCCGTTCTTGATGAAATGGTAGACGCAGGTCTGATAACGCTAGATCCCGTACAAGTGGTTAAGTACTCCCATGCTCATATATCGGAAGTTAATGATGCCTCGGAAACAAAATAGCAATGCACGTGGATGATCATGCCCGTCACATATGTGGGTTGATTATGTGGAGGGAGAGGATGGTGTTTGGTGAAAAGTAAATGGGCTGGGCTGACAGCTTTGGGTATGCTTGGATTGGCTTTGGCTGGTTGCGGTACGCAAAGCATCAATGCCTCGCAGTGGATGATTGTCCATCCGGCAACCAAGACGGTCGATTTAAAGATTGAAAGCACCTACTCGAGTGCCAAGCAGGCGAATGTGTTTGATGGGTTTACACAGGGACATCTACTCATCACAATTCCTGTCGACTATCACGTTACTATGAACTTTGTGAACAATGGCCCGATACCGGAGTCAATAGGTATCTATGATCATCATCACTTAGCCTTTCCGGGCGCAGGCGAACCGTATGCTCAAGTGGTTACTTCGCCGACGGCAGGGTTATTACCGGGACAAAGCCAATCTTACACGTTTACCGCATCGAAGGTCGGGACGTTTATTTTAGGCGATATGCTTAATGGCGATCCGGACAATACGCCTACGAGCGATTTGTGGGACATCGTGAAAGTGGTGCCGTCCGGAGTGCCATCATTTCAATCCTGAACACAGTAAAGATGAAGATTGGAAGGAGGAACTTGGGTGAACAAATTACCAAATGAGCCCCCGGTTGAACCGGAAATTCCTGAAGAGCAACAATGGAGTCGCCGCCAGTTCCTCGTCGGCAGTGCCGCCTTAGGGGTGGCGGGCGCAGTGACCCTCTTTGGGCGCCAAGCGCTCGTGGATGCCGCGCGCGGTCTCTTTGGATCGCCGGTGAGTTCCGGGACGGTCCACCTCTACGCGTACGACTACTATTACATCCCCAATTACATGACCTGGCGCGTTGGCGACCAGATGGACATTATCTTCCAAAATCAAAGTCACACCCACTGGCATGAATGGACCATGGGCCGCCATGTGAATGAGGCCTATTTCCAAGCCTTTGGCAATCTCTCGGCGGACGCCTGGGCCGTCGACTTTTGGGATGGGGTCCATGTGACCTTGAGTGATCCCTATAACATCGATAACTTTGTGCCCAACAAAGCGATTGTGACCTATGACGGGCCTAAGGCGCTCTTTAACATCCAAACGGGCGGCGACTTTAGCCCGACGTTGAAACCCGGCGGCAGCATCCATATTTCCTTTACCGTGCCCAATAAACCCGGGATTTGGGATTATGGTTGCTTTGTCCAACAGTACATTCACTACCGTACGGGTATGCGCGGGAAAGTCATGATTTTGCCGGCCTGAGGCTGAGAAAGGAGCACGCCCATCATGGGAGAGAATGTCTTATTTACGATTTTATGGGTCGTCTTTAGTGTGTTGGGAGAGATTGGGGACCGGGTCCTGATTCATCACAACCCGATGTATTATATTGTCTCCAACCAAGGGGAATTGGCGCTGCAGGCGTTTAATTTCATCTTGGTGGTCCTCACCCCGATTTTTGTCTTTGTCGTCTTGTTCTTGCTTTTTACCATGGTGCGTTTTCACACCAAGCGGGGGGAAATGCCGCCCGCGAACCGCCGGTTCGCGGTGGACAACAAAGCGTTTGTGGTGATGTGGGTCGGGGGCAGTATTGTCATCAACTTGCTCTTTTTCCTCCATCCCACGACCTCCGCGATGGAGCAGATGTTTGCCTTGGATGAACCTGCAGCCAACACCCACGACTTGATTGTCGATGTCACCGCCCGGCAGTGGGAATGGATCTTTAGCTATCCGCAATATGGGCTGACGCAGACGGTCAATGCCAACGGGCAAGACCTGTTGGAACTGCCGGTCAACAAGCCCGTGGAATTTGTCTTGCGCTCGTATGACCCCTATCACACCTACGACCAATATGCCGATGTGATTCACAGTTTCTGGATTCCGGCCTTTGGCATTAAAGAGGATGTGATTCCCGGGGAAACCCGTTATGAGTACCTGACCCCGACCAAGATTACGTCCTTCAGCGTGAATCCGATGGTGCGGGTGCAATGTGCTGAAGTGTGTGGACCGGGTCATCCGTGGATGGAAGCGCCCTTGAAAGTGGTGTCGCAAGCGCAATTCGCGCAGTGGATTCAATACGAAAAATCGTTAGCCAATGGGGCGGGATAACGCCGCCTTGAACGACCGACGACGATGAGGGAGATTTTGAAGGAGGGATAATCGTGGCACAAGCTGTAATGACGCCCGAACACAAACCGCTCCAGCACCCGAAGAAGGCCATGATGCCTCCGGTGCTGCGGGGATTTTTATGGGCCGCTATTGGATTTCTCTTGGTCAACACGTTTGTGATTGCCGTCGATCCGTTTCGGGGGCATCCCTTTGTGACGGGTCCCTCGGTGACGTTGGGGTGGGTTGGGGCCGTGATAGGATGGCTCTTAGGCATCGGCGTCTATGACGCCGTCTTATTGCCGCTTATGGGCTTTGAAACCCGCTGGGTGGAAAAAGAAAAAGGCTGGCGGCGCTACTGGGAAATTGCCACCGACCACAAGGTCATCGGCATCCAGTATATGATGTTCGCCATGGGGGGGTTCCTGATCGCGGGAGCCATTGCGATGCTCATGCGCTATGAGCTGATGACCCCGTACCTGACGATTTTTCATTATCCCAGCAATTACCTGACGGCGGTGGGGATTCACGGCACCTTGATGATGTTTTCCTTCGCCACCGTGTTCATGATTGGGGGCTTAGGTAACTATTTTGTGCCCCTCATGATTGGGGCCCGTGAAACGGTCCTATCGAAACTCTCAGGCATTGGCGTGTGGTTGGTCCCCGCCGGGATCTTGACCGTGCTCTTTAGCCCGATTTTGGGAGAATGGTCGACCGGCTGGCGCGGCTATGAGCCCTTAGCGGGACAAGATGCCAATGGCATTATCTTCTACTACTTGGGGGTTTTGGCGCTCACCACCTCGTCCCTCATCGTCGCTTTAAACCTGGTGGCGACGGTGATGTTCCGCCGGGCTCCGGGGATGACCTGGGGGCGCTTACCCCTCTTTGTGTGGGGCCAGGTGAGTGTCAATTTGCTGATGCTAATTTGGTTCCCGGAAATTCAGACGACCTTCGTGATGGGGCTGTTAGATAAAATCGTGCCGCTTAACTTCTTTACGGCAACAGGGAGTCCCTTAACCTATCTGATGCTCTTCTGGTTGTTTGGCCACCCTGAAGTGTACATCATTGCCGTCCCCGCCTTCGCCCTATGGAATGAAATTATTCCGGTCATGGCGCAAAAATCGCTGTTTGGCCGACAATGGGCCGTGATTGGCTTGGTGTTCGTGATGATGCTCTCGGGGCTGGTGTGGGCGCACCACATGTTCACCAACTTGCGCAATAGCGAGATCTTGCCGTTCTCCTTCTTCACGGAGATGATTTCCATTCCCACCGGGTTTGCCTACATGGCGGCCATTGGCACGCTGTGGAAGTCGAAAATTCGGCTGACCACCCCGGTCATCTGGATCTTGATGAGCATGTTCAATTTCCTGATCGGGGGCCTCACGGGCGTGTTTTTGGCGGACCCGATTGTCAACTTGCAGCTTCATGACACCTTCTGGGTGGTGGGGCACTTCCACTACACCATTATCGGATCGATGGTCTTCAGTGGCTTTGGGGCGATGTATTACTGGTTGCCGAAACTCTCGGGCCGCATGTACAACGAGACCTGGGGGAAGACGTTGGCGATTATCACCTTCTTTGCCTTCAACCTCACCTTCAGCCAGTTCTTCCTCTTAGGATTACACGGGATGAACCGCTGGGTGCCGGCCTATCCGGCCTACCTCCAACCGATGAACTTTGAGGTGTCGATCTTTGCCTTTATCTTGGGGGCCTCGTTTGTAGCCAATATTATCTACATTGGGTACTGCTGGGCTAATGGCGAAAAAGCGGGCGAGAATCCGTGGAATGCCAAAACGCCGGAGTGGTTTACAGCCTCGCCGCCGCCTCACCACAATTTCCCCGTACAACCCGAAATTGTGGCCAGTCTCTACAAATACGGGGAAGGGTCCACGGTGCCGGTGGTAACCACGGCGATGGATGAGCTGGCTGCCACCAGCCGGGCTTCCACGGATCCCCACTATGACTGGCATGATTATGTGCCGACACCACACAACAAATAGGGGGGAACAACGATGGTGAATAAACCCGAAATGCCTGTCGAGCGCCGCAGTGAGGCGATTACCCCGCATAATTACCGGGCGGTCCGCTTTAGTATGCTGGTCTTTATTGCCACCCAAATTGTGCCGTTCGTCGTCTTGTTTGAGGCGAAGTATCTCTATGACGGCACGTATGTGGCACCGCAAGCCAACCAAGGCTTTGGCGTGGTGGTTGCCGCCTTGATGGCGGTCAGTGCCCTCGTCGCCTGGCAAGCGGTCAAGGCCGGCCGCCACTTGCAAGACCGGGATCGGGTGGGATCCCGCCTCAAAATCGCGGCGGGGTTGGGGCTCTTGGCGCTTTTAGGCCTTGTGTACCAGTGGGGGATGCGGTATGTGTCGCCCCAGTCCCGCTTTGGAGAAATGTACTATGTGATTCTGGGGGCGGATCTGGTGTATGCCGTGATTGGGCTGATAATGCTGGGGATTAGTATTCTCCGCAATGTCCGCCAGAACATGGCTCCCGAACGGTTTTGGACGGCGGAAGCCAGTGTCTACTTCTGGATTTATGTGGCGCTAGCGTGGATTGCGAGCTGGCTCGCCGTCTACATTATTTGAGACCAGAGAGGAGACGAAACGATATGGGAGGCGGATTTTGGCCGACACTACCGCTGAAAATGCCCTACAGCGAAGGCGTCCCGCATTGGTGGGATCCCGCCTGGTGGATTTTTCAGATTGTGGTCATGTCGATCTTATTGCTCACCCTGCGCAAAGTCGCGATGAGCATTGATCGTGATGAAAAATCATCACAAAGGACATCACGAAGGCCTGGAACTGGTGCTAATACGCCACAACCTCCGTCGATTTCAGGATAAGATGACGATTTGTAGGTAAGGGGGCTGGTTATCCAGCCTCCTTCTACTTCTAATGTTCCTGAAGTCTGCCTGAAGTTTGACCATTTTGGGTAGATCGATGGATATGAACTTGGTAGCATAGCCATGTGGTGGCCACCACTTTTACCCCATACGCTCAATCCTCATGAGGAAATTTTGCGATGAAGGAGGACAGCGTGTGATACGTGGTACGAGCGGTCGGCAACAAAAGGGTTGGGTTGGTTCTTCTCCTCCGCGCTATGCTAGGCTGGATGCACTACGGGGAATAGCTATTTTAAGCGTAATGGTCTTTCATGCTGCGATAATCCGGCCATTTTACGGTCCCTGGTGGATGCGTTTCGTGGGTCAAGGTGACCAAGGGGTTGGGCTTTTTTACATGGTGTCCGCGCTCACATTAGTTTTGAGTTGGCAATATCGCCATCACAAGGATGCCGCGCCAGCAAAAGCTTTTTGGACCCGAAGATTTTTTCGCATCGCTCCGTTATTTTATCTAATGTTGCTGGTCACAGGGTTATGGACCACGGGAAATCCTACGGTTGTTCCCACGACAATGCAAGGGCATATCTTTACTTGGGAAAATTTGTTGGCCCATGTGACATTCGTGTTTGGCTGGGTTCCCTGGTTTCAAAATTCGTGGATTGGTGTCGAATGGTCTATCGGTGTGGAAATGACGTTTTACGCATTATTCCCCTTTGTTATGCGGCGTATTTTTCCCAAAGTATCAGCATGGACTTTTCTCGTATGGGGTTTGATGGGAGCTGTGTTATGGCCCATTATTTTGCAGCATCTTTGGTTTACTTGGCCACATTGGGCTCATTCCTTTTTACTATGGAGTTTTCCTACTCAGGCAATATGGTTCGCGGCCGGACTCGGGATGGTGAAGTTCGATCATGAACCGACTTTGCGTGGTTGGAGCACATTATGGCTCATGTGGGCCTTGTTTCTCGGGTGGCATGAGTGGTCTTTCCAAATGGCAAATCTCTTATGGGTGATTCCGAATTATTTATTGGTTTGGCTGACTTGGAAAGATTACTCCGGTTTGTCATGGTTAGTGCACAATAAGGTGTTGCAATATATTGGAACCCGTAGTTACAGTTTATATTTGACCCACTGGTTTATTTTAGGGAAAGTCAGTGACTGGTCTTTTGCGAATACGCATACATTGCAAGGGTTTGTCTTGCGATTATTCGTCGCAGGAGCATTGAGTCTGGCTGTAAGTGAACTCAGTTTTAGATATATTGAGAAACCGGGAATAAATTGGGGGAAGCGGTTGATTGCATACTCGCAATGGGGTTATGTAAAACCTGGACAATCCTCACGGCCATCTGTGAAGCAAGTGGTGTATGACAAAGAACAAGCCTAGGCATGTCCTAGGCTTGTGTCAATTATTTGCGATAATAAGCGGCGTTAATCTCGATGTACTTTTCATCTTCGGGCGCCAAATCTTCTTGCATAAAAATGGCACCAACTGGACATTCCGGAACGCAAGCCCCGCAGTCAATACACACATCGGGATCGATATAAAGCTGGGGAGCCGCTTCGTAAGCTTCGTCACCGTCCAAACTTTGGGCTGGATGAATGCAGTCAACAGGGCAAACTTCGACGCAGCTCTGGTCTTTGGTGTCTTGGCATAAACCAGTAATTACATGGGCCATATGCTTCCTCCTTAAATTTTTGGGGGAGTATCCCCTATATAGTGCAGTATCCATTCCGGGGTGTCAAACAAAAATCTTCATGCCCGAATTGTGTGAACCCGTCAGAAAAACAGCATAATTATACATGAAAGATAGGATATTTCGGTATGCAACAGCCAGGCCGTTCCCTGAAATCGGGAACGGCCTGAATTCTAGTGCGTGCCACTCATGGACCAATCATAGACAAATGAGCCTTCAAGATATTTTTCTACATCCATGGCGGCGCGGCAGCCACTTCCCGCAGCCGTAATGGCTTGACGATAATGGGAGTCCATAACGTCTCCGCAAGCAAATACACCTTGAACGCTCGTGGCGGTATTGTGCGGGTTTGTAATAATATATCCCACTTTATCGGTTTCAACCTGTCCATTGAGAAAAGCGGTATTCGGATTATGACCAATCGCCACAAAAATCCCTTCCGTGTCTAGGACCTTGGTCTCGCCTGTTTTGTTATCGCGAACTTCCAACCCAACGACATGGTTGTTTTCAGACTTCACTGAGACTGGCGTGACATCCATCATCCACTTAATTTTAGGATTGTTGTGGGCCCGTTCCTGCATGACTTTGGATGCGCGCAAGGTATCACGGCGGTGCACAATGGTCACCTCCGACGCAAATTTGGTCAGAAATGTGGCTTCTTCCATGGCTGAATCGCCACCGCCGACGACAATAATTTTCTTGTCACGGAAAAAGAATCCATCACAGGTCGCACAGGTGGAAACGCCATGCCCTAACGCTTCAGCTTCGCCTGGGATGCCGAGCATTTTCGCGGAGGCTCCTGTAGAAATAATCAGCGATTCCGCAAAAAATTCATCGGCTTCATTCACCACAACACGGAACGGACGTGTCTGTAAATCCACGGATGTTGCCATACCAAAAATAAATTCGGCCCCAAACCGTTCGGCTTGTTTCCGCATATTTTCCATCAAATCGGGTCCCATGATGGCATCAGGGAAGCCAGGAAAATTTTCAATTTCGGTCGTCAGAGTCAATTGGCCCCCGGGTTCATTGCCTTCTATAACTAAAGGGCTGAGATTCGCGCGTGCTGCGTAAATTGCTGCCGTAAGCCCTGCCGGCCCGGTTCCTAAAATGATGACTTTGCGAGCATCCATAATTTCACCTCGTTGGTTAAATAGTCATGATATGTTATTTTCCCGTAATAGCTTAAAAATATCGAGCCCTCTCATATATGGTGACGCTTTTGCCGTCATATGACAACACAACACCTGAGATATTGCGAACTCTGGTCAGAGATTGCTTGGCCATAATTCGAATTCATGATACCCCTATGGGGTATCATCGTCAAATGATGCGCCAGGAGCCAACTCGTATTAGTAAACGAGAAAATCTCTGTTGCAGGGAAGGAAACACCGTGCCTAAAGCTTGATATTTTTATTTTCGGCTCTGAAAAGGAGTTTTATAATTAAAATATCCCAAGTGTTCTCGATATAAATTTGTGGGAATCTTATGCCGTAAACTTTTTAGAGCCTTCAAAATAGGACCGAATGAAACGCGAGAGGAGGAACGTCTGGTCTTTTAGAAGCAAAAGCTGAAGATATGACGCGCTATTTAATATGGGTGCCTAAGTGTTCTTGACCCAGAATTATGAGGAGCCACGATGTCCCTCAATCTTTTTGCCTTCTATAAGATTCAGGCTTATCCAACATGTCCCTGATTGCAACCTTTCAAGACCGCTGGAGGCAGCGTAAGATCAGTGCGCAAGAGTGGTTATGGGAATTCTTAACGACCATTGCCGAGTATAACGAGCGGATCAATGCTGTCTTGGAATTGAATCCGCATGTGTTAGCCGAGGCTCGGCGTGCCGATAAAGTCGCACGGTACCAGCATGGCGGACTATTAGCTGGTGTGCCCGTATTAGTGAAAGACAATATTGCTGTTGATGGGGATATGCATACCACAGCAGGCTCGTTGTCTCTTAAAGATAATTATGCCCTAAGAGATGCCTTCGTTATTAAGCAAATTCGCGAGGCCGGAGGCATGATTTTGGGAAAGACCAACTTAACAGAATGGGCTAATTTTATGTCCGACCATATGCCTAATGGTTACAGCTCTCACGGGGGACAAGTCATGAATCCCTATGGCCCCGGAATTTTTGACGTTGGCGGATCCAGTTCAGGATCTGGAGCAGCTATCGCAGCCGGATTTGCGCCTGTGGCTTTAGGTACGGAGACGTCAGGATCCATATTGAGTCCTTCAAGCCAAAATTCGTTGGTGGGCATCAAACCCACAATCGGATTAGTCAGCCGATCCGGCATTGTGCCCATAGCTTATTCGCAAGATACGGCTGGTCCTATGGCCACTACGGTGACTGATGCCGCCATCTTGTTAACGGTTATCCAAGGATTTGATCCCGAAGATCCCGTAACGGCCCTGGCACCGGGATTCCCTGACTACCGGCGAGATTTAATAGCGGATGGATTGCAAAAAAGACGTTTAGGTGTTCCCCGCCAACGGTATCTTGATCAGGCGACTGATGAAGAACGGGCAATTTTTGACCAAGCTCTTGAGGTCCTGCGTAATGCTGGTGCTGAAATTGTAGATCCCGCCAATATCGAAACCGCTAACGAAAACTGGACTTATGATGTGCTTCTTTACGAATTTCCCGCGGCATTAAATGCTTATTTAAACAAGTGGACAAGCAACGGACCCAAAACGCTTAAAGATGTGATAGATTTCAACAATGCCCATAGTCAAGACGCTTTGCGTTATGGACAATCTGTTTTAATGGAGTCCTTTGCAACCCAGGGCCGATTGACGGATGCCCGCTATCTTATGGCCCGTCGTCGTGATTTGGAGTGGTCACAACGTCAAGGCATTGACAAAACCCTAGAGGATTACCGTCTCGATGCGTTAATATTTATGAATAACCGAGGAGCAGACATTGCAGCCAGAGCGGGTTATCCTTCTATTACGGTACCCATGGGATATACCCAGGCAGGAAAGCCGTTGGGTTTGACCTTTACGGCTGGGGCTTTTCAGGAATCGCTCCTGATCCAACTGGCCTATGCTTTTGAGCAAGCCACCAAAGTGCGTAAAGCGCCGGTATTCAAGTAACGACGCCTAAGGACTTAGGTTCTGTGGGAACTTCAAAAGAAAGGGCTATAATGGAGGACATCAATGATTTTCAACTAGAATGAGCGAGGGTATATCATGGCATTTCTGTTTCAGCATTATAACTTTTTTGCGTTATGGCATCCAGAAGTTATGCTTCTCGTCATAATCTTACTGGTTGTCTATTTTCAGTTGTTAGGGCCATTAAAACACCGGTTTGGCGAAAATCTTCCGCCGGTGCCAACCATGCAAAAGGTTTATTTTATCTCGGCCTTAGTTGTCTTTTATTTAGCCATGGGGACACCATTAAAGTTAATCGCGGATGATTATTTGTTTTCCGGACATATGGTTCAATATGCCCTATTAAGCATGGTCTTGCCACCATTATTATTAGCGGGAATTCCTCAATGGATGATTCAAAGTTTGTGGAAAACCCGATTTTGGTACAAGGTCTTACGGGTGGCAACCAATCCCCCCTTTGCGATTATCACGTTTAATGTGATTTTCTCGGCTATCGAGTGGCCTCCATTTTTGGATGCCAGTTTGCGAAACGATTGGGTGTACGTTTTAGAGTCGTATGTCATGTTGTTCTCGGCCATTTTTATGTGGTGGCCGGTTATGTCTCCCGTATTACAAAAAGGATCGCGCAAACTGAGTGTGGTACGAAAAGGCGGAACTCTGCCGGAATTGGGCATGATTTCCCGTGGCTATCAACTGGTTTACATTTTCTTTAATTTCGATTTGATGATGCCAGCATTAGTCTACATTATTGACACAACCCAGCCCTTTTATCAGTTTTACATTCATGCGCCAAGAATTTTTGGGATTTCAGCTCTGGCTGATCAACAACTCGGCGTCTTAATTATGGGGCTATCCATGACTATAGCCTACATTTCGGCCTTTATCGCGACCTATACCAAGTATGATGAATCACATTGGTATGAGTAAGAAACGTCGAAATGGCAGGTCCTGAAGGAGACGACAATGAATGTGGTTTGATCAACATGTACACATGGAGCACGGCCCCTATTCACCCCTTGAATATCCTGAATCCTGGTTGGAACAATTTCTTGCCGTCGCCACGTCACGACATGTTGGGGGCCTTGGTATCGTTGAACATGGCTATCGCTTTTTGGAAAGCGCCGGGTTATTACCGGGAGAATGGTCGCAAAAGCGCTGCTTATACCCTCTTAAAGGATACACCGCGTTTCTTGACCAGGTTCGCCATAAGTATCCCATTGCGGTGGGATTGGAAATGGATTATGTTCCCGAACAGGAAGATGGAATTCGCGACTATTTACGGCAATATTCGTGGGACTTTGTTCTCGGTTCCATTCATTTCATCGACGACTTTGGACTTGATGTCAGTGACATGAAAGATCAATATCTGATGCGAGATTCCGAGGAGATATGGGCTAAATACTATCAGTATTCGATTAAAGCGGTGACGTCGGGACTATTCCACGCCATAACCCATCCCGATTTACCTAAAATTTATGGATTGGCCGAAGTTCCCAGTGATGTATTACGCCCCTGGTACCGCTTATTTGTGGAAGCATTAGCGGATCATCAGGTCGCTTTAGAAATCAATACCGCAGGATTGCGCCGTCCCATCAAAGAAATTTATCCGGACCCGCTGTTACTGCAAGAAGCCGCTAAAGCCCATTTACGTGTGACGTTGGCGTCTGACGCGCATGAGCCGGAAAATGTGGGACTATACTTTGATGAAGCTAAAATCTTGGCCCGTGAATGTGGAATCTGGGCTATTACCGCGTTCACAGCGGATGGGATACGCACCATCTCTTTATCCTAGTGGCTATTAACAGGGGGCCGTGTGTTGAAAGCTATTGGTTTGGGTGTCTTAGCCTCGTTGTTTTTTGCGAGTACGTTTGTTGTGAATCAACTGATGGCGGTTCATGGCGGAAGCTGGCTTTTTAGTAGCAGCCTTCGCTATTTTTATACAGTCCCGCTGTTTCTCTTGTGGGTGCTACTCCAACGTGAGTTAGGCTCCTTGTTCCGACTTATGCGTAAAAATATTTGGCCGTGGATAATCTGGGGCACGGTTGGATTCGGTTTATTTTACGGGCCCCTCACGTATGCCGCGCAATATGGCCCGTCGTGGGCGATCGCTGCGACGTTTCAATTAACGATCGTATTCGGGAGTTTATTGGTTCCTGTGACAACCCACCAACCTATCCCATGGCGATCACTTTGGCCGTCTGTCTTAATCTTGTTGGGAATTTTTATCGTGCAGTGGCATGGTCAACTATCAATGAGCGGACAACAAGTGGGCAGTTTCGTTGCCGTCATGGTGGCTGCCTTGGCGTATCCCTTAGGTAATCGCGAAATGATGGCGTGGACTCAAGGGCAAGTTCATGCACCTGCCCGGATATTCGGTATGACGCTTGGCAGCTTACCATTTTGGATAGTCTTAGCGGCGATAGGGATGAAAACGGTTGGTCCTCCGCCTGTTTGGCAATGGGAACAGACGTTTATTGTGGCTATGGCTTCTGGCGTGATTGCCACGGCCTTGTTCTTTGGCGCCACCGACCAGGCCCATGGTCATCCCGTGATTCTTGCAAAAATCGAAGCCACACAGTCTATGGAAATTGTTTTCACGGTTGTCCTGGCGCAAATTTTTCACTTGTCGGGGACTCTTAGGGGATATGACGAGCTGGGCATAGGCTTGGTGATTGCTGGGATGATCTGGCACAGTTTAAAGGCGCCATTGCCCATGGCTGTTTCCACAGTCCAGAAGTCCAAATCGTCATCGGATTAAATGGCAAAATTTTAAGATGACGACCCCAGTTCACCTTGGTAAACTAAAGAAATTAAAGGGGCGATATCTCATGAGCAAGGTTGCGGCACGAAGTGCTGTCAAAACGGCCATTCAAATGGTCCACCGCTTAAAACCTCAAACGCGACTAGAAATTCTCAATTTCAAAAAGGATCGGGCCGTGCATGTAGAACGGACCAGGGAAGGACAGTTGCGGGTTGCTGAAGACGGCTATGTCCGTCAAGAGTGGCACGTGGATGAACGTGAAGCCGAGGCCTTATTAAAAGATATCATTCCCAGAGAATTCCCCCGCAGTCATGAATTACGGTTTACCGTGAAAAATCTCGATAAAGACCAGTAGATGGGAGGGTCATTTTGGCCGCTTTATTATTTGATTTAGATGGCACGCTGCTTGACACCGTGCCCTTGATTACGACATGCTTTCAGAAAATGTTTCAGAAGTATGGGAATACAGAAATCTCGACGGAAGCAGTCCACGCGCTGTTTGGGCCGGGTGAATCGATTATTTTTCGCCAAAAATTTGGTGACCAGTGGGAAAAAGTCCTCCAAGATTACCTGGAATGTTATGTCCAGGGGCACAATCAGTTGCAGATTGAATCATGGGTCCTTGACTTATTGAAAGAATTACATGCGCAGCATATTCCCTTAGCGATCGTGACGAATAAAGAACGTGATACTACGAGTTTAACCCTTGATTATTTCCAGTTATCCCATTACTTCTCCATGATTATTACGGCTCAGGATGTTGAGCGGCCGAAACCTCACCCCGATGGGATTGTCAAAATCTTGCAAGCATTAGATGTTCCCGCTCAAGATGCCATTTTAATTGGGGATACGATGAATGACAAAGAAGCGGCTCGGCAAAGTGGTATCCAGTTTATCCAGGCTCTATGGTATGTACCCAAGCCCCTATGGCCTAAAGATCCCCAGTGGCAGGTGGCTCATTCCGAAAAGGACTTGCGTGATACATTGCAGTCTTTTCTTCTCTAGCTAGCAACTGCCATAAAAATTTTAACAAAAGGTCGTCTGAAGGAAACCCTTAACGAGTTTGTGGCGTTATTTATAGTAAAGGGGGAAATGCAGATGCCTTTTGTGATGTTCTTAAGTGGTATTATTCTGGCTTTCGTGGTGGTTGTTGCTGGTGCCGCTCTGGTATTGGTATGGACGATTGCTTATGGAACGGGGCGTTACTGCCGCCAGCTGTTGAAGAACGCGCAAAAGTCCCCACAAGGTCTAGGGCTCGTCATTCATCTTCGTGATAAACAAGTTTCGTAATTTCCAAAGAGCCGTTCAAAAACGCATAACGTGTTTGATAACGTGAGGCCTGTGAGGGCCTTTTCGTTTGTCTTGAAGACAAATGGGCGCACCAATCAGATGATGCAAAACGAGGTGCCGGGTCATCTTGCGTAAAAAAATCAAATCAATGTGAATAAACAGTGTATGGTATAATCTATGAAAATATTTTAACTGCCTCTCAATACCACATCACAAAGGATACGATGCTCATGGAAAATTTGCGTAGCCGCGCAATTACTCAAGGTATTCAACGGTCTCCCAACCGTGCCATGTTACGGGCAGTAGGTTTTGGAGATGATGACTTTGAGAAGCCTATTGTAGGGATTGCTAATGGGTTCAGTAGTATTACCCCTTGTAACATCGGGTTAGGAGGATTGGCCGAGCGGGCCGAACGCGCGTTACGGGAAGCGGGTGCGATGCCGCAAGTGTTTGGTATTCCGACCGTCAGTGATGGAATCTCAATGGGAACCGAAGGAATGCATTATTCCTTAGTATCCCGGGAAGTGATTGCTGATTCCATTGAAACGGTCTGTCAAGCACAGCGCATGGATGGCGTATTGGCAATCGGTGGATGCGACAAGAACATGCCCGGTGCCATGATAGCGTTTGCCCGGATGAATATTCCCGCCATTTTCGTCTATGGTGGTACGATTAAACCGGGACATTACCGGGGGCGTGATTTAACCATTGTCAGCAGCTTTGAGGCGGTGGGAGAATATGTGGCCCAACGCATTGACTATCAAGAACTGCTGGAAGTTGAACGGCGTGCCTGTCCTGGGGCGGGATCTTGTGGGGGGATGTATACCGCCAATACGATGTCTTCGGTGTTTGAAGCCATGGGCATTAGTGCCCCATATTCGTCTACGATGGCAGCAGAAGATGATGAAAAGGCGGATAGTGCCGAATTGTCGGCGCGCATTTTGGTTAATGCGATTCAGAAGAATATTCGTCCCCGGGACTTGTTGACCCGAAAAGCTTTTGAAAATGCGATATCAGTTGTCATGGCGTTAGGCGGCTCAACCAATGCCGTTTTGCACCTCTTAGCGATTGCTCACGCGGCGGAAGTCCCCTTAAGTCTTGATGATTTTGAGGTCATCCGGCAACGTGTTCCGGTGTTATGCGATCTAAAACCCTCAGGGCGTTATGTTGCTACCGACCTTCATCGGGCCGGAGGAATTCCACAGGTGATGCGCATGTTGTTGGACCGGGGACTCCTTCATGGCGATGTCCTAACCATTACAGGCGAGACATTGGGCGACTTGTTGCAAGACGTGCCTCCTGAACCCCGGGCCGATCAAGATGTGATTCATTCCTGGAGTAACCCCATCTACCCAAGTGGACATTTAAGTATTCTGAAGGGAAATTTGGCGGAAGAAGGAGCGGTCGCCAAGATTTCTGGGATTAAGCAACACCATATTACCGGGCCGGCTCGCGTGTTTGATTCCGAAGAAGCTTGCATGGAAGCGATCTTATCGAACCAGATTCATCCCGGTGATGTCATTGTTATTCGTTATGAAGGTCCCAAAGGAGGGCCTGGAATGCGGGAGATGTTGTCCCCCACATCCGCACTGATTGGCGCGGGGCTAGGGGATAGTGTGGGTCTGATTACGGATGGACGCTTTTCCGGCGGCACATACGGCTTAGTCGTGGGACACGTCGCTCCAGAAGCTTATGTGGGAGGCACGATTGCTTTAGTGCAAGAAGGGGATTCTATCACCATTGATGCGGATAAGCGTCTTTTACAGCTGAATGTGCCCGAAGAAGAAATCGAACGCCGTCGCCAGCAGTGGCAACCGCCCGATCCGAAATATACCCGTGGCGTACTGGTCAAATACCGTAAACTGGTGTCGAGTAGTAGCCGAGGTGCTGTTACTGATTAAATCTGTCCTCCGCAAAACACCCCGCCGTGATGGTGGGGTGTTTTCTTGATGTTTTGAAATTTAAGCGGAGGGCCGCATGGTCGCCCAGTCTTGTGCCGGGGTCTCGAGCCGGCTAACATAAGAACATTCGGGGTAATTGTCACAAATCGCGTAGACATCGCCAGTAATCTTCAGCGTTTGGTACCGTACAGGATATTGGTGGCAGACCGGGCACAATTCTTCGTTGGAGTGAGTCATCATTATTCCTCCTTGTGAAATCATTCACATATTTGTCAATTACATTATAGCACGGTTTGTTTTGGATGATATGGACTTAACATAAGAATCTGTTAAATTTTTTTAATATTGTTGATCCAAGGATTATTGTAACCAAGAAACAAGTTGTTTGAGATGGTAAACGGTTTGGCGGTTTTGCTGGGTTATGGCGAAGGATGATGGCGTGGTAGGCCGATCTTCCAAACGGTCCAAAAAGGTGCGAGGTAAGGGCTCTGGAGAAGAGGATTGCCATTGTTCGAGCCAAGAAGACGGAATGGTGGCAGAATTGGCTAACGGCTGGTGAATCATTTGCGCCCATAATAACGTCCATGCCCGGGGGACAACACGCAACAGTTCATACCCGCCACCGCCTACGGCTATCCAGCGTCCTTGACTAAATTGGTGTGCCCAAGCATCCACGAGCGACGGAACTTGGGCATAGAAATAGGTGGAAGCTAATAAATCGGTTAACGGATCCCAAAAATGCCCATCACAGCCATGTTGACTAACAATGAGATCCGGCTGAAAAACGGCTAAAGCTTGGGGAACCACTGACAAAAGACTTTCGAGGCTGGATTCATCGTCGCTATAGGGACGCAAGGGCAGGTTGAGGGAAAATCCGTAGCCAGCACCCTCTCCGAGTTCTTCCACACTGCCGGTACCTGGGAAAAGATATTGTCCTGTCTCATGCAACGAGATCGTGAGAACATGAGGATCGTCATAAAATGCTTGTTGAACGCCATCGCCATGATGTGCATCGGTATCAATATAGGCAATCTTCCATGACGTGTGTTCTCGAAGCCATTTGATCGCGATGGCGACATCATTATAAATGCAAAATCCCGAGGCCGATGCCTTTTTGGCATGATGTAAGCCCCCCGCAATATTCAGGGCATGAAGCACCTGTCCGCTGGCCACCAGACGGGCCGCTGTCAGCGTTCCCCCGACGGCTAGAGATCCCGCTTGATGCATTTTCGGAAAGACGGGATCATCTTCGGTTCCCAAACCATAATCTTGTGCTAGGCGCAAAAGATTAGGATTAAGCGTGTCTTCATATGTTTGAAAACGCTGTACCATGTCAATATAGTCGGGTTGATGAATTAAAAAGAGTTCGTCAAAGGTTGCCAAATCCGGTATGATCGTGTCGTGAGGCGTTAATAATCCCATGGTGTCGATGAGGCTTTTGGTGGCAACGAGCCGAAGCGGATTAAAGGGATGAGACGGGCCGAAATCATATTGGGTATATGAAGGGGAATAAACAAACTTCGCTAATTGCGTCATTTTCGCATCCACTCTTTTTGTTTCATTATAAGATTTCTTGACGGAAGTTCATAATGGAGAAGAGGCACTCACAAAGAGCGGGGAAGGATGAGCCATGGCGCGGATCATTTTGCGAGACGGGCGGGTTGCTGACCTTAGGGAAGCGCGTCCTACAGAGACCGACCGGGAAATGTTACGCGAATTATTTCGCAATGCGTCTCCTGATGCTCTTTATCATCGATTTTTTCACATGGTGAAAGAGGTGGATGATGCCGAAATTGACCGCATGTTATCGGCTGGAGGGCGGGGCAAGGCATTAGTCTGTGTGAGTCAAAACCAAATTTTAGGCATTGGCCACTATATTATGGTGTCCGATACGACGGCTGAAGTGGCGTTTTTTGTGGATGAGCGCATTCAAGGGCGAGGACTTGGCACCTTATTACTCGAGCATTTGGCTGAACAAGCATGGAGACGAGGAGTCCTTCAGTTTGAAGCCTATGTACTCAGTGAAAATCAGCCCATGTTGCGCGTGTTCCAAGATAGTGGCTATGAAATCCACGAACAACAAGACTCCGGTGTGATTCACCTGGTTTTGCCGTTGCAGCAAACAGAACGCATCCATGCATTAGCTGGGGCTAGGGAAAAACTGGCCACGGCTGCCTCATTACGTGCCTTTTTTGAACCCTCTGTTGTGGCTATCATTGGAGCATCGCGCGATTCACATCGGCTTGGTCATTTACTATTGCAACATGTCTTAAACGCATCATTTACCGGCGTGGTTTATCCGGTGAACCCAAGTGCCAGGGCCATTTTAGGTGTCAAAGCTTATCCTTCGGTTAAAGACATCCCCGATCCGGTCGATTTAGCTGTGATAGTGGTGCCCCGGGACTTGGTTAGCCAGGTGGTGATGGATTGTATTGAAGCGCATGTCCGTGCGGTACTCATTACTTCCGCAGGATTTTCCGATCAGGATGAAGCGGGTGCCGAGTTGGAGCAATCCATTACACAAATGTTGAGGCACGAAGGAATTCGTCTGGTGGGCCCCAATTCCCTGGGAATCATTAACACGAGTAATGAGGTCCGTATGAACGCGAGCTTTTCGCCGACTTTACCTCCCCAAGGCACGGTGGCTATTGCCAGTCAATCGGGAGCGTTGGGGATTGCCATTCTCGACTATGCGAGCCGAATGGGAGTTGGCGTATCCTCGTTTGTCAGTACTGGCAATAAAGCGGATGTGTCCTCTAACGATCTTCTGCAATATTGGGAAGATGATCCGGCGACAGAAATGATCTTGCTCTACCTAGAATCATTTGGTAATCCTCGAAAATTTACCCGCATTGCACGCCGGATCACGCAACATAAGCCAATTTTAGTGGTGAAAAGTGCACGCAGTGCTGACGCGGTGTTATCTCCTGAAATGGCCTCCCAACATTTTGGCGATGACAATATTGTGAAAGCGTTATTTCAACAAACCGGTATTATCCGTGCCGATACATTGCAGGAATTATTTGATGTTGCCGCGTTATTGAGCTCCATGCCTTTGCCCGCTGGCAAGCGTGTGCAAGTCATTGCTAATGCCTCTGGTGCCGCCGTTATTACCGTGGATGCCTTAAAGGCCGGTGGCATGCACTTGGCTCATCCTCCTATTGACTTAGGATTTACGGCTTTAGCCCCACGGTATTACGACGAAGTCCATGCGGCTTTGAAGGATCCTCATGTGGACGCGATTATTGTCCTTTTTATTCCGGTGGGGATTTCTGAAGCCGCTGGAGTTTCAGCGGCGATTCGTGACGCCGTCATGGACGTTGGCTTGGTCAAACCGATTGTGGCTAACTTTTTGATGACCGGACCAGGTCCCATAGACTATATTCGTGGAGAGTCCTTTAGGATTCCGGTGTATCCATTTCCAGAATTGGCGGTGCGAGCACTTGTTCAGGTGAGCCATTACGCCGCGTACCGGCGACAACCCTTGGGCCATTTGCCTGATTTAGACCGAGTTCATATGACGCAAGCTCGGGCGTTGGCGCGTGCCTGGCAGACAAATGCTCCAATTTGGATTGGCTCACAGAAAACATTCGAACTTTTGGCATTAGCAGGTTTAGAGTCTTCACTTTCCTCTTTCGATCGGCAATCTGCGATCTTAAAATTATCTCTTTCCTGTCATATTGATTCGTTATTTGGTCCGGTTTTAACGGTTCGAACCGCTACGTCTCAAATGGCCCACAGCCGTTTGATTCCTTTGACCGATCGCGACGCCATGGCATTAGCGCACGGAATTGTGAAAGAAGACAATGTCAAGATACTAGCCGATGTTGTAGAGAAATTAACCGATCTTTTTCTCCGGGTGTCCCGTTTGATCGATGACGTTCCGGAAATTATGGAATTGACGATCCCACACGTTATGGTGAATCACTATGAACACGCAATAGAAGACGCGAATACTTGTCTCGAACCCCGTGCGATGTAAATCCGAAAAATCCCTAAAAAGTCGATCAGATTAATGTCCTCATGATAGTCTCACGTGGTACCATAAAAAATAATGGAGAATATCGGAAACACGCAAATGATATCGCTCCGGATTGATGCGAATATATTGGAAGCAAGAAGAAGTTTTTTAACAAGGTTTCTGATGGGCAGGAAAATCATTCATCAATGTCGAATCATGAATCGATTTATTAGACCACCGAAGGGGGTGTATCTTCACGCTTAAGGCAACTGCCAAAGAACCCGTATGGCTCGACCAGGGTTATGTCTACTGGAAATTAGGGGTTCAAACCTGCGAAGGTGTGCCTATTATCGCTGTGGACATTATCGGGAAAATGTCGGCTGCACTGTTTATGCGGTTAAAGGCGCGACATCAATGTCCGAAAACATACGTTGAATACTTTGTGGCCCATGCCTTGCAATATGATGCGCAATCGATGGAATACATCGGATATGACGAGACAGGTACATATATTGTGACGGTCCCCGATAATATTAAAGTGTTAAAACGCATGGTGGAACGCGTATTGCACGATGCGCGTGTGCGCGGATAGGCGCTTTTTTCACCCCATTCGAGAAATTGCTAAAATAAGGTGAGCCCAGTAAGGGAAATAGGGAAACAGGTGGCCATTTCTCGTTGGTCATGGGGGGATATGTCGTGAAAAATGAAGATCAGGGACTCACACCCGCTCGAATTGGCCAAATTCTTGAAGCGTTGGCGCTTGACGGACAACATTATGCCGATAATGTTTACGATCAAGCTCGTTATGCCCGGATTCACAAATTAGCCCGCATATTAGGCGGATTACCTGAAGATGCTCCGTTGTTAAGTGAGATCACGCCGGTCACGCCTAAAGTTGGGGTCGATGGGGCGGTGATTAATGGGGACGCGATTTTGCTGATTCAGCGCAAAGATACAGAAAAGTGGGCATTGCCCGGAGGCGCAGTCGAGGTTGGTGAACGTCCGAGTCGTGCTGTGATTCGGGAAGTCGAAGAAGAAACGGGTATTCATATGAAGCCCGACAATGTCGTTGGCGTTTTTGATAATTGGATGGACCGGCGGGTTGTTTCTCACCATCTATATCACATTGTCATTCGCGGTCACAAAATTGGTGGAACCATTAAACCCCAACCTGAAGAAATTCTGGCGGCAGGTTGGTTCACGATGGACCAATTGCCCCCTGCAGATGCCTTTCATCCTGGGCACTATGAACGCGTTCTCAAGGCTTTGCGCGGCGTGATTGGTTATGTCGACTAAAACTCCGGTTCCGTATTCCACTCTGCAAAGTCACGTTTTCTACTCGTAGAAATTTTGCTTTTTGCGACAATTGATTCGGTATTTTCGCCTTATTCCGGACAAATATTTGTGGGAAGCCCGTCTAAACTGTGACGATTTTTCGTTTGTTGATAATGGATAATGCCGTCTCGCCCTTTGGCTTCGGCCCACCGTGAGAGGGTGTCCCGATCCCCTTGATACGATAAATAGGGGACTCCATAACCGCAAGAGGTACTGACCTGGTGGATGGTTGCCATGATAATTTGACGGATGCCCGGATAGTGAGTGGGGAAGGACGGAGAAAGTTCCGGCCACTGGGCATCAGAGGGATGGACAGAATATCCCGTTCCATACAACCTCAGGATTTGAGGGGGCCCATCTATCGCCATAAACATGAAAGTAATACGCCCATTTTCTAAAATATGGGCAGCGGTTTCATTACCGCTTCCCGTGAGGTCAAGATAGCCAACTTGCGTGGGAGAAAAAATCCGAAACACGTCATATCCCTTGGGTGAGAGATTGACGTGGCCTTGGGCGGCGAGAGGAGCAGTGGCTACAAAGAAAATAGGTTGGCGGGAAATAAAGGCTTCATGCTCCGGTAGGAGTTTATCAAAAGTTTTTCCCATGTTTTTCTCCTTCCCTCTCATCTACGATGCTCTCGTCTCAAAAACAGTTTATCTTATGCTCCTGGGTATTGGATAGGGATCCGGTAAATGAAATGCACGACGTTTTTGATCTTGAGTAGGGAAGCAAAGGCGTTTACCATAAAGTACCAAAAGTGAATGGGTTAACATTATTTATTCTTGTGTTAACACATCTTCATTATATGCTTTGCAAGGGGGAATAACCGGTTGATTGACCATGAGGAAAAGGAAATATCCCAAGGATTGTCATGAAGAAAAAAATAGACGAAGACCGAAGTCTTCGTCCGAGATTTGTATTCAGATTACGGGTTTACAGTGCCCGCGCCATAATAGTGATCCAGATAATAGGGACTATTGAGGTTTGATACGCGCACCGTTTGTCCTGGTTCTGGAGATTCGATAAAGGCCTGAGAATAACCTAAGGCCGGATCGGCTCCAATATAAATGCCAACATGGGATGCACCGGGACCATCCGTGCTAAAGAACACTAAATCGCCGGGTTGCAATTGCGATTTGGCGATTTTCGTCACATAAGAATATTGAGCCCAGCTTGTGCGCGGCATGGGCACCCCGTTTTGCCGGAAAACATAGTAGACCAGTCCCGAACAATCAAATCCCGTCGCTGGCGTCGTTCCGCCCCATACATATGGAATGCCTAAAAGATGTTCCGCGGTATTCACAATAGCCTGGCCAAAACTGACTGACGCATTTTGAGCAGGGAGTTGAACCGTGGCGCTCGATGAGGCTTGTCCATTACCGGGGATTTGGAGGACTTCGCCGATATATAAAACATTGGGGTTCGCCAAGTGGTTATATGAAGCCAAAGTCTGCCATGAAATTCCGAATTTTTGGGCAATTAATCCCAAGGTGTCGCCGGCTTGAACCGTATATGTTGTCGAGGAAGAACTGGCAGGAGAAGATGCGGGACTCGCGCTAGAACTTGTCGAACCCGATGCTGAACCAATCACGAGAACTTGTCCGACGGCAATGAGGTTGGGGTTCGCGATATGATTCCATGCTACCAGTTCCGCTACTGTAACATGGAACCGGGCCGCGATCGCTCCTAAAGTGTCGCCCGGCTGCACTGTGTAGGTAGAACGGGCGGTGTCAAAAGTGAGAGAAGCACTCGTTGTTCCCGAACCTAAGGCTGTGCTGGACGATGCATTGCTAATACGCAGGACTTGTCCGACATAAATCGCGTTAGGATTACTAATGTGATTTAAGGCGACTAGTGTCGCAACGGAAGTATGGAACCGATATGCAATACCACTTAATGTGTCCCCAGGTTGCACGGTATAAAAACGCGCGGATAAAAATTTCGGGGCGGCACTGGTGTTGGCAGATGCGAGTGTCAACGGAGATGATGCCGACACAGTTAACATACTCATGGCCGCAGGCACAGACAATAAGCCTACTGCAATGCTCGCAGCGACTTTTTTTGACCGTAAAAGATTCAAGAAATAGGCTCCCTTCCTTCGGATATTGCCTTCGAGGTTAGTTCTGTGGTTCGGGCTGAAGGAGCCCTACATTTGCCCGTTATGGCAAACGATTCACCCTAGGATAAAATCCTAGTAATCCCCCGTACGTAATTACAAAAATTACGATTCGGCGCGTGGAGTCGGACACACTATACGAAATAACGATAAATTTGTCATTATATGTAGAGACCAATTATTACTCAATAGAACCATTTGACACGTGCAATGACCATTTATCACGTGTTTTCACAGATTTAGGAGAAAAATTCCCAAAACCTCTCAAAATGTTACTTAGATTGCCATCCATAGGTGCGCAGAAATGCCAAAAACGTTTGGACCGGATCGGGTAAGCGCCGATGGGCGCGCCAAATCATGCCAATGTCTCGCGTATTGCTTTGGGCTAGGCGCACGAAACCGATGCGGCGAGATTGAATTTCTAATTCCACGGTCCGTTCGGGTACGACACTAATCCCAAAACCATGTTCCACAAAACCAATGATGGCGCCAATACTGGTCAGTTCATGAACGATGTGGGGGTTAAAACCGCGAGCTTGGGCCATGCGAAATAACGCATCTCGAAGTCCATAACCGGGTTCCATCGTAATAAAAGGGAGGTGACGGACCTGTTCTAATGATAAGGGACCTGGCGGCATAGGCATCGCGTGGGGCGTGATAAGGATTAACTCTTCGGTCCACAGAGTTTCGACAGCTAAGAGGGGATCGCTTAGGGGTAAATCGACTAAAGCGAGATGGAGATCGCCCGCTGTAATAGATTTTAACAGGCGTTGCGAACTACCTTCTGTCACTGCAAATTGGATGTCTTTATGTATTCGTTGATATTGGCGAATGACCGTGGGAAGTATAGAGCGGGTGAGGGTAGGTAACACGCCAATGGCGATGGTTCCATGCGAGGACGCGGCCCCTTGAATTTCGGCTTTGGCATCATCAACATTTTGTAACACGCGAAGCGCATAGCGAAGAAGGGTGGCGCCATCATCGGTTAGTTCGACGCCTTGCGCGTGGCGAATAAACAAAGGATGGCCTAACTCTTCTTCTAGTAGCTTGATTTGTTGACTAATGGTGGGTTGGGACACATAGAGACTGGCTGCACCCTTCGTGATGCTTTTATGGTCTGCGACGGCTACAAAATATTCGAGTTGTTTAAGCTCCATCGGTCATCGCCTCCTTTTCTTATCCATAGTTTTTTCCTATACACAATTATAACAAAACCGTCTTAGACGACATAAGGGATTCATTGTAGTCTTAATTATGAGGTGAATGGGCTCATGGATCTTGTATTGAAGTTCTTAATGGGTGGTTTTGCCGTGTCATTTGCAACCTGGCTGACGAAAAAAGTGGGTGGGAAAGCCGGAGGATTTTTGGCGGGATTTCCCGCGGTGTTTACATCGGCTTTAATTGTGGGAGCCATGGCGCATAATGGTCCTCATTTAGACCGGATTCTTCGCCAAATGGCCATGGGTGGAGGTGTTTCGCTAATTGCGGGAATGGCGGTCACACTCATTGCGCCATACGTTTTCAAGCATCAGCGCTTCCATTGGGCTTTTGGATCGCTGCTATTGTTTTGGGGAACCGTCGCGGGTTTAACGGTTGCGGTTATGCAATCGCTTTAGACTTCTAGAGTTTATGGAGGAGGCATCATGATGGTGTCAATCATTCGCTTTATTATTGGGGGATTGATTGTCGTCTCGGTCAGTCTGGTAACCCGGGCCGCTCCGTTTCTGTCCGGAATTTTGTCCGGATTTCCTGCGGTATTTCTCACGTCTTTGATTTTTATTTATTTGTCTTCAGGTCATCAAGGGGTGCGGGCTTATACGACCACGGCAATTTGGGGCATGATCGCCACGTTTTTTGCTGTAGCGGGAACCATCTTAGCCACTTACGGTCACTTCCCATGGCCTGTTGTCATCATCATGGGGCTTATCGTGTATGCGGTATTTGTGGGCGTGGCTATTGTGCTGACCGCGAAAAAACAGATCCCAACGGTCTAACAGCATTTTGATGCAACAACATCACAAAAGTGTAACCCAGGGAACATCCTGGGCGTTTTTTATTTGTGGAATTCTGTTTAATTACTTGTCGATTTTTAGGAAAGAGGGATCGTTGTGGCAAAATGGACATATTTGGCGGGTATTGGTGTTGTTGTGATTGGGGCATTAGGGATACAAATCGGGCGACCCGTAGGGGCCGCCACCTTGACGTCAACGCTCACACCCCCACATATGACGGCATCATTGCAAATGGACTGGCCAAGTGGTCCCGAATCCTATTTAGCGGTGAGTCCCGGCGGCGAAGTGGGGGCTGCCGGAGCGGATCAGCCGATTCCTGTTGGCAGTGTGACCAAAATGATGACCGCTTATTTATTGTTACAAAAGTATCCATTGGGGCTCTATAGCCCAGGTCCGTCGGTAACCATTACCGCACATGATGTTCATGAATATCAGCAGGATATCTTAAGCCAACAATCGGTGGCGAAGGTTGTTCAAGGTGAAAAATTGTCGGAGCGCAAGATTCTGGAAGGCCTACTTGTAGCATCCGGCAACAATATCGCACATATTGCCGCCAACTGGGTATCCGGATCGTCCCAGGCTTTTACCCAGCTCATGAATCAAGAAGCCAAGAAACTGGGGTTGCATCACACCCATTTTGTTGGGCCAAGTGGTTTAAATCCTGGGAATGTCAGCACACCGCGGGATGAAACGATCATCGCCGAAAAAGCCATGCAAATTCCCGTGTTTCGACAAATTGTGGCTATGCCGCAAATTTCGTGGCCTGATAGCTCTCGGCCCATCGAAAACTTTAACTATGTCGTCGGGCATGATGGAATAACGGGAGTTAAAACCGGTTCCACCTTGGCAGCCGGTGGTTGCTTTGTTTTTTCCGCACCGCGAACCATTGGCTCTCACACGGTAACGATATTTGGTGCGGTCTTGGGACAACAAGGGACAAAGCAATTACCCCAGTTACAATCGGCGCTCAATGATGGAGTCAGTTTGATCAATCAATTAACAGCGCAATTAAAACCGGTCTCGTTAGTGCAAAAAGGTCAAGTGGTAGGGAGAATTCAGGCGCCCTGGACCCATTCGGTCTCCCTGATCGCGAATCAATCTGTATCGACTGTCATGTGGCCCGGTGAACATGTGCAAGAACGTATTCATTGGAGTGGAGGGCAAACAGGATCTTTGTCGATTACTGCAGGTTCTCAACATTGGTCAATTCCTCTTATGCTATCAGCCCCCTTGTCCCAGCCAAGCTTGATTTACCGGTTAACGCGTGGCCTTTAAAAGGCAAGAGAAGAAGTCAAAAGGCGAGGAGTCCTGCCCTCTTTGACTCCCGCCTTAGTAGGGGAAGCGCACATTAGACAAACTGACCGGAACCGGAAAGGAAGGATTTGACAGAAATTATGGAGTCACGTCGCCGCAAGTCGCGGAAACATCGAAAGATCTGGCCGTATCTGGTCGGTATCGGGGTGCTAGGTGTGGCAGCCTCTGCGATTGTGTACGGGATGTTTATCGAACATCCAACGCATGCTTTAGCTACGGCTCATGTTTCTTCAAAAAATGCCCATTATACCGCGTATCCATTTACACACCGGGTGACGTTTTTGTTGCTTGGAAGTTCTTTGGAAACCGCAAATCACCATGATATTACCGCCAAGGATGCGCGCAATCGCACGGACACCATGATTCTTGTCTCAATAAATCCGGCCACCAAACAGGTGGGGGTTTTATCCATTCCTCGGGATTCTCGCGTTGAAGTTCCTCCTGTCGGGAAGACCAAGATTGCCGAAGCCAGTTTTTTTGGTGGGGTTCGTGAAACGGTGGCGGTCGTTGAAAACACGTTTCATGTTCCGGTGGACTATTATGCGTATTTAAATTTGTTCCAGTTTGCCAAAATCATCAATGACATGGGAGGGTTGACCGTTGATGTTCCCCAAAATGAAGTCTATCAGCCAGGCGGACCTCTTGGCATAGACCTCAAAAAAGGCGTCCATCATTTAAACGGGCAGCAAGTTCTCGAGTTTGTTCGTTTTCGAAATACGAGTCAGGGCGATATAGGCCGGATTCAGCAACAACAACAAGTGTTGCGGGACATGGCAGCACAACTTCTACAACCCCAGGAAATTCCTCGGTGGCCTCGTTTGGCGCATGATTTGATTTCGGCACTCAGTTATACCAATTTATCGACAGGGCAATTATTGTCGTTGGGACTATTTGCTAAAAGCATTTCACTGTCTTCTGTGCGGTATGCCACGATTCCTGGTTATGCGACCACGCATGTTGACCCTTACATGCATATTCCTTTGAGTTATTGGCATTGGAGCCGGCACCTCACACCTCTTCTGATTCAAAATGTTTTGCTGGGGGACAATCTGACCCCTCAACAAAAACATTCCGTGGTGTTCCAAGTCGAAAGCGGAACGAAGAGTTTAAGACCGGCAGAACAATTGGCACAGAAGCTTCAACAACAAGGATATACCGTGTTGCCAGTAGGATGGGCTAATCATCACAACCATCACCGAACTGTGCTAATAAATACCACAGGGGACCGGTATTTAGGTAACCAAATTGCTAGCATGCTGGGACCCAATCAACAAGAATTTACAGCCTATCACACCACCCCGTGGGACTTTAAAATTGTGGTGGGATCGGATTATTCCCCGCCCAAGGGCTTGTAGGGGACTGGGATAACCTCTAGACTGAATCTGGGATGGGCTAAAGCTTCGTTCTGGCCTTCGTGTTGACTCAGGTGATCGGGGAAAGACCCAAATGAGTCAAAAGGTACCGGGAGATATCCAACTGGGTAATGCTGATTTTTTCTTGATCTTCAAAGGTTTGAGGCCGTGAGGGATGAAAACCCTGAAGAGGCGCGTGAGCGCAGGCGAAAGGAGAGAAGGAGCCAAATCCTTGTCATGGCCCAAAGAAACGGTCATGACAAGGAGATTGGTGAAGAACTTGGGATACTTTGAAGAAATGCAGCGGTTGCGCCGTCAATTACTCGATCAATACTGGCCCAAAATCGAACCGGTGGTGACCCGGTTGTTGGAAAAGCAACGAACCCCTTTAACCCAAGTTCAAATTGAGGCGGTTAGTGCATTGATTGCCGAGACGTTCCATTTAGCTAAAGTGGACCGCATTTATCTAGATATGTTGATTAAACGACTGGAAGCGCGTGTGTTAGGTTATGGGCCGGCATCGGAAAGTCCAGAGGACACCGGACGATATATCACCATCAGCGATTGTGAGTTCATGACCCCCTTGCAATTCTGCCGGGTAATTCGGCATTTATTTGCGAAATTTGGCTATCAAGGAGCGTGTGAGGGAGAGACATGGCTCGAACTGCACCATTTTTCTGGCGGTTCTCAGCGAATTTTGGCGTATTTAGAGGTCAAAAATCGTATTGTTCATGAAGCCGACATCACTCAATTACTATCGCTGAAAAAGCAAAAAGCTATGGAGCGTGCCCTCTTTATCACGGTCGGAAGCTATGACAGCGAAAGCTGGGATCTGGCAACACAACAGGGTATCGAACTGTGGGATGGACACCAACTTGCAGCTTTACTAGACCGAGTGCGGTTGCCGGCCGGGGCGATGTTGGATTAACGCCCCGGAACGTCCTGGCGGGATTTTTGATTGATTAACCGTTGCGCTTCGATCGCGAACTCCATGGGAAGATGGGATAAAAAGCTTTGAGCAATCTCAAGGGGCCGCCCATTTTGATGAGCATCGGTAAGATTCCACGGTTGCACGACAAAATCATTGCCGGTGATTTCTGCACTTGGCTCTGCGATAATGCTCGGATTAGATAAAGTCACTTGGGCACGTCCGGATTTTAATGCCAAAAGATCACGCTGGATGACAGCCCCTTGGGCATGCGGTAAGACATCTTGTGTTCCGGTTATCTGCAAATTGCCCGTGGCTACCCCATGCACGGTGAGAAGGGACGATGAGTGGGGAGCGTCATGGATAATCCGGGGAACATATGAGATCTGTTGGGAGGAAGAGCTGTACAAGTAACTGACCAGATCACAACGCGCCTGTTCGCCTGTTAAAATAACTTCTGTCCATTCACGTGTGTCCTGTCCTCCGAAATGTCCTTCCACCCAAGTTACGTGCGCCTCTTTAGCACAATGTGTGCGCTTTTTTACCCACGTATTCACGTGACTATCCCAGTTTTTGATAGCCGTGTACTTGAGTGATGCAGCTTCTGATAAGATCACTTCCGTCAGCACAATGTGATGCAGCGCGTAATCTAATGAGGGGCGTCCCTCAACAAATTCGGCGCTGGCTCCAGTCCCTAAAATAATTAATTGGCGTTCAATTTGCCCAGGATTGGAGAAGGCACGAAAATAGCTTAACGGGACTTGACAATGGACATGATCCGGAATATAAACCACCATGCCCCCGGTGAAAAACGCGGAGTTAAGAGCCGATAACGGGCTGTCCTGAATAGTAATGAGAGATCCGAGATATTGCTGGATCATGTCCGGATGTTTTTGTAACACGTCATAGAAATCCCCATAAATGATGCCTGAGTCGGACAACGTTTGGCTAAGGCGTTGATAGACCAGGTCTGCTTCGTCAGAATGTTGATAATACGCGGCAATTTCTTGACGGCTCGGCGGCATGGCAAAGGGTATAGGTGCCATTGAAGGCCAAAATGGGGCCACAGCATCCGAGGTTAATCGTTCCCACGCCTTCAAGCGGAAATTTCTCAGCCAGGGTGGCTCTTGCCTCTTTTCACTCATCGTTATAATCATATCTGGCGTGATCTGTTCAAACGGCGGCCATAGTTCCATTTTTGTGTAAATTCCTTCTTCCTAACTTGATATGATCATTCCTCGTAACTGTGTGCAAAAGTTTTGTAGCGATTAACAATATCCCGGTCTGTGCCTTCTTACTCGATTTCCATGACGTTTTCTTAGCACTCGACCTCTTGTGTTGTTCTCTATGAAAAGTATACCATTCACTTAAACAGTTCCTTGACGCCGTGGATTTTGCCCGATGCCGTTTTCAAGGGAATGTCAAGAGGATGACTCAGGGCATCTCGGTGAATCAAAGATGGCCGATTTGTTATGAAGCTTATGTCATTGTTGACTAAGACGGTAATCTGTTTTTTGACTTTTTTCGATTGAGGCGAATGGTCAGTGGCCAAAAAAACCATTGCATGTCGCATATTGGATAAAGCTGGGATTACATATTCCTTACATGAATATGTATGGTCTGAGGATGCAATCGACGCCCTATCCGTTGCCAAAAAATTAGATATTGCGCCCCATTTTATATTTAAAACGCTGGTATTGCGGGGCAATCACACCGGAGTATTAGTGGCTTTGGTGCCAGGAGATGAACAAATTGATTTGAAAAAGCTGGCACGCATTAGTGGCAATAAGCATGTTGAGCTCGTGGTGACCAAAGACCTCCCGGTGTTAACCGGCTACATTCGGGGAGGCGTTTCTCCTTTGGGCATGAAAAAATCTTATCCGTGTTATCTTGACGATTCGGCTATGGTCTTGGACTTTATAAGCATCAGCGCTGGGCAAAGAGGGCTGCAGATTTTTGTGGATCCTCACGCCTTAATTCGGCTGTTATCCGCTCAAGTCACCTCTTTAACGTTGCGTGAAGAATCTTGAAGAAAAATCCCTTACACCGACATATCAGCAAATGGTCAAGAGATCAAAGCGACACGTGAAGCAATGTGGGATAAGGGAGTTAGTCTGTGTGATGAACACGGCTCCTTGGGGAATCACGGCCGTCCCTCAGATTAACGAGTGTTTCAGACGATCGAGATCTCAAACGAAAAAGGCAGGTCGGCACCCTGTAGAGGATGTTAGCCTGCCATCTTTCTTAGCAAAGAGGTCTTCTCTTAATAGCCATAACCGGAACCGGACGATGAAGATGATGAGGATGGATACGAATAGGACGAGGACGACGGGGAATTAGACATCATTGACGGCGAATGTGAGCTCATCTGGGATCCTGTTTGACCGAGATGCGGTGTAGCGAC
Source organism: Sulfobacillus thermosulfidooxidans DSM 9293 (assembly GCF_900176145.1). Taxonomy (NCBI): domain Bacteria; kingdom Bacillati; phylum Bacillota; class Clostridia; order Eubacteriales; family Clostridiales Family XVII. Incertae Sedis; genus Sulfobacillus; species Sulfobacillus thermosulfidooxidans. Next base: position 395,294 of record NZ_FWWY01000001.1, on the reverse strand, counting down.
AAACCAGGCGCCAAATAACCCTTCTCCATGAGTTTGTAAAGGTCCCGTATCGCCAGAGTAGCGGTAAAGCAAGTGCCCATTATATTCCACCTGAGGACCATTAGGATCGTGAAGTATCGAAAAATGACTTTTAATGGACGCGGGAGCAGAAATTCCGTTTTTAGCCAATAAGGGAGGCCAAATCAGCGCACAGCTCCCCGTGCATGCAGAATGAGAAGCGGTGTCTTTGGTGAAATAGTAAAGGGTATCCCCTTTGGCATTGGTTAGAACGGGCTCATTATGCCCCTTAACCATGGCTGTTTTGATATCGACCACGGTTTGTGCGGTAGGATGTCCTGAAGAGCCTTGGGCCTGACTTTGGCCACACCCTGCGATAATCAAACTTAGTACTCCACTGGCGGTCACCACAGATAACCATTTATGTCTCACCACTTATTCCCCCTTATGTGACGTTTTCGGATCTTAAGACGCTATGGTTGTTACATCGAGATGTCGTTTCCATTTTGGATGGACCAAATCATGTCTTGAACTTCGGATGCAAATCACATCAATCACCTAATCACTAAAGTTTACGTTTTGTCGTACAGAGATGGATGCACGAAATGAGAAGTGATAGGGAAAGACAAAACCCGTATTCCACAACATCAAATTGGAAGATATGTAAGACCAGTTACGGTACCAACAAGGCGATTTGCTCATAAATTATGTAAGGTGTTAAGGATTATTTGCCAGTTATGTGAGAAATATTTGTTGAAACCGTGTCAGATATATTGATTTTTTCGGTTTCGTTGTGTAACATTACCATAGTCCGATATTCATACGTGCAGATGCATAATTTTTCAGCAATATTGGTTAACGTTTTTTTGAGAGGAGTAAGCCAATGTACATTCCATCCCCTTCCTATTTGAACACAGGCGATAACTCTTGGCAGCTCACGGCCGCGACGTTTGTCGGGTTGATGAGTGTGCCAGGTTTAGCAATTTTATATGGTGGTATTGTCAAGAAAAAATGGGCTGTCAATTCCGCTTTTATGGTTCTTTACGCTTTTTCCATTGTGTTAGTTTCGTGGGTGTTGTTTGGATATAGTATGGGTTTTGGAACTCCTCTTAAACTGGGGCCGGGCATTTTAGGAGCTATGGTCGGAGTACCCCATCCAATTTTGGGGAGTTTGTATGAACAAGGTCAAGCGTCTGTACCGCTAGTATCCGGTGCTATGCCGCCGTTTCAGTTCCCCGGATCGACGTTAGTATACTTCCAGTTTGTGTTTGCAGCCATTACTCCCGCAATTTTAGCTGGCGGCGTCTTGGGACGTATGAATTTCAAAGCATGGATGCTCTTTGTTCCGGTTTGGTCAACCTTGGTGTACAGCGTGAACGCCTTTATGTTGTGGGGCGGTGGCTGGCTTTCACAATTAGGGGCGGTGGACTACAGTGGAGGTTACGTGATTCACGTGGCCGCTGGTATTTCCGGTTTCGTGGCCGCAGCCGTTGTGGGACCTCGCTTAATGCAAGATCGCAAAAATTTCAATCCGAATAACCTCTTAGTCGCGTTAGCAGGTGCCGGAATTCTATGGTTAGGATGGAACGGTTTCAATGGTGGAGACCCCTACTTTGCTAACGCGGATGCAGCGGCAGCTGTCTTAAACACCAACTTAGCCGCAGGTGTGGCCTTGGTAACGTGGATGATTATGGACATGTGGGCGACATCAAAACCCTCGTTAGTGGGAGCTATTAATGGTATGGTTTGTGGCTTGGTGGCCATTACCCCAGCCGCTGGGTATGTCAATGGGTACGGGGCACTGGCCATCGGGGTGGCGGCCGGATTTGTGCCGTGGCTTAGCATGAACAAGTTAGGCCAAACCAAACTATTCCGGAAAGTGGACGACACGCTAGGCGTTTTCCACACGCACGCTGTGGCTGGAGCCCTCGGCGGAATCCTCACGGGAGTCTTTGCGGACCCCAATATGTTTGAATATTTATCGAAGAAAGTGGGTCAAGGTGTTTCGGTTACCGGTTTGATTTACGGCAATCCCCACCAAGTGCTTGTGCAAATCGAAGCGTTGCTGGTGATTGTAGTGTATGACGGCTTAATGACATGGGGGATTTTGAAAGTCATTGGCTTGATTGTTCCCTTGCGGGTGGCTGACAAACAATTGGCCGAAGGCGACATGGCGATTCATGGGGAAGTGTCCCAGGAACCCGAAGAAGAATCTGTACTGGCCGGTGAACCCCAAGTCGCAGAAACGTATTAATTCCAGTTTATCACGTAAGCTCGAGCGCGCCTCTTCCCATGAAGAGAGCGCGCTTCATTATGCTATAATAGCTTGAACATGCCAGAAGGAGGAACAACAGGGGTGAGTCACGCGAGCCGATTTATTGATGCCTGTTGGGGAAAACCTCATGATGCCATTCCCGTCTGGTTTATGCGTCAAGCCGGTCGCTATCAGGCTGGATACCGTCAATTGCGTGAGCAATATTCGTTTTTAGAAATGGCTCATTCGGAAGACGTTATTACCGAAGTCACCTGCCGGCCGGTCGAAGAATTAGGCGTCGACGCCGCGATATTATTTTCGGATATCATGATTCCCTTGGGACCGATGGGAATTGATTTTGATATCCAAGAACATAAAGGGCCTGTGATTGCGCAGCCGATTCGTTCTGCAAAAGATTTAGCCCGGTTACACCCGCTACGACCTGAAGAGGATCTCCCCGAAGTTTTTTCGAGTATCGAACGCATTTGTGCACGCATTGATCCGATTCCCCTCATCGGCTTTGCAGGAGCACCCTTTACCTTAGCGAGTTACATTATTGAGGGCGGTCCCTCTAAGCAATATGAAAATACAAAAAAAATGATGTGGGAACAACCGGCATTGTGGCACGATCTCATGATGCGATTAGCTGAAGGCATTGTCGAACATTTAAGTGCCCAAATTCGCCACGGTGTCCAGGCCGTGCAAATCTTTGACAGCTGGATTGGGACGCTGAGCGTAAACGACTATGCAACTTTTGTGCTGCCGGTCATGCAGTATATTTTTGCGCAATTAGAGAAGTTCCAGGTGCCCACTATTTATTTTGGAACCGGTACAGCAGCGCTATTGCCCTTAATGAAACAAGCGGGAGCCAGTGTGTTGGGGATTGATTGGCGCGTGCCCTTATCCCAAGTTCGTAGGCAATTAGGAAAGGACATTACCCTCCAAGGCAATTTAGATCCGGTTGCTCTGTTATCCTCGTGGGAGGTTATCGCCGATCAGGCCACTCATATTTTGACAATGATGGCTCATGATTCTCGGTATATTTTTAATTTAGGACATGGTGTTCCGCCAGCCGCTAATGCTGACGATCTTAAGCGCTTAGTCCAACTCGTACATGAATATCCTTATCAAGCAAATGAACTATGAAGCGTCCTTATCATTTGACATGTCATGGCAAGGAGATGATGCGGGGTGATGGGTGTCTTGGTGATGGCGTACGGGTCAGCTCAGGATCCAGATGACTTACTGCGCTATTACACACATATTCGTCATGGGCGTGCGCCAAGTCCCGAGCAGTTAGAAAATTTGCGGATGCGCTATGAAGCCATTGGCGGATTTTCGCCGCTTACAGCCATTACTCAAAAGCAGGCGGCAGGGCTCCAAGAGGCATTAAATGTAATGGCAGGAGAGTCATTTCAGGTATTTCTCGGTTTAAAACATTCACCGCCATTTATCGACGAGGCCATCTTGGACATGGCGCGTGCGGGTATCGAACGCTTTGTCGCCCTAGTGTTGGCCCCGCATTATTCGACTATGAGTGTTGGGGAATATTTTGACGAGATTAGAGAGTCACTGGCCCGCCATAATCTGTCTTTGCCCTGGCGAGGCATTTCATCGTGGTATCAAAATTGCCGCTTTATCGATCTCGTTGCGCACCGTGTTCTCAAAGCACGGGAGAAATTTTCGCCCGACGAGCAAGCTGATTTGGTGACGATCTTTACGGCACATAGCTTACCGCAGACAATCTACCAAAAGGGCGATCCGTATCCGACAGAACTGCGACAAAGCGGGGAATTGGTTGCTGAAGCGTGCGGTATCACGCGTTACCGCTACGCATGGCAAAGTGCCGGCAGAACTAAGGAACCGTGGATGGGACCTGACATTGTCGATACGGTTCGCCAGTTGGCCAGTGAAGGTTACTACCACGTCTTAATCTGTCCGATAGGATTTGTCTCAGATCATCTCGAAGTACTCTATGATTTGGATATTGAGTGCCAACAAGTCGCTCAAGACCTCGGAGTACATATGGAAAGAACCGCGTCATTTAATGATGACCCGAAGTTTCTGGAGATGTTGGCACATCTCGTTATGGAGACGTCTCAATTGGAGTGAGGAAGGCATGATGCGTGTTGCATTGGTAGGCGGGGGATTAACGGGACTTTCTGCGGCATATTATCTAGAGCAGTATTACCCGAATGTGACAATGGATTTATTCGAAGCCGGAGATCAGTTGGGCGGATGGGTGCGTACCGATACCGACCATGATATTGTGTTGGAGAAAGGGCCAGATTCCTTCCTAGCGACAAAGCCAGATCTTGTGGAATTGTGTGAAAAGGTCGGATTAGGGCCGCATTTAATTGGGACCAATCCGCGCGTTCGCGGTGCTTATGTATTTTGGCGAGATCGATATTATCCCATTCCCGACGGCATTCAAACGGGTGTGCCGACTAAAGCCAAACCGGTGTTAACGAGTCCCTTGCTTTCGTTAACGGGAAAAATAGCGTTAGCCAAAGATTTTATTATGAGCAAAGGGCCAACCACGGACCAATCGCTTGGCCATTTCCTTCGGCGACGTTTTGGCAATCAAATCGTAGACCGGCTCGCAGCACCGATGTTGTCGGGAATATTTGCTGGGGATATTGACCAGATGAGTTTAAAGGCCACGTTTCCTCATCTGTTAGCTGCGGAACAACAAGCGCGTTCTGTTTATTTGGGATCAAAGCGGCGCATTCCACCAGCTCCCAACGAATTTGTGCAACGCTATCATAGTGCTTTTTTGACGGTTGACCGGGGGCTGGAGCAAATCATTCATAGTCTGGCCGCGGCGCTTTCACGCACTCAGGTGCTGTTATCGGAACCTGTCGAGCGCATTGAACCGGCATCCCATCAGAAGTGGTCGGTTATTTCCGCCAAGCGCCAGGGTGAATATGATGCGGTCATCATGACGATTCCGGCTTATGCCAGTGCGCAAATCCTAGCCTTTTTACCCCATGAAGCCCAAACGATTTTGCAAAATATTCCGTATGCGAATCTCGCTGTGATTGGGGCAGCTTATGATCCCGCCGATATTCCCGTGAAAACGGATAAGACGGGGTTTTTGGTGCCTAAACAAGCTGACTTGCGCATGACGGCGGTAACCTGGGTGTCTTCAAAGTGGCATTATCCGCACGTGGCACCCCTATTTGTGTTGCGGGCCTTTTATGGACGGTCCACAGAAAATATTTTGGAGTATGATGACGACACATTAACGCAGCTGTTTTATCGTGAAATTGAGCGCACTATGCACATTCAACACCCTCCTAAATATTTGCGGGTATTTCGTATTCCTAAGGGCATGCCGCAATATGTGGTGGGGCATCTTGAGCGAATTGCTGAGCTGCATCAGTATCTTGCCTCCTTCCCAGGACTCTTTGTGCTGGGAGCTTTCGAAGGGGGAGTAGGGATGCCGGACCGGGTAAAACAAGCGAAAGACATGGCGCAAACCTTTGGCCAACAAATGGGATTGTCTACCGCGGAGTATGAGACATCATCATAATCGCGACTTTCCTGGTCCTGAGGATAGTCTGTCGTCAACAATTTTTTAAAGCCCCTTGACATTTCGTTGTGATTCAGGCCATCATGAATGCAAGCCATTCCTGTCTTCACCGAAAGCATAAAGGGACTTCTGTAGAAAAAGCATGGAACGGCTGAAACCAAAAATATCATCAAATGATCGCTAGGGGTGTCCTTAAAGGGACTGAGAACGGCATAAGCCGTACCCTTCGAACCTGATATGGTTAGCACCATCGTAGGGAAGCGAGTGTTGTCCGCTCGCATGCGGATTTTTTTATTTGGGGCGGGTATGAGATGGTAATTGGCGTAATCGATGTACCGCGGTTTCCTCATAGTGCGTGGTCCATATTGCCCAGTTTGCAAGGCATTCTTGATGGTCTCATTGTGCGCGATAAAGAAGGGCTCGCTCCTTCCGTAAAGAGCACGGCCTTAAAAATCCGCGAAATGGCTCCGGGTCTTCCGCTGTGGATTAATTCCTACGTTTCGGTGGCGCTTTCTTTACCAGCCGATGGGTTGGCACTGCCTGCAAATTCTGCCCCGGCCGCATCATTGCGCTCCATTTGGCATAAGCCCATTATGGCGTCTGTGCATACCCTTGACGAGTTAGCTTATCACCAAGGAGCGGACTATTATCTGTGGGGTCACGCTTTTGTCTCCACATCCAAACCGGGTTTGGCTCCCCGGTCCTGGTCGGATCTGCGCCAAATTATCCATCAAGCCAGTGCCCCTGTTCTCGTTATTGGGGGCATTAACCAAGACAATGTTCAAGCATTCCAAGGAATAGGAATTTATGGTGTCTGCTTGTCTGATGGCTTGTGGTATGAGGCCAATCCGATTGCCGCGTGTGAAAAGATTAAAAGCCATTTACGATCTTCGTACCCGAACTCACCAGGAGGTACACCATGCGACTGATTATCAATGGAGAACCGCGTGACTTGCCAAATGTTCGAACCGTCAAAGAGATGTTAGATGTCTTAGGAGTGGATCATCAAACCGTCGCCGTGATGGTCAATGGCGAAATTATTGGCCGTACGGATTTCGACCAGGCCCAGGTGCAAGAGAGTCATACCGTGGAAATTGTACGATTTGTCGGAGGGGGTTAAGACATGGGGAATGTTTTGCAAATTGGGGAATATACTTTTAGATCCCGTTTGATTGTCGGAACGGGAAAATATCAAACTTTTGACCTGATGCGCGATGCGATTGTCGCATCGGGAACCGAACTCGTTACCGTAGCACTGCGGCGGGTGAATTTAGACAATCCCAGCGAACCGTCCTTACTCGATTTTATTCCTAAGAACGTACGGATTTTACCGAATACGGCTGGCTGTTACACGGCGAAAGAGGCCATTGCCGTAGCGCATTTGGCGAAAGCCGCGGGCATTGGCACCCTAGTTAAATTGGAGATTATTGGCGATCAAGAGTTATTATGGCCTGATCCGATTGAAACCTTGGAAGCGACCAAAGTGTTAGTGCAAGAGGGTTTTACGGTGATGGTTTATACCACCCCGGATCCGGTTTTGGCCAAATATCTCGATAAAGCGGGAGCCCATGCCATCATGCCCTTGGGTTCGCCGATTGGATCGGGTCAAGGTGTCTTGGATGTCGAGGCCGTACGCCGATTCAAACAGCGGGTGTCAGTGCCTGTCATCGTTGATGCCGGCATTGGTAGTCCGCAAGATGCCTGTCTTGCCATGGAAAACGGAGCCGATGCGGTTCTGATTAATACAGCAATAGCCCAAGCAGGGGACCCCGTGATGATGGCCCAAGCGATGAAATGGGCTGTAGAGGCGGGCCGTTTAGGTTTTGAAGCAGGACGGATGCCCAAAAGACAAGACGCGGTCGCGTCTTCTCCCACAACGGGTATGATTGCTGCAGGTCAATAACATCATGGTGATAACGGATAAAGACCGTGTCAGGCGACTCGTATCGTTGCCAGATGCCAAGCCTTCTTGGGCTAAACGGCTCAAGGAAAGCCGTGTGGCTATTGTTGGCATGGGAGGATTGGGTAACGCCTCAGCTTTATACCTGGCGGCGCAAGGCGTAGGCCACCTAACGCTTTATGATCCTGACCGGGTGAGTGCCCACAATCTAGGACGGCAAATCTTGTTTCGGCCAACCGATATTGGCCGGCTCAAAGTCCAGGCTGCTCGCGAACACTTGCAAGAGGTCGCACCGAACGCGTCGTTTCACATCGAACCGGTTGCCCTGAATGACGACAATGCGGAGCAGCTGTTACAAGGGCATGACGTCATTGTTGACGGTCTCGACAACTGGATTACGAGAACGGTGTTGAACCGTTTTAGTGTGCGTTCTCATGTACCCGTCGTGTTCGCCGGGGCCATTGGCTATGAAGCCCAAGTGTATGTCGTCAATGGCGGTAAACCCTGTTTGCAGTGCCTTTTTGGGGATAGTTCCTATGCTGATCAAGATTGTGCGGTCACGGGAGTTTTGGGACCCGTGGTGGGCATGGCTGGCACCGTTCAAGCGCAAGAAGTATTAAAAATCTTGTTACATACCGGAGATATCTTACAAGGCCGAATTTGGACCTATGATGCGTACCGGGCTCAATCACGCGTTGTCCGATTTTCGGCCCGCAAGGAGTGTGCCGTGTGTGGTGGGGAAGGGGAATGACCAATGGAGGAGATGCAAAACAGCCAAGACTTCATTGTCGTCGGAGCCGGCATTATCGGCGCTATGATTGCGTACCGCTTAGTGACGCATGGCTACTCGGTCATGCTGGTCGATCAGGGACCGCCCGGTGGCCAAGCATCGCGGGCTGCAGCGGGCATATTATCGCCAACGGCCGAAGCGGGATCATCCGTGCCTTTTTTCGATTTGCTACAGGCGAGTTTCCTTCGGTATCCTGCCTTAATCGAAGAAATTGAAGAAGCCAGTCAGATGCATGTCGATCTGCATCAAACGGGTGTGATTCAAGCCGCGTTAGATGACGTGGAAGCCAATCGCCTTCATGAGTTATATCGCTGGCAAAAGACGAAAGTGGCGGTCGAATGGGTCACATCCGCACAATTGAAAGATCTGGAACCGGATATGCAACATGCTGTGGGGGCTTTATATGCACCTCATGAGATGCAGGTACATGGTCCTAAATTGGTACAGGCTCTGGTACGGGCCGGAAATCATGCTGGCATGGTAAGTCGTTTTGGTGTTATGGTCCAACGTTTTTTGACATCAAAGAGTGGGGATGTTCTGGGAATCGAAACCACTAAGGGACAGTACCGGGCTCAAAAAGCCGTCATTGTCGCTGCAGGTTCATGGGCTCAGTCGATTTTGGCGACATTGGACGAGGTGCGCGCCTTACCCGTTAAGCCCATCCGTGGCCAAATTCTTGCGTTAACCAGTGATGAAGTTCCCATACGCCATATTGTCTTCGCGCATCACAGGTACGTGGTGCCCAAACCCGATGGCCGATTGATTTTGGGTGCGACGGAAGATGATGCGGGATTTGATGACCGAGTCACGGCGGATGGGGTCGCTCAATTGGCTCAGTCGTTTCATTATTTTGGTCCTCGAGTTCCCCAGATGCATTGGCAAGCCATTTGGGCTGGACTAAGGCCCATGGCGCCGGATGGTCTTCCTATCTTGGGGCCATGGCCTGGACGCCAAGGGCTTTACGTGGCAGCGGGACATTACCGCAATGGCGTGCTATTATCGGCCATTACAGGGGATTTGGTCCTAAACTGGGCACAAAATGGTACGTTGCCTCCCTCTGGGTTTTTACCTGAGCGTTTTTGGAGATCGTGAAAAGTCTGTGCCGGCATGAAGCCTTTATCGATCAAGACCCCCAGCATTTGTGGATGCTGAGGGTCTTGATCGTCAAACCACGATGTGTAGGTTTATGTGGTGCGACAGGCACGCTTTAAGCTTTTGAAATCTGACCCGGATCTTCACTTATAGTCCGACGCAGTTCCCGTTTTAAGATTTTTCCCGTCGGATTTTTCGGTAAGGAAGAGGCTATCATGACCTCTTTAGGAACTTTGTAGGGGGCGAGATGTTTCCGACACCAGGCAATGATATCGGAGGGACTCATGGTTGTGCCGTCTTTTAAGACAACCACGGCCACGACCTTTTCGATCCAATAAGGATCGGGAACACCAATCACAGCCACTTCGAAAATCCCCGGCAATTGGTAAATGACTTCTTCGACTTCGCGACTGGCGACATTTTCGCCACCGGTTTTAATCATATCTTTCTTACGGTCGACCACAGTTAAATAGCCTTCTTCATCCATGATTCCTAAGTCACCACTGTGAAACCATCCTCCTTGAAAGACTTCTTGAGTCTTTTCGGGATCGCGGTAATAACCCGGCATGATATGCGGACTCCGGTGGCATATTTCACCAATCTCGTTACACGGTACCGGATGATTATGCTCATCAAGTAGAATTGTTTCCACATTGAGGGCTGGTTGACCGCATGATCCAAGTTTTCTGAGCTGATCCTGAGGTTTTAGGACGGTGGCTAACGGAGCGATTTCGGTTTGACCGTAAAAATTCCAAAATTGGGTATGGGGTAACCGTCGACTGAGTTCCAATAGAATTTCCTTAGGCATAATCGCCGCACCATAATGACCTTTCGTCAAAGAGCTTAAATCATACTGATCGAAGAGGGGAGAGCGGAGTAAGCTAATCCATACGGTTGGTGGTGCAAAGAATTCCGTAACCCGTTCTTCCGCAATGAGAGGGAGAATAATATCAGGACGGGGCATCGATGTAATGACGTGCGTGGCGCCTAAGTAGGTATAAGGACCTAAAAACACATGTTGTTGTGCACTATGGTAAAACGGTAAAGCATGTAGGACAATATCGTCTGCAGAAAATCCCCCGTCGATGACCACACTCACATATTCGTGAATCAAATTGCTATGGGTTAGCATAACGCCTTTGGGACGAGATTCTGTTCCCGATGTGTAAAGGATTTGGGCCAGGTCATCGCCTGAAGGTCCATCGACAGGGAAATCTGTAAAACTTGGTGATGAAGCTAAAGAAGATAAAGCGGGGAATGTCTCCCATCCCCTAGCCTCCTCGAGGGGAATCAGCACAAAAAGACGATGTGTGAGGGGAGCCAGATCGGGTTGTAATAAGATGGCCCTATCAATTCGTTCGGTAAATTCCCTGTCGCTGATGATGCCATCGACCTCAGCATGGCTCAAAATGTAAGCAATTTCGTGGGCTGATAACATGAAGTTGATGGGAACGAGGATTACGCCCAATTGGGCAGCGGCGAAAATGAGCGTCGCATATTCCGCGGAGTTTCGGGCATCAACCGCGATTTTGTCCCCTTTATGGAATCCCTGCTGAAAAAGGTATTGGGCCATATTTTTAGCCGCCCATTCCCATTCCCGGTAGGTAAGCCGACACGTTGGGCTAATCACCGCGATTTTTTCGGGATAACGGGCAGCGGACCGATGGAGAAGATCATATAAGTTATGGCGATGAATAAGGGAGTGCATGCGTAAGACTCCTTTTTGATACGAGTATAACGAATATTAGAGGAAAAATTTTGTCTATTCGTAAGATGCGTGATAAGCCAGCAGATAGCCCCGAAGACAGGCGTTTTGCGACCGTCTTCGGGGAATGATTTTACGACGGAGACAGAGTCCAATAATTGGGAGAATACAGATCTGAGACCGGATTAAAGGTTTTGACGGAGCCATGCAAGGTGTTGGCATGCACATTAAAAGATGGCGTCCACGGCATCCACAACACGGGCAAATCCTGGGCGGCCCATTTTTGGTAAGCATCGAGACGTTGTTGGATTTGATGAGGTGTTCCGGGTTCATAGGTTTTGGTGATTAATTGATCCATCACGGAGCTATGATATCCACCAAAATTGGCACCGGCACCTGTTTTGAACAAGCCTCCACCGGTGGGATAAAAGTCTGGCTCATATGTCCATCCCCCTCCCCACCAAACCATGTTCCATTTACTGGGATCGCTTTGGTTGGCTTGGGCAATGATTTGGTCGAACGGCTGTGACTGCAAGGTGACCGCGATTCCTTCTTTGGCCCAGCTGCTTTTTAGTAACTGCGCAATATCACTAACCGTGTTGCTGCCACTCACATATGTCAAAGTAAATGCCAGGCGAGTCGATCCTTTGGTCATGACACCGTTGACCATGTGCCACCCATGTTTTTCTAGCAATTGTTTTCCAGCTTGAGGATTGTAGGGATAGAGTGGCGACTTTAATTGACTATCGTAAAAATGCGTGGGCGGCTCGGAGGGGATGGGACTATCTTCTACCACACCATAACCATGATAAAACGTGGAAATAATCCCGGGTTGGTTGATTCCCATTTGTAAGGCTTCTCGCACATAGCGGGAGTCAAAAGCTTTTCCAAGGCCTCCTGGAGCCTCGGGATTTAAGTTGGGTTGCAAGTAATTAAAGCCAAATAAATACGCTGTGGTTAAGGTGTCATTGTGCAGTTGAGTTCGTGAGTTCCATAATGAAGCGGGGAGATATCCGACCGTAATCGTCCCGGTTTTTAGCCCTTCAAATTCAGCCTGCGGTGAGGTTTCATATTGGAAAATCACTTTAGCCAGTGATGATTTGTGTCCTCCATAATGGGGATTGGGAATAAATGTCCAGTTATTATTGGGCTCCATACTGGCAAACTGATAAGGCCCATCGACCACGTGATAGGGCTCAGCCCCTGGAGAATTGGCGACCGATTTGATGTAGGCCAATTCCTTGATGATGTTATGAGGATATTTATCCCATACGGCAACCGGCAGGGGAGTAATCTGGGCTAAACCATTATGTTCAAACCAAATCGGATTGACAGAAGATTTTAGCGTAATTTGAACGGTTGTTGGATTGATAGCGGAAACGTTTTTCCACAATTCCGGAATTCCGCCAACACCACTACCGGCGTGGCTCCACGGTAAATGGGGATTGGATGAACTCGTTGTTTGGATAAGATTCCAGGCAAATAACACATCCTGCGCTGTAATAGGTTGATTATTTGACCAACGGTAGCGTGAACTCAGGTGCAGAGTAAAAACGGTATCATTATGAGATACTGTAATACTCGAGACAAGAGAATGAGCGAAATCAATCCCATCTGTTGGGGTAATATCCAACAACGGTTTGTACATCAAATTCTCGACCTGCATATTGACATCCGAGCCAAATCCCACTGCACGTATGGGGAAGAACCAGTTGGGCGATGTTTGTGGGGCTAAGGCAATGACGGCCGTCCCTCCTTTGACGACGGTCTTGGTTGGAGCCGATGTCTGATTTCCGCATCCCGCCGAGATTAGGGATAGCACGAGACTTGAGGTTAGAATAAGAGATTTACGTGGGGACAATTTTCATCAGCCTCCTGAATGTTCATGCAGATGATTCTAGTCAACAATCACAATAACCTTTGATAAGAATGGGGATAGATTTAATCTAACTTCAGCTATGCAATTAACAAAGAATAATTATACATATTCGACAATTTTTTCGAATTTCCTCCAGATATTAGTCCTATTTCGCCATGACATTTACGCGGTTTTCCAACCATGTTCTCCATAGATCTAAGCCGCAGACTGCGATCGCTTTTGCTATAGTGAAATGAGATTTAAATCTTTAGAATGTAGCGGCCAAAGTCTCATGTTGTCTCGTGATTTTGTCATTGAAGGAGCATGCGGACATGTTTTGGGGTTATAAACAAATGAAACCATTGATATGGGCACATCGCGGTTACGCGGCCCGGTATCCGGAGAATAGTCTGCCGGCATTTTTCGACGCGTACCATGCTGGCGCTCACGGGATTGAATGCGATTTGCAAATGGCTCGAGATGGTACCATTGTCTTGGCTCATGATGCAGCATTGCGGGGAGTAGATGGGCAGCCCATATTGATTAAAGATCTCGACTGGTTAGAGATACAGGTACTGACTCAAGGCAGGATGAACCGCCTCGAAGATTTGGCCCAATTGCCCCAGGGATTATTCATGAATTTAGAGCTGAAAGAACAAGGGCCGTTGGATGCCCTTTTTGTAGATCGTTTAGTTCCTATCATGGAGCATGATCATTGGAAAAATCGCATTCTTTTTTCATCATTTAGTGGAACCTTATTAACGCTTTTAGAAAAACGTTTGCCACATATTTCGCGCGCTGCCCTGTGGGCGAGTTGGTTGCCGGATCCAGAAGAGTTTGCAAGCCTCGTGCATGTCGATGCCGTTCACGTTGCGGCACCGTTTTTAAATCTGGAATCGCTAAACCGTTATCACCAGGCCGGCTATCGTCTCGCCGTATGGAATCTTCAAAACGCTCAGGTCATGACTGAATGGATTCATCATGGGATTGATGGGGTCATCATCGATAATCCTCTTTGGATGGCGGAAATCCCAAAATGAACGTCGGCCGATGAGGGTGGATTCAACTGTCGACAAAACGGGATCAGGGTACAGCCCTCAGCCCATTGCAAAAATTTCACGGCTTTTAATCCTGATAGACCAACCTTTTCGTTGTGGTACTCATGCATAATGAAAAGAAACAAGACATTGAGGCAGTTTCTTTGTTCGTACAACAAAGGTAGGGAGGGGATTTGATGCAGGCACCCGGAGCACCAGGACTCGAACCCCGGTGGACCAGTAGTGATAAAATGGCGGTCGGCACATCCATTGCCGGAACCTCGCGCGTATGGTTTACCTTATCGCATGGAATTTTAAATGAAATCTATTTTCCTCGGATGGATCAGGCCAATACCCGCGACGCGCAATTTCTTGTCCTCACTCGTGATGGCCGGTTTCTGGAAGAAAAACGGGATTTGCGGCACGATTTTCATTATATAGATCCTGATGCGCCCGCTTTTGAACTCATTAATACCGATCCTCAAGGCACGTTTCGGATTATCAAACGAATTGTCACATGGCCCGACGGCAATGTCGTTATTCAACAGTTTCGCTTTGAAGTTCTCCACGGATCGATTGAAGACTTTCGAGTTTTTTTGTTAGTCGCACCCCATATTGGCAATCAGGGAGCACATAATAACGCGCAAATTATCACCTTGCGTGAAGAGCCAGCATTATTGGCTTGGCGGGAAGCTACGGCATTATGCATTCAATCGACTGCAAAATTCAAATCGTGCAGTGTCGGTTATGTGGGAGCATCCGATGGCTGGACACAACTATATTACCGGCGGACTCTGGAAGCCTATGATGAGGCTTTAGACGGTAATGTGGCATTAACCGCAGAACTGGATTTAACAGAACCCGAACAGATGATTGCTCTGGCTTTTGGGCGGAGCATCCAAGAAGCCAAATTTACGGCATCCTTAGCGCTATTGCATCCCTATTACACGATTGAACAACGCTATATTCAACAGTGGCGTGAATATATGAGCGGTTTAAGTGGTCTTTTACCCTATGATGACCCCCATAGTCGTGAGCAGCGCATTTCGGCCATGGTTCTAAAAATTCACCACGGCAAATTATTTCCCGGAGGCATCATTGCATCCTTATCAATTCCCTGGGGTAATGCTGCGGGGGATGGCAATATGGGTGGGTACCATTTGGTGTGGCCAAGGGACATGGTCGAAGCCGCCCAGGCATTTATTGCCTTGGGAGACATTGAGGCGGCATGGCAGGCATTACTGTTTCTGATTGCGACGCAGAAGGCTGATGGATCATGGCCGCAGAATTTTTGGTTGGACGGTGTACCCTATTGGTCAGGATCTCAGCTTGACGAAACTGCTTTTCCCATTCATTTAGCCTATCATTTATGGCAATTAAAAGATATAAAAAATCAACGGGCGGTTTACGGCATGGTCAAAAAAGCTCTCCGTTATATTTGTCTATCGGGTCCGGTAACACAACAAGACCGGTGGGAAGAAGATGGTGGGTATTCGCCCTCCACATTAGCCGCCACGATTAGTGCCTTAGTTCTGGGCGCTGATTTAGCCCGTCAGCAAGGCGATGACAATATTGCCGAATTTTGTGAGCATCTGGCCGATTATTGGCAAGGTCGCATTGACAAATGGACTTTTACCGAGCATGGGCAAGTGGATCCCCGTTTTCCGCGTCATTATGTCCGCATTCATGTCTCCGTTCCGCCCAGTCCCGATGGTCGGGTGGAACATGGCTATGTTCCCATCAAGAATGTGTTACCAGGCGAACCGAATCAATATCCGGAAGAAGCCGTGATTGACGGCGGATTTTTGGAACTGGTCCGTTACGGCCTAAAATCACCACGCGATCCCCACATTGTGGATTCAGTAGCCGCCTATGATGCCGTGTTAAAGGTCGATTTGCCCTATGGGCCCTTATGGCATCGGTATAATCATGATGGATATGGCGAAATGCCTGACGGATCCCCATTTCAAGGTGCGGGTCAAGGACGTCTGTGGCCCTTATTGGCTGGAGAGAGAGGGCATTATGCGCTAGCCCTGGGAGAGTCTCCCGAGCCCTATTTAAAAGCCATGGAAGGAGCCTCTAGTGTAGGGGGAATGATTCCCGAGCAAGTTTGGGATCAACCCGATATCCCTGAAAAAGAACTCTACTTTGGCCGTCCTTCAGGATCCGCTATGCCTTTAGTTTGGGCTCATGCGGAATATATCAAATTACTGCGGTCGGCCATGGATGGCCGCGTGTTTGAGTTACCGGACGTGGTCAGAATGCGTTACACGGTGCATCCAACGCACTCTGCCATGGTGTTTTGGCAATTTAATCATAAGCGCCATCACTTTTATGCCAGTGATGAAACCCTACGGATTGTTGTGCCCCAATTTGCACAGTGTGTTTTTACCACAAATGAATGGAAAACTCACGAGATGCAGGACATGAGGGACAACGGGTTAGGCGTGTACTTTCTCGATGTCGATCTCAAAGGACAGGACATGGTGGAATTTACGTTTTATTGGCCGGAAGCAGGACACTGGGAGGGCCAAAACTACCGTCTCGATTTAATTAAAACTTCTTAACGCATGACGAATCGACGAATTTAAGGAGTCGGTGATTGGCTTTTTTGCCGGCTCCATTGCGTGAAGAGATGGTGTGGTACCCGCCAGTGAAAGATGACCGATATCATACGCAAGCTAACAATCGAACCCAACAGAATATAGAGTTGAACAGGACTTTGGACCCATTTTAGTCCAATCGCCATGCCGCCTAAAATGGTCCAGATGGCATAATATTCGTCATGTTGTAACACAAAAGGTTTGCGTCCCGCGAGGACATCGCGTAACATGCCTCCGCCTATTCCAGTCAAGGTTGCTGCCACAATGACCGTTGCCAATCCATGATGGGCTGAAACAGCGTAGAGG
Organism: Sulfobacillus thermosulfidooxidans DSM 9293; assembly: GCF_900176145.1. NCBI lineage: Bacteria > Bacillati > Bacillota > Clostridia > Eubacteriales > Clostridiales Family XVII. Incertae Sedis > Sulfobacillus > Sulfobacillus thermosulfidooxidans. The sequence goes on along the minus strand of NZ_FWWY01000001.1, from coordinate 378,217 downwards.
GCTCCTTCAATCGCATAGGCTCCTAGACCCACGGCATCGAAAAAGATCAGAATCAAGGGCCACCGTTTAAGCCATATTGTGGGAAGAAGCAGGATGACAAGCGTCGTCAGCAGTGCGGTCTTGAATAATGCTGATTGACTCCACAATAGTTGGAGAGGAAGGCCAATCAAGAGGTTCCGGATAGCTCCGCCGCCGAAAGCGGTAATAAAGCTTAAGACAAAAATCCCAAAAATATCATAGTTTTCTTCAATGGCAACAAGAGCCCCCGATATGGCAAATGCCATGGTGCCCAAGATATTGAGGATGTCCCACATGTCTTTGCCTCCCAAAATTCGTGAACCGCTTAAAGCGTCATTATAGCATCATTCAGCACCCGGAGGACCTTACACAATAAGCCAGCATGCAAAGAGAAATGCCATAACCCATCCCCTTTTCGTTCATGAAATGGTGCTACCTGTCATAGGTATCCTAAGAGATGGGGAGGACGAAGCACAAGCTCAAGCGGGGAGGGATTTGGGTGGATTGGAAAGTGATGTTGTCAACCTTTGGATTAATTTTCTTTGCCGAATTAGGGGATAAAACACAACTGAGTGTGATGACCCTGTCAGCTCAAAGCAATTCCGCATTATCCGTATTTATTGGCGCCGCTCTGGCTTTATCGTTTAGTGCCTTATTGGGTGTCATTTTTGGGGAAGCCGTAACGAAATTGATCCCAGCTCAATATATTCATTTCGGGGCTGGAGCGGCTTTTGTTATTTTAGGATTTTTGTTGATGACGGGTAAGTTGTAATCGGCACAAAGTGTTAGCGCTGAAAACATGATATAGATTACTTGCATACTTTTGATGACGATGTTCATGATTCCATGTCGTTTTGGATGAACAAAGTGGTTACGAAGAAAATCTCCGCCCCTTGGTAGATTTTAGGGCGGAGATGAGATATTGAGATGATGGGGCGTTAAGCGGACAACCGTGACGACATTTGTTTTTGTCCCTCAACTTTTCGCCAGTACGCTTTGGTGGAAAGAATAAGAAGTAATAAGAGTGGTGCCGTATTTAAATTGGCACCGTAGGCAGGGCGGAACCCAAATCCTTGTCCAAGCCACCAAAAAGCGGCGAGATTGATGGCCAATACGGTCCAAAATAGTGCTTTCGGTGATGGGATGATGAAGAGTACTTCCATCAAGATCATGAGCGCGACGAGGACGAGGTTGATGACTAGAGCGTTATGTTCTAAGAGAACTTGTTCTCCATGTCGTAACGCTATGACCCAGTGTGGCTCGGCCCCATCGACTTGCGGAATCCATACGGGTTGCCATGCGGTGGCCGAACTGAAATGGATAACTTGCCAAATTGTTCCTAATCCCCAGACGACCACGAGCAGTTTAAAAATCCATTGAGGCACTTTGGCATTCGTCCATAAGGACACCGGTGCTAAGAGGGCGAGTGACGCTAACAGCGCAAAAAATCCTGCCCCGGGACTGCCCATCACCAAGGAAGCCGAAGTGTGGGTCAAACCTCCCCAATTCTCCCCGGCAATCCATAAGAAAAATGACCAGATTGCAGAAAGAATGAGGGCAATCCGACCCGTGATATTTTCTCTTTCGGTGAGTAAAACGATTCCTAAGACCATTTGGATGACGATACTCCACAGCGTGTTAGCCACCGGGTGATTGCCCCAAAATGGTGCAAGAGCATGTAATAAAGGGTGAGTTTGAAGAGACTGGGCTGATGCTACCGCCATAGTTGGCCACATTTGGATTAATGAGCTAATCGCCCAATAGGCTCCTAACCCATACCAAAGAATGATGCGGCCTTTGGGGACTTTAGGGGGATGAGTGCGAATGACCAATAAAATGATGACTTTCGCACCGATCCCGAACAAAAGAAAAATCAAAACATCTTCTAGTGATTGTTGATACATCGTTACAGCTGAACTCACATAAAAACCTCCTTTGACACCAATGACACCGGATAACACCGGATAACCGTGGGTGTCACCGCATGATACTGAACGTTCAGGATACCAAAGTCCGAAACACGCATGCGTGATAGCCTTCTCTAGCACGAACCATGATAATCATGACATGACAATTATCTTGATGCTTTAATGAGTGAATTTGGCGGATACACCATAAATACGCGCTGTTGATAAACCCTCTATACTTATTGTAATGCTTTTTGCCTAATTCTTTGAGAGGTTAAACGCCATATATCATGAAAAGTAAATATTCCGGAAATGTTACGGAAGAGCATGGTGCATCGTTTAGAGATGAAGCCTTCACGATGTGGCATGAAAATCTCGCAAGATTTCATGAAACGTTTGTTATAGTAAATAAAGCGGTTAAAAAATCACAGGGTGGTGACATGATGACCGTTTTGATTATTGGAGCCGGTGCATTGGGGACTTATTTTGGTGGAAAACTTATTCAAGAGGGAGTTCCGGTCACATTTTTAGTGCGTTCCGGTCGCTATCAACAAATTCAGAACGACGGACTGGTGGTGCGCAGTGTCCACGGGGACTTTCGTCTGAATCCGCCTATCTTGCAACATATTTCACCCACGACCCATTACGATGTCGTGTTTTTAACGGTGAAAAGCTATCACCTGCCAAATCTGTGGGATACATTAGACCAATTGGTGAGTCAAGGAAGTGTCATCATTCCCTTCTTAAATGGAGTCGCCCACATGGATGAGTTACTCACTCGCTACGGACCAGAGCATGTCTTAGGTGGTATATGCTATACCGAGGCGACACTTCTCCCTAGTGGTGTTGTTGAACAAACGAGCCCAATGCAAGAATTGGTCGTGGGGTCCGTCTCCGGAAAGATACCAGGGGTAGTGGGATCATTGCGAGAAGCTTTTGCACGTCAAGGCGTGCAATTTACCGAGAGTCAAAGTATTATGACCGATATGTGGATTAAATATATTTTTTTGGTGGTGTTCAGTGCCGCAACCACGGTATTTCGAAGTAGCATTGGAGACATTTTAGCGGATGAACAGAGTGCTTCCTGGTTATCCTATGCTCTTGAAGAGACGATAACCGTTGCTAAGTCCCTGAACGTGGCGTTGCCGGAGCATGTGTATAGCCGCATTTGGAACCGGATTCAAAGCCTTCCTTTATCCATGACCTCGTCGATGTTTAAAGATTCTCAGCGGGGATATCCGCTAGAAGTGGAACATCTCCAAGGCTATCTTGCCCGTCAGGCATGGACACATCATGTTCAGATTCCGCGCATGGAAACCGCTTATTGGGCTTTACGCCCACTGGCCCTCGGGCAAAATATTGCGAAGATGGCCTGAACGTGATATTATAATTGAGCGTTTGCGCCCGTGGTGAAGTGGATATCACGCAGGCCTCCGGAGCCTGAAGCAGGGGTTCGAGTCCCTTCGGGCGCACCATTTTTATTTTGCGCCGAAAATCCGCACAGTGTCACGTTTTGCGGGTTTGTTGCTCCCAGATGCTGGATTTGCGTGGTCGGCATCACCATCTTCATAACCCATCCCAGAAACTAGCCCTCCCCACGAAAGAGCCTTGCAGGGGACGAGCAGTGGCTAGGCTTAGGTTTGGAGGTGTAGCCTATGGAAATGCCTAATTTTGACAGAACCATAATGCTAAGGAATACCAAGGGCCAGCTATTTTTTCTCAGCTACTCCGAATCTGAACCGTTCGTTGGCCTCTGCGGTCAGGTTCCGTCCGTTTTCTCATCAGGCATCGGTGCACAAACTATGCCTGTCAATATGTTCGTGGGGTCCTCAGTCCAAGTCATCGTGGACCAAGCGCGAGCATGGATCGGATAACCCAAGGGACTGTCCTTCTGTTTATAACTGGCAGTTTATATCGAGGGATAGATGTTAAATTAGTTTTTCAACCGCAATTTCTTCCCGCCCATGCCGACGTACCGGGTGGTGGTCTGGATGCCGGAGTGGGTCACGAGTTCTTAAATGGTGGAGAGGCTGACGCGCGCTTAATCCTGGGGGAGTGGCGATGGCGGCGTGAAACATATGGAATGTCATGCGAGCAGGACTATTGTCTAGATATTGGAGATTAAACCGGTGGGGATGGTGCGCTGATTTGACGGCCTCATGCACCCAGCGACGCACCATGGACGGACTGAGCTGATGACGACGAGCGACCCATGGCGCATTTTGCGTGTCTTGAGCTTCTTGAACAATCTGTTGTTTGAATTCCGGTGAATCGGTGTGACTCTTTGTACACATTCTTTCCTCTGAATTGATAATAATCCTACCAGGAGAGATCGCGATTGGATGGCGTACCGAAAGTGGGAACGCCATCGATGAGGCCCGGAACCCTTGGATTCCGGGCCTGTTTTTTTTGTGCTATTCCGTACCGCGAAGGAAGTCGTTTGGAATTCGAGAGATCAAACTGTGTAAATCCTAGACATTCGATAGATTTAGATTAACGTCACATGACCCTCGTTGTGAGCTGTTCTAAAATGATTTTCACTTTATGTACCTCGTGGCGCTCTCCGAGGAGGTCATAATACTCTGCTTCTACGATAATGGGACACGACGAAGGCTCGTGGGTCCAGATCACCACGAGATTCCGATTGTGGCCGTCAATCTCCAGGCGATAGCTCTGTTCGGTTGTCGGCCATTGATTTTTACTATCCGCAAATTGATAGCGTTTTCCCTATTTCACCGATTTCACCGGTGCAACTGCTAGGCGGTGTTGCGAGACCATCTCCTTGGACATCTGGTTCGAAGCTCGCCACGACAACAAACCCATTGTCACTACATCCGCTACACTGAACACTCCACTAGCTGCTTCAATAGGTGTTGTATTCGCTTTGAGCCACAACCATATCATGTAAATCAAGCATACCTCTTCTTTATTATTTTCAGATGCAGGCGAGAGCACTATTCCATTAGGGGACCAAATAGTAAATGGGCCGCAACGGCAATAGCTTTCGGTCTGTGTCGGGGATTTCGGGGTAGTGTTGCACCCATAAATCAAACAACCGCTCGAGATTCAGAAGCATGATGCGTCGACGCTCTTGAGACCGCCCCACTTTTTCAGCCTCGGCGGTGAATCCTTCAGTTGATACAAACAGCCCGACGTCGGAGTCCCCCAGAATGGCCAGAAATGATCGTAGTTCCTCGACTGTTGCCTTGTTGTCTCGATGCTTCACCTGAACGAGAATGCGAGGACCCTTGGCTCCTAGGGGATCGGTATGGGCGACAATATCGATACCGCCATCGGGTCCAGGAGGAGCGATCCACTCGACGAAATATCCCATGCTACGTAATAAAGCTGCGACCAGATTTTGAAAATCAAAGGGATTGAGATGTCGGAGATAGTCCTTAATTTGAGCCCACGCCGTTTCTTCGGCTTCTTCCACAATACTGCTGGGGTCCGGCATATCTTGGTCGGTTTCTGTCGATTCCCCGTTACTGTCGTCGCCCGTTAACGTGGCATGCCATTGTTTATAGAGGCGGTTCGCTTCACGTTTTAAGGCGACCGGATCTGTGAATCTGTGATACGCCGACCGACCCGCATCGGTGAGAATCCATTGTCCTTTATCTTTAATAAGCCATCCTGCTTTAACCGGGGCAATCGTTGCAAAACGGACAACTTTTTCGAATCGTCGTATATGAGGTCGCTTTGGATAGGTGCTTTTTTCAAAATCGGTTAACGGCAGTCGTTGTTCGACTTGCGCTAAGACCTCGCGTGCCGGCAATCCGTCAGGATTTTCCGCCAAAACATCGAACACTGCTCGCATGATTTCGCCAATTCGGCGTTGGGTTAGCTGAGCCATAGCGATTTGGAATCTTGCCTCCCGATGGATCTCTTTGCAAAAATCCGTGGCGGAATTACCTTATCCGCAGTGGATGGCGACTGCAGTAGCTGTCTTTATGGCACCCATTACTTCTGGGGTATGAGTGATGATAGGAGTTCGGGTCGAGCAATGGTCACACCCGGGGTTAACACACCGGTAAACTTCAATGCGAACGTTTAGCAAAACCTCTTGGATATCGTCAGGTCTCAGCCGTGTCCTACAGTGGGGACAACACCACGTGGTGTCAAGAAATTCTCCACGAAATTGCCAATCAGGTTGATCGGTAAAGTTGAAGTGTTTTCCCGGATTCCAGATTTCCCAGCGATGTTCGGGCAGTGTTTCTGTGACGATTCCGTAGTCTTCTTCTCCGTCGGGGCGTATAAAGCGAACGGTTCGACTACCGAGATACAGTGAATCCAAAATATCGTCATATACGTCTGTTTGGACGATGCTACGGCAGCCGTCTTGATCATGGACCAGACGTAAAAACGTGTTCATGAGTTTTTCCTCCACCATACTTGTCAATCTGTTAATGGATAGCTAAACTCTAATCGAGTCATTTCGATTATAGGACGTTTATCCCGATCACACAAGGAGGTAACAAGCATGACGCGACCTGAGGGATTTCCGACCGCTCAAGTCGAGCGGCTAACCGGGATTAACGCCAAAACCTTGCACTTTTGGGACCGGAGTGGGTTTTTGTCGCCGAGTCTCGTTCAGGCCCACGGGACAGGGAGCCGGCGGGTTTACAGTTTCCGGGATCTGGTGGCGTTACGGGTGGCCGCGCAGTTACGGGATGCGGGCATTAGTCTCCAATCCTTACGGAAAGTCGTGGCGGTCTTGCGCGACATGTGCAGTCTAGAAAACCCATTAGCCGAAACGTATCTCATCACGAATGGACATGACGTGTTTGAAAAGCGGGGAGACGAAGTGATGTCGGTGCTTCGCCAACCCGGGCAATCAGTGTTTTCGTTTGTGATTGACTTAACCCGCACTGTGGAGCAATTGCAGGCGGACATTCGCCAAACGCAAACCGCGTGAACGCATAAAGACCGGGTTCTGCGGCTCCAGATATGGAGCGACGAAACCGTGCCGACGTTACAGTTTAAAGGTAACCACCATGAGTCACGGGAGATTCGAAGCAGGGCGCTAACGTCTCTATTAAGCCCCCAAATGCTTCTAGACATTCCGTCCGTAATGCGATACGTTCCCATACAGTTATCGACGTGGAAAATTATGGCGTCATGTTCATTATGAAAGGATGTGAAATACATGGGAGAATACGAAAACAATTACCCCGGAATTGAAAGCGCAGTGCATCCAAGAAGCGCTGAATATCCAGAATGCGGCGGCTGTCGCCCGCCGGCATGGGTTATCGGTTCGTCTCGTGCACAAAGTGGTACAGACCGCCACCAGACACGGGACACCCGAAGAGGCGCGTGCCTTAAAGAAAGCCTTACAGCAAGTCACCATCTAGACATTGGGAGTTAAAGCGGCTCAAGGCCTTCGCATCCCCTTACAGACCGAACGGACGATTTTTACGCCCATTGACCCTCTTGGGATCTTTGTCACAAACGGCTGTGGAGTCGCACGCGAATGGACTGAAATCGGCCACAGCGGAAAAAACTCTCTTTGAAAAATATGGACAATAATCATTGTCGAGCCAAAGAGCAATTAAGAATGATTTTGGTGGCGAAATCATATCGTTGTCATCGTGGCATTTGACTAAAGTCGCTGACGATGGTGATGCCAGAGGCTTAGCACGACCGCGCTGACCGTGGTGAAAACGGTCACCGTTAAGGCGACGGGGTCGATACCTCTTACGACCAAGTGCGTGGCGACAATGGGAGTGGGCAAAAAATGGGCAATGAGAAGCCACAGCCCGGCAATGACGGCGATTAAGATGATGCGATAACGTTTGCGGAGATGCCAGCCTTCTTGCAGATTACTCGATAAGACCCATAAATGTACCGCAAGATACAGGATTAATGCGATGACCCACGCAATCATGATGAGGAGTCCGGGGCGACTAATGAATATTGTTTGTACGGTCAAATTCGAAAAAATATAAATCAAGGGCCATTCAAGGGTATCGGCGGCGTTGGGTCCCAAGGTCCCAATGACCAACACGTAAATGAGAATGATAATGAACCCTTGAAACAGGATAGCGGCCAGTGCCCATCGCCTGATGACCGACCAACTGGTGCCGCGGACATGACCTCCCGCTGTCACGATGAGTTCCCCTTGGATCCAAAGATACCAGGTTGCCACAAACCCCCGACCAATGGGAAGCAACTGAATTTGACTGGAGGGGAGAATGGCCATGGGATTGCGGAGATTCCCCAAAGATAAGAGGGTGAGAAGAAGAAAAGACCCAATAACGAGAGGAAACCAAAATTGCACGGTGCGGGCCAAGTGCGTCAGGGATTTACTGGCAAACCAGATGCAGAGCACGGTGATGCTGAGCGTGAACACGAGCCGAGGAGTGCGGGGATAAAAGGCGATGGATAAGAGCTGACTAAAAAGCGCCAGCAAGGCCCCGTCGAGCAGAACATAGAGCAAAGCGGTGGCCATAAACACGGGCCAGCGGAAAATTCCCCATAAAGAGTGCATGCGCCCGAGTTCCGTCGCCCCGACTGTTTTCGGAGGCCAGAGTGTCTGTAACCAGACTAAAATCATGGCGGTGGCAATCGATATGGCAATGGCCCAAGCCGCGTCACGCCCGGAGTCACTAATCACGGTTTGTGGCCAAATATAAACACCGCCTGCCACGACGGAGACCGCCGTCAGTAAGAAAAATTGACCGCGCCCAATGGGTTCTATCGGTTCCATTATCGCGAAACTCCTTCTCCGAGTACCTGAAATTTTACGGTAACCTGCGCACGAATAGGTAATTGGGTTAACTTTTCAGGACTGAACTGTGCAGCGAGGATGGGATGGGCCCATGCGGCACTCTTGGCAAATCCAAAGGGATCGGTATGGGTTTTATTAGCCCATCGTATCGCCGAGAGGGCGTATGCGGCAATGACTTGGGCAGCCTTCTCAGATGCTACTTCTTCCATATGACGGGTCACAACCACCCCTGGAGGTGTCGACATAATGATGCCATGCGCATGAATTGTCACTCGCACAGACACGGCTTGAGAAACGAAGTGGGCATGGACCTTTACGGATTCCCCTACTTTGCCGAGCACAAACTTATAAGAGTCAACGGGTACGGTCAGTACGGAGTGAAGTACGCGACCAGTGAGATAGGCAAACCCTGTCGTGGCCGGGACAGGCATTAACTGAGGAGAACCTTGGGGAGGATAAACAAGAATTTGACGAACCGTTATTCCTCCGGAAATGGGCACGACAAGAGGCATATACGGTGATATACCCGGCGTTTCGGACTGAGCCCACCATTGCCATTCACGTTGATCCAAGTTGATGGCATGACAATTGGTGCAATCAAAATAAGTCGACAAGTAATAATAGGGAACGATAGTTTGAGGAGAACTCCGTGTGAGAAGGCTCGAGGGACCCCTTTGTGCGGCTATCAACCAAAACGTCGCGGGAATGGGACCCATGGCATTTAATGCATCAACAATTTCGGCGACAGAGGAGGTCGGCAGATGGCGATCCAATGCTAATACCTGAAGTTCCCCAAAGGAAATATTGCGATCGATAGCGGCTTGCGCTTCTTCTAATGCTTGGGGCCATGTTTTGGCTTTCACCGTAACGGCATAAAACTGCTGGCTCGGTGGGATGCCGGTGAGACTACCGACGCTGACCGCGACATTGGGAAAAACCATCGTCCACTGATGATGACGTGTCACTCCCATGCCAACGACAATCGCTTCTTGCTCGATAGGTCGTTGATCCCAGCACCCCGTGATAAGGGGGAGAAGGAGTAAGATAATCCATGGTTTAAAATGCCGCCAGGCCATTTAGGATCGTCCTTTCTTTAAATGGGGTGGGGGCACATTATGGGAGTGGCCCATGGTTCGGATGTCTCTTGGGCGGGCGGTGGTGAGACGATGGCGAAAGCGCGTCCACGGCTGTCGAATAAAAAGATCGCGCCAGTCTGTCAACCGAAAAGGGGCAAAGGGAACAAAATAAGGGGTGCCAAACGATGTCAAGTCTGTAAGAAAACCCATGACCACCATGGTGACCCATATGATGCCATATAAGCCTAGCATGGCGCTGGCAAGAAGCATGACAGCATTAACAAGACGCCATGTTCCGGTCAGATCATAAACTGGCACCGAATAAAAACTGAGTGCGGTTAAGGTGATGACGACGATCATTTGTGGGCTCACCAGCCCGGCTTTTACCACCGCAGTGCCCACCACGATGGCGCCGACGGTGCCAATGGTCGTCGACAACGCCTTGGGAAGTCGCAAGGCTGCTTCACGCAAGACCTCGATCACTAAGACCATGAGGAGCGCCTCGACGAGTGGGGTAAAGGGCAGTCCGGCGTGGTCACCCGCTATTAAAATTAAGAGGGCTGGCGGCAAAAGATTGGTATTAACCTCTGTTAAAGCAATATACAAAGCGGGCAGATAGATTCCCATGATCCATCCAAAAAGACGGATCACGCGCACAAAGGAAACATCATACCAGGCTCCCGAGTAATCCATGGCCGTACGGTAGAAATCGGCTAAGGGTGCAGGAGCGATCAGAATAAATGGGTCGCCGTCGACCAAAATCACGGCTTTGCCTTCTAGTAGAGCGCGGGTAGCAATATCGACCCGTTCCGTGGAACGAATGGTTGGAAAGATGGACTGGGGATGATCCCGGATTAACCCCGCGATTTCCGAGGCATTGGAGCGCCCATCGAAATCAATCGTCTTTAATCGTTGGATGATTTGGTCGATAAGAGCGGGATTGGCTAGGCCTCGAAGATAGGCTACAGCCACGTCGGTATGCTGTCTTTGACCTAAAGTTATAGGATGAAAAGTCAAAGCCGGATCATGAAAGCGTTGCCGCAATTGACCCATTTGGGTGGTGAGCAGTTCCGTGAACGCGTCCATGGGACCGCGAATTGTGAGCTCTGTTTGGGGCCGGCCAATACTTCGGGAAGGAAATTTGGTGGTGTCGACTCCCCAAGCCCACGTGATTTCTGGCGCAAAAATAAGGGTCCATCCCTGGGCTAAATGCTGAAGTACATCCGTCCAAGTCGTAATCCGCTTGACAGGAGCTTGACTAATAGGCACCCGGTCCCATTGGTCAGGAGGAGCCGGCGAACTGATCAAGGCAGCCGCGACATCCTGATCCACCTGCTTGGCATCGACAATCGTGGAAAGATAGGCGAGCAATGCGCCCTGTGGCTTGATTGCCGGCGTTTCCACCGTCCGAATCACCAAATCCGGGCTCGGTTTAAACGTGGCCGTTAATAATGGACCCACTTGGGACAAAGACGGCAAATCATTGCCTTCGGTCAGACGTTGTAATAGCTGGTCGATACGAAAGAGAACATCCTGAGTTAAGTTGGTCCAATCTGCGTATAAATCAGGTTGGTCTTTTTTCATAGCCATACAATCTGCCACACTCACTATTTTTATGCAGATCTACCGATCAATTCCGGTGTGTGAGATTGACCCTACAGGGATCAATTTGGGGATTTTCTGGCTTTCAGATGCGTCACACTTTCAAAGAGAGCCAAGCTCTCCTTCCCACTGATGAAATGACGATCGATAGGATTTTACGGATTCTAGATGACAAGACAAAGATGTATGGGCACTTGCAATAACTATAAGCCGCGGCATTTCAGTAGAGGTAAATCCTATATTAAAAAGTCGTAATAGACTTAATTTTTATGAGATTATCTTGATACAATCTTCATGAATGATTACAGGTGTTGTTCCCGAGGGTTCTAACATCGCGAGGGAATTATGGTTTAAGGGTGTATTGATACAGTGAATTCTCTTTTGTATGGCCAAGGATTGATTTTGCTAGTTTATCAAATATATTTGGTGAGTTTGCCGTGGGAAATTTATTCGGCAACTCATAATCCGATCTGGGCCTTATGGGCGTTTATTTTTGAGATGATTCCCTATATTGGTCTTGGCTTGGTTGGCGGACTTTTGGCCGATCGGTTTCATCGTCAACGTCTCCTGGTAGTCCTTAATTTGACCTTGTTTCTCCCTATATTGCTGTTGATGATGTGGCATTATCATCCATCGTGGCACGTCTTGGTGCCTCTGGCCGGATTTGTTATGGGTTCATCATTGGCCAGCGTATTACCCATCATAGAATCATGCTTTCCCTTATTAACTTCGGCCGAGCGTTTATTGCAGATGAATGCCCGGTGGGAAGCCATCAACTATGTTACAGGATTCTTAGGCCCTCTGATTGGCGGAAGCCTTTTAGCTGCAACCGGATATGTTGAGATATTAGTCGTTCAAGGCATATTAGTGCTCACCGCGGTTGTCAGTTTATACCGTGCGCAGAGTCTGAAGAATTTAGGGCTACCACAACGGGTAAACTCTTTCTTCCTAACCCGGGATATAGTATGTTTTCTTCCGCGTCATCCCCAGCTGCGTTGGGGACTAATCTTCAGCGGATTTGTCAATTTTGCGTTGGCGACGTATTCTGGTTTGTTAGTCATTCTATTGCGACTTCATCTCCATCTATCTATTGCACAAATAGGCCTATGGCTGGGCATTGCCAATGGCTTCCCGTATTTGGTGAATCTCTTGATTCAACATGCTCCTGCCGGGATAATACGTGTGGCGGCGCATCGTCCCTTGCTCCTGATGGCCATTGGCGTCGTCGTGCAGGGTCTTGGAGTGCTCTGGGTGAGTTGGGTGAGCATTCCGTGGCTTGTGGTCGTGGGCCAAGCCCTGTACCTGGGGGGAGTCACGATCTATACCACGTTTTGGCGAGCTCTGCGGCAGCAACAAACAGACGCACGCTGGATTGGGAGGATTTCTGGTTTGAGCCGGTCGAGTGCTTATATCGGCTCGGTGCTGGGAGGGATAATGGGATTGTGGCTCTTACATTATTTTGCTGTGCCGCAGATTACCCGTGTAGCGGGTTTCATCGTCATGGGCTTCGGGTTGTTTTCCCTGTTGATGTTAATACCGCGGTTCCCTTGGCTAACCGTTACCAATCGTCGTATCTCGCATTAAAAAATGATGGTGAATGGACTTTTCTGCACAGATTCTAGACCGATATCGCTGCTTAGGGTCTTCTTCCACGGTAGCCCATATACTGAAAGGCATTATGTGAAACCATTATAAAATGAATGGTTCGGGAAATCGATCAGGTTTTAGGGAATTGCCGCCAAAGGGAGAACAGGCTGGGGCTAAGGTTTCGCTATGATTCACTCTCTTGTTCGGGGCATTATCTAGCTTAGAGAAAGGCAACGGACAAAGCCGCTACCAGTCCTAACGGGATGGCAGCGGCTTTGTCATAGTTAAGGTTCAGGGATTTGAGGTATTCAGTAATTGTTCTCCAAGCGTAGCTAAGGTTTCTTGACCGATGACAGAGGGATGCACATTCTCCGTAATAATATCCTGTTGTTCATGACCATCAAAGGCCTGGTAGGCGTTGGCAACGGGAATATGAAAGGCAAGAGCGACTTTGGCGATAATTTGATTCATCGCCAAAATAGGGGGATTGACAAGATTATGCAACGCAGCCATTTGGGTGGGAATGGGATTATAGATATTGTACAAAACAATGTGAGCTTGTGGCGCCTCTTGATGCACTTCTGTCAAAATCATTCCCAGGTTGATGCGAAATTGGTTTAGTGCTTGAGAGATTGCACTCTCTTCAGATGGGGTAAGTTGGTCCGCACTGCTGAATAAGATGCCGTCTTTCAACGCGATGGATAGCAAATCGTTGTTGCCAATATCAATGGTAACGACTTTGGAGGTTTTCAGGGTTTCAAGATACAAAGGAGTGTTCAGTGCTGTCAGTAAATTGGTGGATGTCCACCCGGGTACAGCTAAGTCATTAACGGGAAGATGTTCCTGTTGACCGATAAGGTAGGGGAAAGCCAATGGAGAGGGTTGAAGATTGGGACCTAAGTTGTAGCCAAAACTAATCGAATCGCCTAAGGCTACCAGCGAATTGGCAGCCGGGGCAATATTCATGGTCGTGGTCGTACTTGCGGCTTCGCTAGCATTCGCCACAGCGTTCAGAGGTTTGGCATAAATCACGACTTGATACGTACCCGGTTCTTCAGGAGTAAACTTAAATAAAGCTGGTCCATAGGTGCCAGAAGATATCCATTGACCCTCCGGGGTCTTAAGCCAAAATTGATACTGGATATGAGAAATGCCTGTCGATGATGCGCTCAGGATTTCAGTCTGACCGACCGTCGCCGGCCCTTGTTCTGATGCTTGAACGTGGCTTCCTATTTCAATAACCACACTGTGACTTACGGCGCTACGCCAGTTGTTGGCTGCGAGCTCGGTAGGCGTCATTCCATAGACGACGAGAGTATAGGTCCCTGCGGGTAAATTGGCGAGATGCACTTGAGCACTCTTTGAGTAATTTTGGATCACCGTCCATTGACCCGAAGAATTTTGGAGCCAAAACTGATAAAGCATGGGTTCAGACGATAAGGCTGTATAAGTTAAACGAGTCGCTGACGTGAGTTGTCCTGTTGGTCCTTGCAAAGTGATGGATAAAGGCGGTGCAGCGACGTTATACGCTGTGGTAACATGGCTTGTTGTATTTGTTGAGATGCCCTGTGTTCCCTGCGCATTTTGACTCCAGATGCCATAATATTCTTGACTAACAACGTTCTGCTCGATTGTCGTGTCCCTGACCACCGATCCCTGCCCCATGAGGGTAATTCCAGTAGGCTTAAACAAATGGAATTCCGGGTCAGGACCATTGTCCAATATCGTGTTGTCGCGGACGATAGTGCCGGACATAAGTTGTCCGGGAGCGGTGAGGTGAACGAGCACGCCGGGAATGGTGTTGTGGGAAATGATATTGCCAGATACCACATTATTGAGTGATTGACTTCCCATGGGAGCAACACCAATGTCAATGCCTTGAGCATTTCCAGATACGGTATTATTCAAAATTTGGTTTCCAATGGATCCGGCTTTATTAAAAGAACCCACGACAATGCCGCATCCCCCCGGATTATTTTCCACAACGTTGTTGGATATCTGATTATCTTCTGAGACCATGGAAGGATGATCGGAAAAGGGGTCAGCCAGTCCGGGAGAAAACATCCCATCATCCGTTAAGGTAATCCCTCCTTCAGGGTTATGGATAATCATATTGTCACGAATCACACTGTCCGTAGACCCCATCAGGGTAATGGCTTTGTTTTCAAAAATCGAAGGAGTCGGATTCTGATCGCTTTGTGTAATGGTATCGTGGCTGATAAGGAGATGCGACGCATCAACGCCTAAAATATCTTGATTATTGGCATTTTCTAACGTCAAATGGGAAATTTGGGTACCACTAGCACTCAGGCCAGTAATGAGTATGGCATTATTATATCCTTTAGCATCAATGATGGTGTGTTGCCGTTCGCCGGTTTCCCCTCTAAGGGTCACGGTTTTGGCAATAATGGGACTTTCATGGTAAACGCCAGGTAAGAGCTCAACGGTTGCACCAGTAGGAGCCACAGATAAGGCATAATCGATTGTTTGATAGGGGTGTTCTACGGACCCGCTTCCCATGGTATTGCTGCCTTGCGGGCTCACATATACAGTGACAGACCCAGAGGTGGCCGCGAAAAGAGGAGAACCGGTCCATAACAGGATTCCCAAAGCGCCTGCCATTAAAGGGAATAAAATGCGACGTTTTTGCATAAAACACAACCTTTCGAATAATTTTTCCAACGCTTTATCGTAATATTTGAGGCATACAAATTATGGCATAATGGTAAGGAGTGAATGTGGGTTTTTGGAAGAGAAATTTGTTTTTACCGTCAATTTTTTCAGGCCCTGGATCATGGCAAGAAGCCAAGAAGAGATAGGCTATCCGGCAGAATCTGTAATTTGAGCGCAAAAGATGGGAAATCATTATATAGCATCGGCCTTAGATAGGAGCACGTCTCTTAAAATTGGGTCTAAGGATGCCGTCTTCTCAACCCAGCTGTGATAAGTTGGAAGTGAGGTGAGCATCCCCATGATTAATTACGACCCGGCTATGTCCATTCCCACCGCTGAATTGGTGGCGGCCCTCTCTCGTGCATTAGATCTTACAGAAGGCGAACCCATGGGTCATGCGATGCGCACCTGTTGGATTGGCATGGAAATCGGCCGACATTTAGATTTGCCGGAAAAAGAACGCGCGGAACTCTACTATGCTTTGCTGTTAAAAGATGCAGGGTGCTCGGCTAATGCGCAGCAAGTAGCGGAATGGTTTGGGACCGATGATCGCAGCGCTAAATACGCCCTGAAGTCGGTCAACTGGTCCAATTTATGGCATGCGATGCGCTATGCCGTCTCGCAAGCTAAAGTGGGAGCTCCCTTAGCCCAGCGTATTTACCAAATTGTGAGTTTGGGCAAAAGGGGCCAGGGGGCTGCGCGCGAATTGGTCGAGATGCGCTGTACGCGTGGCGCCGATGTGGTTAGGGAACTCGGATGGGTGAACATTGCTCCCCAAGCCGTTCTTAATCTTGATGAACACTGGGATGGGTCAGGACATCCGCGCGGGTTAAAAGGCGAAGAGATTCCGATTTTGGCTCGGATTTTAAATTTGGCGCAAACGGTAGAGATTTTTTGGAACCGTTCGGGGCCAGATAGTGCGCTTCAAGTTGCGCAAGACCGAAAAGGCACATGGTTTGATCCGGAGCTTGTCGATATCTTTCTGGCTATAGCGCGTCCAGCACAGTTTTGGTACCAGCTCAATCACATTTCTGATCCTCATTCCATTGCGGCTCTGGATCCCGATCCTTCTGCAATCCCATTAAATTCGTTGGACCAATTGTTGCACATTGCTCGGGTCTTTGGCGAAATCGTTGATACCAAATCAAGTTGGACAGCAATGCATTCGATGCGAACGGCCCGGGTTGCGGCAGAGATAGCTGAAATTATGGGCCTTAGTAAGCGCTTGCAAGAAGAAACGCTACTGGCTGGATTCTTTCACGATTTAGGAAAACTCGGGGTTAGCAATTTAATTTTGGATAAGCCAGGACGTCTCGATGAGATGGAACGACGCGAAATCGAAAAGCATCCTCAGTGGACTTATCATATCTTAGAACCCCTGTCGCTACTTCATCCCGTCGCGGTTGCCGCTGCCTCCCATCATGAGAGACTGGATGGATGTGGCTATCATTTAGGCCTCAAAGGACAAGAGATTCCGTTAACAGGGCAAATCGTGGCGGTGGCGGATGTTTATGACGCCTTAGCGCATGCGCGCCCTTATCGCCGGCAATTAGACACTGACGAAGTGCTAGCCATTATGCGTCCCGATGCCGGTATTAAACTGTCGGGACCGGCTATGGAAGCTCTCGAATGGGGATTAAGCCATCGCTCTGAGCCATTTTATTTGCCATAAAGAGGACTAGCCGCCAGTGAGGGTTAATAAGGAGCCGCTTTTGACAATGATCCTCTTGTCAATAAGATCAAATGGAATAGGCATCCTATAATTCTCTTTAAATGTTAGCGGGTTTTGGCGCAATGGTCAGTAAGCCACGGTGCCCGCGGGGATGATGCGGTGATGGACTTTCTCAACGGTTGCGTACGTCTATTAAGCGGGTAGTGGGATTAAGAAGCAAGTCTACAGTATGAACTCGGCGGCTTTGGGGGAGATTTTGGCTTTCTAGTGCAATGTGGTAAAATGTGCACATGTTTGTGCACAGGAGGTGATTGCCACTTGCGGCGTTTTGCATTCATTTTGCATCCCTTGCGCTTTGATGATTTTGCAAGAAAGTATCCGTTTACACGATACTTGCCACCCAAACTTGTGGAATCGGTTTTTAAACATATTGATCCCGTTTTGACGGGCCATGTGACGGGCGTTCATTCCCCAACAGGAGAAGAGTTGGAGGGATGGCTGATTGGTCTGCCTCTCACTCCGCAATTGATATTAAATTCGCCTTACGAATGGGTTCTGACAAAACTCGAAAAAGCGGGAAAAATGGCGGAAGATCTCGGAGCCGAAATCTTGGGACTGGGGGCGTTCACCAAAATTGCGGGGGACCGCGGTGTCACTCTCTCGCAGCGCCTAAATATTCCGGTAACCACGGGAAATTCCTATACGACGGCAACGGCTATCGAGGGTACGCTGGCAGCGGCCCGGCGAATGGATATGGATTTAGCTACAGCTCACGTAACGGTGCTCGGGGCTACGGGGTCGATTGGAAGAGCGACATGTTTTGTCTTGGCCCCATCCATCCACCACTTGCGTTTAGTAGCCCGGCATGCCGATCAACTTGACTTGTTGAAGGCCCGTCTCACGCATCAATTTCCTCATCTATCAGTGGATATTTCTACCGATGCGCGGTCGGCTGTGCGCGATGCTGATATTGTGATCGCAGTGTCCTCAGCTCCTGGTGCCATTATCGAACCGGAGGACTTGAAACCCGGGGCGGTCATTACGGATGTGGCCCGGCCGCGCAATATTTCGGCGGTCGTGACTCAGAAACGGCATGATGTGCTGGTCTTAGATGGGGGCGTGATTGAGGTGCCCGGTGAGCGGGCTGATATGGGGTTCAACTTTGGATTTCCGCCGAAAATGGTCGAGGCTTGCATGGCGGAAACGATGATCCTCGCGTTGTCCAACCGTTTAGAGAATTTCACCCTGGGACCAGAAATTGAGATTTCCAAAGTATCGGAAATTCACCAGTTGGGACGGCAGCATGGCTTCAAACTGGCCGGATTTAGACGTTTTGAGCGGGCTATCGATGACCGGGAGATTGAGCGCATACGGGAACATGTCCGTCATCCAAAGCCCCATGGGATTTCACATAGTGTGACATAATCATCGTGGGATCGCTCTTGGAACATGAGGAGATTGCCCAGGGTCTTCACAGGACTGCACCTAAAGTGCAGTCCTGTTTCGATCAAAGACTTGATCCATGACAGAAACCAGATACCGTGTTGTTTATCATCATTTATTATCAGACTTAGATAAACTGACATAGCAACGAAGACAAAAGCAAATAAAGGAAAAGAAGGGAAAAAGATGAAAACTTATCAGATCAAGACACGTGATGGCCGTGTTCTTCACGTGGTGGAAGCGGGCGATCCCAAGGGTCCGGCTGTTATTGTGCATCATGGGACACCTGGCGCGGGGATCTTGTATGGGCCTCATATAGCGGATGCTCTTGATCGTCATATCCGCCTTCTAAGTTATAGTCGCCCCGGTTATGGCGGTTCCACCCGTCATGAGGGTCGGAATGTGGCCGACGCTGCACGGGATGTTGAAGATATTTTAAATGCCTTAAACATCGAACGCTGCGCAACTTGGGGAATATCTGGCGGAGGTCCCCATGCCCTGGCGTGTGCCGCCTTACTACCCTCTCGCGTGGTGGCCGCTTGTGCCCTAGCGAGTGTCGCGCCGTATGGGGCTCAAGACCTCGATTTTCTTGCTGGGATGGGAGAAGACAATATCGAAGAATTTTCGGCGGCTCTTCAAGGGCCGGATGCCATTCGGGCCGATTTGACTCAGCGAGCACAAGCGCTGACTCATTTGGATTTGCCGACACTTTTGGAGAGTATGCGGTCATTACTCAGTTTTGTGGATCAAAGGACGTTGACAGGCGATTTCGGGGCATATTTACTGGAATCCTTTAGTACGGTAAAAACTTACGGGATTGAGGGGTGGCTCGATGATGATTTGGCGTTTGTAAAACCGTGGGGTTTTGACGTGTCGGCGATTTCGATTCCGGTGCAGATATGGCAAGGGGAACAAGACCGGTTTGTTCCCTTCTCCCATGGTCAGTGGCTACGCCAACATATTATTTCAGCCGAATCTCATTTGAATGCAGACGATGGGCATTTGACATTACTCGCTTACCGGGTTCCTCTCGTACATGAGTGGTTACGCCATCATTTTTAATAGATTGGCAAAGACAAAGAGGCTAGTTATGGCTAGCCTCTTTGTGATTTGTCGTCTTAAGATTTTTTGGGTGTGGCCAAAGCTTGTCCAAAGCCTTCCAAGAAACCTAGTAAGGCTCTGAGCCCGCGGG
The DNA here is from genome assembly GCF_900176145.1 of Sulfobacillus thermosulfidooxidans DSM 9293. Taxonomy (NCBI): domain Bacteria; kingdom Bacillati; phylum Bacillota; class Clostridia; order Eubacteriales; family Clostridiales Family XVII. Incertae Sedis; genus Sulfobacillus; species Sulfobacillus thermosulfidooxidans. The sequence continues at coordinate 358,320 of NZ_FWWY01000001.1, read as the reverse complement.
CAATATCAGGATTTTTCAACGAACCCAATAACTGAAAAATACTCATGCCTTCGTGACTGTCCGTGGCCGGTAAGGAGCCCATATGCGTTAGGCCCTGCCCAAGAGCCTCAATGGCGTTATGAAACGCATTTTGAGGAATGTTACCTAACAGTGCCGCGATCTGTTCACCATTATTAATCGCCTTTTTCACGCTGTCTTGGTTTAATTCCTCCATGAGGATGTGAAGAACCGAATTCTTTTGCTCTAGAAGCCCGGTCAAAAACGGCAATACTCCGGCATCTTGTGCAGCCCGGGCGAAGCGCAGAAGCGCCTCGGCCGTTTCTTTGTCATTGATGAGTTGCGCTTTGAGTTCATCCCATTGTTCGTCTAAAGAGGGATGCTTTCGCACAATGTTAGTGGTGGGCTGAGCCATGGTCATCCTCCTCTAGCGGTTGATTTTTTCCAGCTGGGGTCGTGACTAATGGAATGTAGTCGCGCCGACGCCATTTTTTCTCGACTTGGACACCAAGTTGGGGATGACGTTTATGGAATCGCCAGTTATAGCGCGGTAACGGCGACTTGTTGGGAGCCTCTTCATCAAGGATTTCCATATAGGCCACCGTCTCTTTATAGGCGGGGGTATCCGTACGGGTATCGATTCCCGTGCCCGTGATGTTATTAATGGCACCCTCGCCACGGGAATTCATGGGTAAATAGAGTTCGTGTCCGCTTACCCTGTCCGTGATGAGCACCGGTACCTTCACCGAACCCGTTGGTGAGACAAGACGCACCATCATCCCATCTTTGAGGTTGCGTTCCATAGCTAGTTCTTTGGAGACTTCGACAAACACTTCGGGGACAAGATGTTCGATTCCTCGCACTCTATAGGTCATGTTACCTTCGTGGAAGTGTTCGAGAAGTTGCCCGTTATTGATATGCAGGTCGAATTTTTCGGCTTCTTGACTGGGACCGACGAAAGACATCGGCGTTAGCTGCGCTTTCCCGCCTGGTTTGTGGAATCGATCGATATAAAGAAGCGGCGAATCGGTTCCATCGGGAGCTACCGGCCACTGGAGTGTGTGATAGCCTTCTAGGCGATCATAGCGAACACCAGCCAAAAGCGGGGTTAACTGGGCAACCTCATCCATGATTTCACTTGGGTGGCGATAAACAGGCCAATTGGCACCGAGATGTTGGGCGACCTCTTGCAAAATAATCCAGTCGGGTTTCGTGCCCTTCAGTGGTTCCATCGCTTGATAAAATCGTTGAATCCGCCGTTCGGTGTTGACAAAAGTTCCTTCTTTTTCCAAGGAAGGAGAAGCCGGTAAAATCACATCCGCATATTGCGCGGTTTTAGTCATAAAGATTTCTTGAACAACCATAAACTCTAACTGGCTGAAGGCATCGCGGACCTGATTGGCATCGGCATCAACCAACGCAGTATCTTCTCCTACCACGTACAGCATTTTGATGCGTCCTTTAAGAATTTCACCCGTGAGTTCTTGGTTGTTTACGCCCATATTTTTGGGAATTTCTGTACCCCAGACTTTTTTAAAGCGAGCGCGCACTTCGTCATCTGAGGGATCTTGATAACCCGGTAAGAAATGTGGTTTCGCTCCGAAATCTGAAGCCCCTTGCACATTGTTGTGCCCCCGCAAGGGATAGCCGCCCGTACCAGGGCGTCCAAAATTACCCGTGAGCAAGAGGAGGTTGGAAATGGCGAGAGACGTTTCTGAGCCATCTCGTTGCTGAGTGACACCCATGGCCCACAGAATAGACATGGCATGAGCCTCATGAATCATTTCGGCCACTTTGACCGTGGTTTCTTTGGGAATGCCAGTCATTTGAGCGGTATATTCGAGCGTGTAGGGTGCGAGTGATTCGATATAGTCATCGACACCATCAACCCGTTCGGTCAAGAATTTCCGGTCAATCCAGCCTTGATCGACCAGATATTTCGATAATCCCAAAATCCAAATGCCGTCGGTTCCGGGCTTGGGTTTGACCCACACATCGGCTCGTTCAGCCATCTCATGTTTACGAATGTCGACCACAACCAATTTGGTTCCTTTGAGCTTATGGGCTCGTTTAACACGCGTGGCCCAAACGGGATGGGATTCCGCGGTGTTGGAGCCAATGGTCATGATCAAATCAGCTTTCTCCATGTCGTGGATGGATCCACTGTCACCGCCGTATCCCACGGTGGTCCGTAAGCCGTAGGTGGCCGGATCCTGACAATATGTTGAATCGTTATCGACGTTATTGGTACCAATCACATTGCGTGCCAGTTTCTGCAACAAATACGCCTCTTCATTAGATGCTTTGGAGGAGGCGATAAACATAAATGCATCGGGTCCATACTGCTGTTTAATGGCCGTCATTTTCTCGGCAATGAGTTGGTAGGCTTCTTCCCAGCTGGCTTCATAAAACTTGTCGCCGCGCCGGATGAGGGGCGAGGTTAAACGATCCGGACTATTGACAAATTCCCAGCCAAATTTGCCTTTGACACAGGTGGAAATCCCGTTAGTGGGTGCTTCATACGTCGGTTCGACTTTGAGAATTTGACGGTCTTTAGTCCAGATGTCAAATGAGCAACCGACACCACAGTATGTGCAAACGGTTTTGGTTCGTTTAATCCGACTTTGACGCATGGTGGACTCGATATCGGACAGTTTGAATACCGGGGGTAAACTGGGTTCAATATCTTCAACAAACTCGATCATCGGCTTTAACGTGTCAGCCGGTATATTGGTGAGATAACCGGCCTCACCCAACATGCTTTTTTCCATCAAGGCATTGCAGGGACAGACACTCACACAATGTCCACAGGAGACGCAAGAAGACTCACCGATATCGACCCCGCCATCCCATACCACGCGCGGACGTTCAAGACTCCAGTCTATGGAAAGGGTTTCGTTGACTTCTAAATCCTGACACGCCTCAACGCAGCGACCGCACAAAATACATTGGTTGACATCATAGCGGTAAAAAGGATTGGTATCATCAATCGGTTTATAGGGTTTGGGTTCAAAGGGATATTTTTGGTGGCTGATTCCAATCATTTCGGTGGTATTATGTACCACACAGTTGCCGTTGTTGTTATCACAGACTGTGCAATAAAGCTGGTGGTTATGGAGAATCCGGTTCATGGCTTCCACCCGGGCGTCTTTGGCATTGCCCGAAGTCGTGTTTACAACCATATTCGGGGCGATGCGGGTCGCACACGCGCGTAATAAGCCGCCTTCAGTTTCCACAATACAGGTGTCGCAGGTTTGAATCGGTCCGAGATTGGGATGGTAACAAATATGCGGCAAATCCATCCCGTTTTGCAACATCACTTCCAAAATGGTCTGGCCTTTTTGACCAGACAAACGCTGGCCGTCGACAATAATTTCCCAACCAGGTTGACTCACAAGGCATGCCTCCTTAATCGATGAATAATGATGACGCGGTGGATAAGGCTAAGATGCAATTTGTGATCTAGATCCACCAATGCTGGGTCAAAGCGACATCCATGACGACGCCGTAAGTGAGGTACATGAGCCAAATTGCGGTGATAAACTGGACAAAGCCAATGGCGCGGACGCCAGCAGTCCAGCTCGCGAGCCGGGTGGGAATTTCTAAGAGGTAAATCAAGGCTAAGAGAGCAAATAAAATGGTGACTGGCACATCGCCCGCTTGATGAAAGACGAGGACGCCCAGAATAGAGATGGCCAAAAAGGCCAGAGCCATGTAGCCATCCACTTCATCGTTAGCTCCAATATAACGCCGCCATCCGATCGCAAACCAGTGGACGCCATAACTGGTAAAGGCCACAGCGGCCATGTATAACGGGGCTTGATGGGTATAGACCCCAAACCAGCTGAGACCGACCATCAGGTAGACGCCGGTAATAAATTGCATGAATCCGCCCATCCAAATGCCCCAAATCGATAGAGCGCGACTGACTTCGGGGGAGGTTTTGGGGGTTCCAAAGAGGGCTTGTCCACCCCAAACGAAATAGCATGTTCCTAAACCAAAAAATCCAATCGCAATCGGCACAAAGGGCGATTGCACAAAACCTGTTGCTAACACAATATTCGCCTCCTGGCAATTGAGCAGTAACTAGGTGGTAAGGGGCGAATCATTCAGGATTGGCTCCTTCGATCTGGTATTATAGACCACTCATTTTGATAACACAAATTGTCAGTATACTGAAACTTTTATGCCATTCCTGGTCTCGTTCCCCTCCCACAGGATGGACCACAAAGCGTGGAACTATACCTAAAATAGGAAGACAGACAAAAGATTTAAGAACCATTGGCCTAGTCGTAGTGTGTCGCATCATGATGGTAAACGAGACATATAGGGGGGATGGATGTAATCATCAACAAATCTCCTGAATAGGCATTGATTAAGAAAAAGACAACGCGGTTATCCGCGTTGTCCTAGTTGATGGCTGTCAATGAGTTTTTAGTAGACGGTGAGATATTGATCGATTTCCCAGTCATGAACTTGCTGACGGTAAATTTCCCATTCAATGCGTTTGGCTTCAAGAAACCGGGAAAAAATGTGCTCACCCAGGGCTTCGCGCATGACATTGTCTTTCTCAAAATAATCCAAAGCCTCGGCGAGATCTTCTGGGAGATTCTCGATACCATATTCGCGGCGTTCATGTTCGTGCATCCGGTAAATGTTACGGCTGACAGGAGCTGGAGCATCGAGCTTGCGTTTGATGCCATCTAATCCAGCCTTAATGGTCACAGCTAAAGCCAAATACGGGTTACAAGATGGGTCAGGGGAGCGCAGTTCAATGCGTGTGGCTTCCCCTCGTGCTTGGGGAACGCGAATCATGGGACTGCGATTGCCCATTGACCAGGCGATATAGACCGGAGCTTCGTAGCCAGGAACCAGGCGTTTATAGCTATTAATCAAGGGGTTGGTGATGGCGGTAAAAGCCTTGGCATGTTCAATTAAGCCTGCAATGTATCGGAGACCAATTTTGCTAATCCCATCAGGGTGTTTCGGATCTTGAAAGGCATTGACTCCATCTTTGAACAGGGCTTGATGCAAATGAAGTCCAGACCCATTGACTCCCTGCAGCGGCTTGGGCATGAAAGTCGCATGAAAATTGCGCTGGAGGGCGACGGTGCGCGCGACGAAGCGAAAGGTCACGATATTGTCGGCTGTTCGTAACGCATCGGCGTAGCGTAGATCAATTTCATGCTGGCCTGGGGAGACTTCGTGGTGCGTCGCTTCAATACCAATGCCCATTTGTTCTAAGGTTAATACGATTTCCCGGCGGACATCTTCTCCTAAATCGACAGGAGATAAATCGAAATATCCCGCCTGGTCGACTGTCCGGTTAGTCGCTTTGCCGTCTTTGTCGCGTTCAAATAAAAAGAATTCGGGTTCAGGTCCCACGGTAATGTCATAACCCAGCTCATGGGCTTCGCGTAAAACCCGTTTCAACGTGGTCCGGGGGTCTCCGGCAAAGGGACTACCGTCGGGATGTTTGATATCACACATGAGACGGGCTGTCATCCCCTCAGGAGGACTCCAGGGAAAAATGGCAAAGGTGTCCGGATCGGGATCAAGATACATATCAGATTCTTCAATCCGTACAAAACCTTCTATCGATGACCCATCAAACATAATTTGGCCATCTAAAGCCGCTTCAAGGGATTGTAAAGGGATGGCCACATTTTTGACCACGCCTAAAATATCGGTAAATTGCAGACGGATAAATTTGACATTGAGAGCTTTTGCTTTTTCTAAGACATCGGTCTTTGTCAGTCCCATAAATCCTCCCAGTTCTTGCCATGACATTCTAGGGTTTTGTTCGCATAGCATTTCCCTATTGAGCATACGCTACGCCCAGTCTCTCAGTAAGGAGTGAGCTTGTGGACGAGCTATTTATTTTATTATATCGAACTGCAATCCTTTGGCTTGTAGCTTTATTGGTATTTCGCATGATGGGCAAAAGAACCCTGGCCAAAATGGGTCCCTTTGACTTTGCTGTGATCATTATGATCGGCGAAGCCGTTGCTATAGGCATGGAAGATAGCAAGACACCACTGATTAATGCGATTGGCATTACCGTGTTGTTGGGGCTCTTGCAGTATTTATTAACGTGGTTAAATGTGCGTTTCCGTTGGTTGGAGAAAATGACGCAAGGGACATCCACCAGGCTGATTCATAATGGTCATATCGACCAGCACATGCTGAAAAAAGAACGGGTCTCCAATGCCGATTTGTTTATGGAATTGCGTAAAAATGACGTGCCGTTGAAAGATGTGTCCGAGGCCCGCCTGGAGCCAACGGGTGACATTTCGGTGAAGAAAAAAACCTCACAATCGTCGTCGAAATCCTCTAAAGGGAAGTCTGGTTCCCAAAATTAGAGGATTCGACGAAAGTCTGTTACTTGGCGAGCGCGGCGGTAAGAGACTCCACAAACTGGTCAATTTCTTCTTCCGTGTTGTAAAAATGCGGCGAAATGCGAAGTAATCCTGGGCGTTCATCGATGATGACGTGCTGTTTGACCAATTCCTGCACGACTTCGTGAGCTCTGGGTGTCTCAAAGAGGACCATACCGCCCCGCTTCTCATCATCAATGGGACTATGCAGGCTAAGGGGCAAGTGAGCGGTTTGTTGGAGTAGACGTCGCGACAGCATGAGATGTCTTTGACGAATTGTCTCAAGTCCTACCTGGTTGATAATTTCAAGGCCACCTTGAGCCTGGTATAGGGCTTGGACGGGGGGTGTACCGAATTCTAGCTGGGTGGCGTCATCTGCAGGTTCCCAGCTGGTATTGTGGAAGGCAAAGGGTTCTTTCGAACCGAGCCAACTGGCAACAGTGGGGGGGAACTCTCGGCGAATATGTTCAGGAGTCCACAAAAACGCGGTGCCAGGTCCCCCAAGAAGCCATTTCAATACGCCACCGACATAAAAGTCCACGTGGCTTTGATGCAATTGTAAGGGAAAGGTACCGACTGCATGGTACCCATCAATAGCAATGAGAGCTCCCTGGTCATGGGCAATTTGTGCTAACGCTTCTATGTCTTGGATGGCTGATGTTAAATAGAAAACATGGCCCGTAGCCACTAAAGCGGTGCGCGAATCGATAGCTTTAGCCCAGTCGTCCAGATCAATACTGAGGCCGTCTCGACTTTTGACAACGACAACTTCTACCCCTAAGGGCTTTTTCACGAGCCATTGATACACGGTGGTGGGAAAATCGAGTTCACTGACAACCACTTTGGGACGTTTGGGGAACAGGGGAGCGACCATGGACGCGACCATGGTTAGTGCCGTTGACACGTTGGGCGAGAGCGCAATATCACGAGAAGATGCTGAGAGAATGGGGCTCAACAAATCTTTAATGCGTTGCAACTGGGGAAACCATTCTTTCCAGGCTTCGGTCCCCCCCTCATTCCATAAATCCAAAAAATGCTGAATGTACTGGGTCGAACGTTTGGGAAGTGATCCCAGTGAACAATTATTTAAATATAATTGGTGATGTAAAAGAGGAAATTCTTCACGAATTGCCTGAATCTCTTGATCTGTCATATCTTGTGGATGGCCTCCTTATGTCACACTGCCCGTGATTATGGTAGCGTATTTTGTCTAAGAGCGGATATGAAATATTGTTGAATAATAATGCAAACGAATGTATAATCATTCTCGAGGTGACACCATGCGCGCTGTGGTCGTAGGAGCAACGGGATATGCTGGTCAAGAGGTCGTGAAAATCCTGGCCCGCCATCCCGAATTTGAGATTGTGGCACTCACATCCAGTCGGCAACAACAAGAGCCCGTCTCTGACATTTTTCCATATTTATCACGGGGACCGTCTGTGTTTGTCGATCCCAAAGACCTCAGTGATATGGAATTTGACTGGGTCTTTAGTTGTCAGGGACCGAAGCAAGCGACACCCTATTTTTTTGAGTGGATTGAACGAGGGGCGAAAATTGTCGACTTGTCGGCTGATTTTCGTTTTCAAGATATTAAAGTGTATGAACAAGCTTATGGTTCGCATCCGGCACCGGAATTATTAGCCCTAGCTAAAGCCGGATATGCCGATGATCCCACCATGGATTATGACAATGCTATGCGGATTTTAGGAAATCCGGGGTGTTATCCCACGGCATTTTATGCGGCTGTTGCTCCGTTAATCGCTCAGGGACAATCCCTGCCTTTAGTGATTGTCGACGGGAAATCTGGGGTGAGCGGCGCGGGACGAGCACCCCGGGAGCATTTAATGATGGCTGAAATGGTAGAAAATGTTACCCCGTATAATGATCCTGGCAAACACCGGCATACCTTTGAAATGGAAGCGGTGACAGGCCAGACGGTCGTCTTTCAGCCCCATTTAATGCCCATGGCTCGTGGAATGGAGTTAACGATCTACATTCCCAACAGTTCCTTGTCAGCAAACAGCGTGGTGGAATTATGGCAAGATTATTATGACGGTAATGCGTTTATCACTGTCCTCTCGCCGGGTCAGAAGCCCCAAACCCGCCGTGTGCGGGATACCAACCGGATCGAACTGGGAGTCTCAGCCGACGAACGCTCAGGCACATTGGTTTTATATTCAGCCTTGGACAATTTACAAAAAGGGGCAGCCGGTCAGGCGGTACAACATGTCAATCGATGGATGAATTGGCCCATGGAATTAGGTTTGGAGTGACAAAGATGATAAGAAATATCATAGAACCCGCCTTGGCCCATATGACCTGGAAAGTGGGCAACGTGACGACCCCCTTGGGATTTAAGGCGTTTGGTACGGCTTCAGGGATTCTAAAGGGACGTCCGGATATGGCCCTAATCTGGTCTGTCAAACCGGCTGTGGTTTCTGGGCTGTTTACGACGAATACGGCTAAGGCATGGCCTGTATTACTCACCCAAAAAACGGTGTACCACGGATTGTGTCAAGCCGTCATTATTAATGCGGGCAATGCCAACGCGGCGACGGGTCCCCAAGGAGAAAAAGACGCCGCTCTGATGCAGGAACGTACGGCTAGGGGTCTCAATATACCCCCCTCCTTTGTCGCGGTCGCATCCACGGGCGTCATTGGAGTGCCTCTTCCCATGGACAAGATTGACCAGGGCATTCATCAGTTGCTGGAACAGTGGGAACAGCACCGGGACTGTGATGGCAAAGCCGCCAGCGAAGCGATTTTGACGACGGACCAGGTTCCTAAAGTCTTAGCCGCCGAAGTCACTCTGCCCGAAGGCACAGTGCATATGGGGTTGATGGCCAAGGGATCAGGTATGATTCATCCGAATATGGCCACCATGTTAGCGTTTGTTACGACGGATGCCGTGATTGACAAAGAGCTTCAAGACCATCTTTTGCGTCAGGCTGTGGACCGAAGTTTTCACCGGATTTCCGTGGATGGCGATCCCTCGACTAACGATATGGTATTAATGATGGCTAATGGGTTTAGCCGGGTGGCTATTGAAACTCCGGAGTCGATTAAGCTCTTTCAATCGGCTTTGACCCATTTATTGCGACAAGGCGCCCGCATGATTGCAGATGATGGTGAAGGAGCAACTCATCTTATCACTTGTCATGTCAAAGGGGCCCCATCAGAAGAAGATGCGGCCCAAAAAGCCCGTGTGGTGGTGCGTTCTAACTTGGTTAAGGCGGCCATTTACGGGCAAGACCCTAATTGGGGAAGAATTTTAGCAGCCATCGGGACGACCCCTGGCGCCTTTGATCCCGATCAGGTTGCCATTCGCATGGGCCGCCTAACATTATTTGACCACGGTCTGCCCACCTCTTTTGATGAGAATGAAGCCAAAGACATTATGGGCCAACATGAAGTGGTGATTGAGGTAGATCTACACAACGGATCCTATGAGGCAGAAGCTTGGGGTTGTGACTTGACCGAGCGTTATGTGGAAATCAATGCCCATTACCGCACGTAATGTCATGATAGGAGAGGCAAAAATTTTATGCGTGTTGTGATCAAAGTGGGAGGAAGCGTCTTAAGTGATGGGCCGGGTGGTTCACCATGGATGAGGGAAGTTCAAACTTTTGTGGCCGAAGGTCATCAGCTGGCTATTGTCCATGGAGGGGGACCCGCAATTTCCGAAAGCTTAAGACAAACTCAAACCCCGATTCAGTTTTATCAAGGGCAACGGGTCACGACCCCTGAAGTTTTAGGGCATGTCATAAGGATTTTACGAGGAGAAATGAACGCTCTATTAGTTCATGCCTTAAATCGCCAAGGGATAACGGCCATCGGACTTTCTGGAATGGACGGCGCTTTCATGGTCGCGAGGCATTTGCCGCCTAAAGAGCTTGGCTATGTGGGATATATTAGCGATGTCAAAGCCGATTTGTTAGATCAGTTATGGACTTTAGGATTTGTGCCGGTGATTGCGCCGTTGGCGCCCAATGAAGACCATACGGAAATTTTAAATTGTAACGGGGATGGTGTCGCCGAGGCTGTGGCCCGTCACATCCAAGCGGATTTGCTGGTGTTTTATACCGATCGCGGCGGACTGAGGACAAGTCCCGACCCGGATGCCAGGATTGTGGCGCATCTGACTCAGGATGAAATTGGCACGTGGATTGACCAGGGGAAAGCGACTGAGGGGATGATTCCCAAATTGCAAGCCGCGCAAAGAGCTTTGCAAGGAGGCGTCAAGCAGGTATTGATTGGGGCGTTTTACGATGAGAGCGAGGGGACGACACACATCGTCTAGCCCCGGGGTGGTATGAGTTGATGGTGGCACGAACAATGACGAAAGGGGCAAGACAAAGACAATGGCAATGACGGAAAATCATCTCATGGCCGTGTATGCACGCTATCCTGTGACATTAAGTCATGGTCAAGGTGCTGAAGTGTGGGACATTCAAGGCAAGCACTACTGGGATTTCTTGGCGGGGATTGGCGTGAATGCCTTAGGCTATCACCATGAACGTGTTGTTAAGGCCTTAAATCAAGCCGTAAGCCTTACCCACACCTCAAACTTGTTTTGGCATCAGCCCGGGATTGACTTAAGCAATAAAATGGCAGAGATTACTCACGGGTATTGGTCGTTATGGGCCAATAGCGGAACGGAAGCTAATGAAGCTGGGATTAAACTCATGCGCCGCTATGGGAAGACGGTGGGCCGTTCGGCCATTCTCAGTTTAAGTGGAGGATTTCATGGGCGGACGATGGGATCGCTGTCCGCCACATTTGTCCCCGCCTATCAAGACCCCTTTACGCCTTTAGTGCCGGAATTTTATGAAGTCGAGGCAGGAAATCTGTCCGCATTAGAAGAAGCACTAGACCGGTTTAAACCTTGTGGGTTGATTGTCGAAGCGATTCAAGGCGAAGGAGGAGTTATTCCGCTCCCTCCCGGATATTTATCAGCTGCCGCCAAACTAGCTCAGGATGCCGGCACTCTTTTGATGGTCGATGAAGTGCAGACGGGCATGGGACGAACCGGGGATTGGTTTGGGTTTCAGCACGAAGGCATTAAGCCGGATATTATTACGGTGGCCAAGGGGATTGGTGCGGGGATTTCCATAGGCGGCATGTTAGCCAAAAAAGAGGTGGCCCGCTATTTCCAGCCCGGGGATCATGGGACCACGTTTGGGGGCAATCCTTTAGCCGCGACCGTAGCCTTAGAAGTTCTAGACTGGTTACAAAGCGAAGGACTCGAGCATGTCCGTCAGATGGCTCCCAAAATGGAAGCTAAGCTGGTAGCTTTGCAAGACGCCTTCCCAGAGATTGTTAGCGGATATCGGGGACGAGGACTCATGTGGGGACTGGTCGTCAAGGTGCCCGCCAAGACTTTGGTATTGGATGCGCTAGACAACGGATTGATCTTAAATGCCCCGAAGCCGGATGTGATTCGCATGTTGCCGCCGCTTATTATCGATGATCGGGCATTGGACGCATTTTTTGAGATTATGACTCAGGTTTTCTCATCATATATCACATCACAACGTGAAGGAGCGTAACGAAGATGGTTGACGGGATTCATCCTGGTGATACGGTGGTTTTAGCCTATTCTGGAGGATTAGATACCTCCATTATTATTCCCTGGCTTAAAGAAAACTATGGAGTCGAGGTGGTCGCTTTCTGTGCGGATTTAGGCCAAGGAGACGATTTAGATAAAGTACGGGACAAAGCGTTTGCCTCGGGCGCTAAAGCGGTCGTGATTAAAGATTTGCGTCAAGAATTTTTAACGGACTATGCCTTTCCGATGTTGAAATCCCAGGCTATTTACGAAAATGTCTATTTGCTCGGCACGGCTATTGCCCGGCCGTTAATTGCTAAGCACCTTGTTGAAGTGGCCAGGGAATATCACGCCACCGCGGTCGCTCATGGGGCCACGGGAAAGGGTAACGACCAGGTCCGCTTTGAATTGGGAGTAATGGCCTGGGCACCGGATTTGAAAGTGATTGCGCCCTGGCGGGAATGGAATATTACCGGGCGGAATGAGGCGATGGCCTACGCCAAGGAGCATAATATTCCGGTATCGGCGACGCCTTCGAGTCCCTACTCCCGTGATCAAAATCTCTGGCATATTAGCCATGAAGGGGGGGTGCTGGAAGATCCCAGCGTGAAAACTCCGCCGGATGTTTATACCTGGACCACTGATCCGCTGGAGGCTCCAAATACCCCACAGTGGGTGCGGGTTGGCTTTGACAAAGGCGTTCCGGTGGCCATTAATGGGGAGGAACGAGAACCCATCGATTTGATGCAGACCCTCAACCAGCTCGGCGCTCAGCACGGGATAGGGCGGGTAACCATGGTCGAAAACCGTCTCGTGGGAATGAAATCCCGAGGAGTCTATGAAACGCCTGGAGGAACAATTCTGTATGCGGCGCATCACGGTTTAACCTCTTTAACGTGGGATCGTGAAACGCAAGCCTTTGCTCAAACGGTCGCACTTCGCATGGCCCGGTTGATTTATGATGGCCTGTGGTTTTCGGCATTGCGGGAATCTTTAATGGCATTTGTCAATACAGCGAATGAGGTCGTAACTGGCGAGGTAGATGTCATGCTCTATAAAGGTTCCGCCACCGTCCATGCGATGACCTCGCCTTTCTCGTTGTATTCAGCAGATTTGGCGACCTTTGATGGAGGTCAATACAATCACCACGATGCGGAAGGGTTTATTCACCTCTTTGGTCTTCCCTTGGCAGTGCGGCAGCGTCTTCTGCAACAACGAGGTGATGCCTAATGGATATGGCTCGAAGTCCCAGACTTCAGGCTCAGCTCGATCAACAAGCGGCTCATTTTACGGCATCGGTTTTTTTTGATTGGCGGTTACTTCCTTACGATGTGAGGGGATCCATTGCCCATGTGACGATGCTGGCGGAACAACAGATTGTGACACCAGAAGCGGCTGAGAAAATTATTGCGGGGCTCGAACAAATCCGTCAGGAATGGGAATCGGGTCAACTGACTCCCCGTCTTGAATGGGAAGATGTGCATATGAACGTCGAAGGACGTTTGGCCGAGATTATTGGTCCTGTGAGTGGGATGCTCCATACGGCCAGGAGCCGCAATGACCAAGTGGCTTTGGACATGCACTTGTATATGTTAGATGTCGGCGAACAATTGAAGTGGGGATTGCTTGATGTCATTCATGCTCTCCTCGAGCGGGCTTCTGCCGATTTCGATGTCATTATTCCCGGTTATACGCACATGCAAGCTGCTCAGCCTGTCCTGTTGTCCCATCATTGGTTGGCGTATAAGAGTATGTTTATTCGGGATTTTGAGCGTTTAAGCCAATGGCGGGAGCGGACCAATTATTCACCTCTTGGGGCCGGAGCCTTAAGTGGGACACCCTATCCGACAAATCCTGGCCGAACGGCTGAATTGTTAGGTCTTGGCCACGTGTATGACAATTCGATTGACGCCGTTTCAGACCGCGATTTTCTTCTTGAGTTTTTGTCTTGGGCTTCTTTGACGATGGTGCATATGAGCCGACTAGCGGAAGAACTGGTATTGTGGTCTAGTCAAGAATTTGGTTATGTGCGCATTTCGGATGCTTACTCAACGGGTTCCTCCATTATGCCGCAAAAAAGGAATCCTGATGTTGCAGAATTAACCCGGGGAAAGGCAGGGCGTGTGATTGGCCGCTTGCAAGGGCTACTGACCACCATGAAAGGCCTGCCTTTGGCCTATGATTCCGATATGCAAGAAGACAAAGAAGCGGTCTTTGATGTGGTCGATACCATGAACAGCGTGCTGATAGTCGTCTCTGGGATGTTAAGAACATTGACGGTCAATCGCGATCGCATCGCCAAACGCCTCGGCAACGATTTTACGGCGGCGACAGATCTCGCGGATATGCTGGTCAAGTCGGGAATGACCTTCCGCGAAGCGCATCATTTGGTTGGTCATGTCGTCAGTGCCCTAGAATCTGTTGGCAAGGGATTTCAAGATGTGGATGCGAATTGGCTGAAAACCGTTGCCCCCCAAATTAATCCCGAATGGTTGAAGCAACTTAGTCCGGAAAATCTGGTGGAAAAGCGCCAACAGCCAATGGGAACAGCACCTAAGCGGGTTAAGGAGCACATTGTGGCAACCCAAAAGTGGCTCGCGGATCAGGGCTACCGGTTTTCCTCGTAACCTCTGTAAAATTTTTTGGCATGTGCTCACAAGGGTTCCTGGGATGTGGCCACCGATCTGGTTATCCCGGGAACCTTTAGCTTTTAACCGGAATTTTCCCTGAGACTGTCAGATAGCGTGGGATAGTCAAAAGAAGAAATCCCACATAGACGGCCATTTGTAATCCGGTGGGGGACTGGGCATATCCTATGAAAGTATGGAGAATATCTCCCAAGACGCTGGATTCACTGAGAATATGACCTGTGTTCCATAAAATCCAGTGTCCACCCGGTAACCAATGAAGAGTTTGAAAGTCTTCGACCCCGTCCGCAAGCAATGCCGAGGCAAAAATCAATAGTAGCGTACCAAATACGTTAAAAAAGGATTTCAATGGCAATTTACGACCTAAATGGTAAATCACGTAACTAGCATAAAGGCCCGTGCCAAGGCCGAGCAAGGCTCCCCATATTATGGCGCCCGACGTGGTCTGGAAGCTTATAGCCAGGATAAAAATGGTTGTCTCGAGCCCTTCACGGCCGACAGTGACACCGGCTAACAACCCCAGAGCCCATCCTTTTGAATCGTTTAAGGATTTTTCGATATTTTCTTGGAGGTCGTGCTTGAGATGAGGACTGTGATTTTTCATCCAAAAGCTCATGGCGGTGAGTAATATCGCGGCAAAAACATAAGTGATGGCTTCAAGCACCGTTTGTAAGGATGTCCCGGTATAAGCATGAATCGTGAACCAAATGACCATACCTAATATGCCATCGACCGTTAAAGCCATGAGAATACCCATCCAAACTTGCCCATAAAGATTGCGGGAAGCCTGGGTCTGTTTTAAATAACTAAAGATGATGGCCACGATAAGACTCGCTTCAAGAGATTCCCGGGCAAAAATCACGGCAGTGGCAAGCACTTGTCATTCCTCCATTTTTCCCGAAGTGGGATAGTACTGTCTTTAGCCAATCGAGAAAAATTATGCGTTATATATAATGATAATTATTATCAATTAAAAAGAGAAGCCCGAATAGATGACCTATTCGGGTGTTTGAGCTATAAACCGAGCCACGCAATGAGGGCCAGTGAGGTCCCCACACCGAGTGCCACACTGGTTCCCAAAATGTAGCGTTTGGGAGAAAAGCCTAAGATACGTAGAGAATTGGCCAAGACAAACGCGGAGGAAAGCAGCATCGCCACCGCCGCAATGAAAGGACCGGTATATCCTAAGGCGGCAGCCGGTAAAGCCAGAGCGTTGTAGAACAAAGCCCATAATAGATTTTGCTTAATAATCCGTGTGACTTGTTTGCTAGTGGTTAATGTGTCAACCAGACTCATCAAATTGGGACGGGTCAACGTTAAGTGTCCCGCTTCAATCGCGATATCTGACCCTGTGCCCATTGCGATACCCAGGTGAGCTTTGACGAGCGCCGGTGCATCATTAATTCCGTCTCCGACAAACGCCACATGATGCCCTTGTGATTCTAATTCTTCGACCAAGGTTGCCTTGTCAATAGGTTTTTGCCGCGCATAATAACGGGTAATACCCAATTTTTGTGCCATCACGCGTGCGGCTTCTTCTGAGTCACCCGTGGCCATGATCACTTGAATGCCTTGGTGTGCCAAGGACGAAACGGCTTCTTTGGCGTGGGCCCGAGGCTGATCTTCCACACTGAAAAGGGCTTGAATGGCTTCATCCACAACCACTTTGGCAATGGTCCGTCCTTCTTCTTGCCACTCATTCAATTTTTCTTTCATCTCCGAAGAGAGGTCTTCGGTGCCATCTAGTTGTCCAATGTGAACGTCATGACCAGCCACTTGTCCTTTGATACCCCAGCCGGGTTCTTCGGTGAATTGTTCTATCGGTAAATAGGTGATGTGTTGTTGTTCCATGTATTTTATCACTGCGGCCGCAATGGGGTGTTCCGATGCCAGCTCCAATGACCCGACCAGCTGCATGATTTCGGGATTCATGGGCCAAAACTCCGTTAAGGTCATTTGTCCCGTGGTTAAGGTTCCAGTTTTGTCCATAATGACCGTATCCACATCGCTGGCGCGCTCTAAAGCATCATCACTACGTAACAACATGCCGTAGCCGCCTAATCTTTGGGCGCCGGCTAGTACGGCTAACGGTGTGGCCACGCTTAAGGCACAAGGACAGGCAATAACAAACACGGCAATCATGTTCAAAAGCGCTGGCGCCGTGCCGGCTTTGGCAACCAAATCCCAATAGACAAAGGTAAGCAGTCCAAATACTAAAACCGAAGGCACAAAAATGCGTAACACGCGGTCGGCTAATTTCCGCCATTGTCCTTGCGCACCTTGAGCCGCTTTAACGAAACGGGACGTTTGTGCCAAAATGGTGTCATCTGCCACCCTAAGAGCCTTAATGACAAGACGACCCGTGGAATTAACGGTACCGGCATAAACAATATCTCCGACTTTTTTGTCTACGGGGACGGCTTCTCCGGTTAAGAACGCTTCATTGATGGCGGAATGTCCCTCAATCACCGTCCCATCGACCGGAACCTTTTCCCCAGGGCGCACAACAATTTGATCGTCGACGTGGACCTGGGAAATATCGGTTTGAATTTCTTGTCCGTCTCTTAACACCCAAGCGGATTTGACACTCAGCCGTGAAAGCATACGGACAACCCCGGCAGCCCGGTTGCGTGTGCCCACTTCCAAGTTTCGGCTTAACAGCAAAAAGGTGATAAACATGGTGGCGGTATCAAAATAGAGATATTTGCCGCCACTGAAGATGGTATAGATACTGTAACCATAGGCGGAAAGGCTCCCGATGGATATCAACAAATCCATTGTTGGCACACCGTGACGCAAAGAGGACCAGGCTCCCCTAAGAAATGGCCATCCGCTAAAGAAGACGGTAGGAGTCGCTAAAGCCCATAATCCGTATTCCAGGCTTTCGCGCAAGGTAGGGGGAAATTGGGGCAAGTAGCCCGACCATACCGGTACACTAAACATCATCACAAAAATCGTTAACACCACAGAAATACCAAATCGGCGCAGGAGGACTAAATCGCGGTCGAATTCCAACTCTTCGTCAGATGTTTCCCGCTCTTTGGCATCATAGCCGAGCTTGATAATGGCTTGTTCTAATTCGTGCGACGAGGTGGTGGAGGCATCCATAGCCACTTGTGCAGTGCTGGTGGCGAAATCAATTTGAGCGCCCAGTACCCCAGGCATACGGGTTAGCACTTGTTCCACCAAAATACTACAGGACGCACACCACATGCCATCAATATCAATAGTGACCGTCTTGGGATCGGCGTTCAGCGGCAATACGGGAGTGGGGGTCGTGATGCTTTCACGCAAATTTTCCCAGTTTACCCCAGGACGGCTCTTTAATTCTTTAATTTCTTCGTCGCCCATTAGCCGCCATAATTCCCGGCAGCCGTGACAACAAAAAATGTGTCCATCACCTGGCACTTCTGTGACAACAGGTTGCTCACATAAATAACAGGTTAAAACAGCCATGGATTAACCTCCGGTATCCAACCATTTACCGCTAAACCGCGGAGCATAAAGATAATGCCGCTAAGAGCAATTAAGCCCGCAGCAATATAAGAGAACTTGCGTCCTTGCAGTCTTTTTGACCCGTACCAACCCGCAATGGCCACGCTTAACAATGCCGGACTGGTGCCAATGCCAAATACCAGCAGAATGAGCGCTCCGGACAGTGGGGACGCGGTGGCGGCGGCTGATAAGAGCATAGCAAAAATTAAACCGCAGGGATGAATGCCGAGAATTAATCCGGCAATGAAAGCGGCACGGGGGCTGCGAATTGTCATCAGTTTTCGAAACGTCTTTTTGATTGGACCCCACTGAAGTAAGGACCATTTTTCCATAAAACCGCCGCCGTGTCCGGTCTTCAGTTCATCAAGGGCCCACAGAATCATCATTCCGCCACCTAAAATCCCGGCGGCAGCATCAAGTCCGGTAGCATGGCCGGCGGTATTGACAAAGTGGCCAAGCGCTCCAAAAATGGCTCCCATAATCGTAAAGGACAAAATTCTTCCTAAATTATGGGCTAAATGGCTTTGAATGACATATTTGGGGGGATGCACGGCTTGCGCCGACTGATTACGATAGGACATACTAAATGCCAAAACAAACGGACCACACATGCCCGTGCAGTGAAGAAACCCTTGCAAGAGTCCGACACCTAAAGCCCACAGCAATAACGCTCCCATAATGAATTATCTCGCCTCTTTTCGGTAAACAGGCTCTGATCCCGCGCCATTTGTGGACCAGAATATTCCCTCAATCCAACACCAACCATCAACACCAACCATGTCCAGCTAAAACGCTGCCGATAATCATGAGAGCCATTGCCGGAGTTACGAGAAGTCCAAGCCACGACTGCCGATCCAAAATAATGTACCAGGATGCGCCAGCAATCGCCCCCATAAGATACAGAATTAAATCCACTTCAACAAGCAACGGCGTATGCTGGTCGATAAAAACATTGAGGGCCGGAATAATCCAGAGAAAATCTACCGCCATCCCTAATAAAATAAATGCTATGGATAGAGCTTTGATGCGGCGGTAACGGATTTCATCAGGCGTATCGGGCATTAGGGCTTTGATCGCGCTTGTTGACCACTTTAGAACCCATGGTCCAAGGGCCAAACCGCCCAATAGTCCTGTCATCAAAATCGCCGTGTATTGTAAAGTGTGATTATCGACGCAGCCTTTGCTGTCGGCGATGTAACTCAGATATTGAATGTGATAGGACACCGCACCAGCATACCCGAGCAATGAAATAACTAGCGCGACATAACGCCATCCTTTGTTGCGAATGGTGCGAACCATGCCCTGATGCGGCATGTTTTGATCGGTTGACGGTCCCATATTAATTGCTGACATTAACGGTAAATGACTCCTTCATGGTTTTGCCTTGTGACATGATATCAGTCGTAATTTTCCACGGGCCAGCCATTAAGAAAACGCTTTGACCACTATAATGTCCAGAACCATCGTTTTTCAAGGTCATGGTTTGGGGCGGCATATCCATATCCGTCATTGTTAAATGCATCACAACTTTGGCCTGGCTTAAGGGCTGTCCACTAGCTGTTACCAGGTTAACCTTCGCATAAAATGGTTTTAATGCGACGGGAGGTGATGGCTGGTACGTCAATGTCATTTTCACACGCGATGGTGCGATGACAGCCGTTTCTTTTCCGATTGATGTGGTACTTGCCGTCGCAGTTTGACCACATCCTGTTATTGACATCGATAATAGTGCTGCGAAAAAGCTTCCCCAAATCATTTTTGATGTGTTGTTCCACACTGCCGTACCGGCCATCTCCTTCTGATCTAGATAAATGACACTAGGTAAAAAAGACCCCAAACTTCTTTCGTTATTATAACGCAAGTCGTTCGGATGGCGGTTATCAGCTTATGTGGTAAATGGTTCACCGAGTGGCGGGGAATGGTTATTCAAAAGCCATGAAGCCGATTGCTTTTGTCTTTTCTCTAAAGAAGAGTCTGGTATGCTTAATAAGAGGAAGTGACACGTCATGATTTCGGCCTTTTGGTCGCGTCTTGTACTGAAAGATGCTGTCATCATCGTAGTATGACTGTGTCGATAAATCCCACAAAACAATTGATAACCTCGATAACAAAGGAGAGATGGATCCTGAGCGAGCGGATTGGCTTTATTGGACTCGGCATTATGGGCCAAAAAATGGCGCGGAATTTACTGCGTCATCAACCGATTAATGTTTATAACCGGACGAAAGACCGGGCTGCCATGCTTATTCAGGGAGGAGCAACGTGGTACGATAGCCCCAGCACTTTGGCCCAAGCTAGCCAGATCATTTTTATCATGGTCACCGATGATCAAGCGTTACGCGAGGTGGTATTAGGCGATGAGGGCGTATTAGCAGGCATTCAGCCCGGAACTTTGGTCGTCGATCACTCCACAGTATCTCCTCAGGTGACTCAAGAATTGGCAGAACGGGTGCGCCAACGCGGAGGATCTTGGGCAGACGCACCCGTCACGGGGGGCGATATTGGGGCTGATCAGGCGACCCTAACCATTATGGTAGGAGCAGACGCAAGGGATTTTCAACGAGTTGAACCTTATTTGCAGCAAATGGGCAAACGGATATTACATGTGGGAGCGGTCGGTCAGGGTCAAACCCTGAAACTGGTATCGAACATGGTGTCGGCATTAAACTTGATGGCGGCAGCGGAAGGGTTACAATTTGGATTGCATCAAGGTCTTGATTTAAAGGATATGGAGACCGTGATGAGTTTTGGCTCAGCACAAAGTTATGAGCTGAGCAAAATCTTGGATCGCTTAAAGCGTGATGACTTTACCCCGGGATTTTCTGTAGCTAATCGCTTAAAGGATTTACGACTGGCCATCGAAATGGCTCAACAAAATCAGTTCTCGGCTGACTTAGGACGATGTGCCTTGCCTCTTTATCAAAAACATGCCGAGACGGGACACATGGATTTGGATGAATCCAGTTATGTTAAGCGCTGGGATGATTAGGGGAGAGAATTGTTGACGCAGGCCTTATTATTTGATTTAGACGGCACCATTTTGGACACGACGGAGTTGATAGTGCAGAGTTTTCTCTACACCTTTGATCAAGGGCTCGGGGAGCGGGTCACCCGCGAAGAGGTGTTAGTGCATTTTGGAAAATCTTTGGATGATCAATTCCGGATTATGCGTCCTCATCTTTCGGTAGAAGACATCACACGCTTGGTTAGTCTATACCGAACCCACAACCACAGGCATCATGACCAGATGGTGTCCTTGATTCCTGGGGCGAATGAGGTACTGCGACAATTGCACCAGAGTCCGCTCTCTTTGGCCGTCGTGACGTCTAAACGGCTCGACATGACGCAACATGGTCTGAGATTATTTGGCTTAGAAGAAATATTTCAGACGATTATTCATCATGACTCAACGCGTCATCATAAACCGCATCCTGAACCCATCTTACGGGCACTTGACGAACTTTGTGTGTCCGCTGAAGAGGCTTGGTATATTGGCGATAGTCCCTATGATATGATGGCAGCCAAACAAGCCGGGTGCCGTGCCATTGGCTTTTGTTATAACACCTTTACGCCACAACAACTCAAGGAAGCGGGCGCCGATTCTCTTGTCTATTCGTGGTCTGAACTTTATGCTTTGTGGCAGAAGAGTTTTTCCGGACAATAACCCACTTTCGGGAATTGCCCACAACTTAGGTTGTCTCACACCTAGTCTGATAAGGTGATTGCTGATTACTAATGAGACAAATCATAAGACAGAAAGGGGACATATGATTATGAGCCTTGACGGGGCGGAGTTAACATGGTTAGGACACGCATCCTTTGTGCTCAAGTCACCAGGTGGACGCTATATCGTTTTTGATCCGTGGTTGGAAGGCAATCCCAAGTGCCCACAAGAATTCTATAACTGGGATAAAGCCGATTATATTCTTCTTACGCATGGACATTTTGACCATATGGGCAGTGCAGAAATGTTGGCCAAGAAAACGGGAGCGACGGTCATCAGTAATTTTGAAATTGCTACATACTTGGCGTCTTTAGGTGTCGCTAATACGATTGGCATGAACAAGGGAGGCACCTTGGAATTTGGTGACATTAAAATCACCATGGTTTATGCCGACCACAGTTCAGGCATTAGTACCGACGCGGGGATTATCTATGGCGGCGAAGCGGCGGGTTTTGTTGTGACCTTGGAAAATGGATTGAGCATTTATCATGCGGGCGATACCAATGTGTTTGGTGACATGACCTTAATTAAAACCCTGTATGCTCCTGACGTGGCGTTATTACCCATTGGCGGACACTACACCATGAGCCCCAAAGAAGCAGCCTATGCGGTTGAGCTGTTAGAACCTAAAGTCGTAATCCCGATGCATTATGGAACCTTTGATGCGCTTAAGGGAAGTCCTAATGCGTTAAAGGATTTACTGGCCGACAAGCCAGTGACCCTCGAAGTTTTACAACCCGGCCAACAATACCGGTAACATCATCAAAAGGAGGCCCGGATTATGACGGCGCCCAAATCCAAGAAACCCAAAACATTTGCGCCATCGCTGACAGGCCGGTGCCTCCGTTACGCTGTAATGGACCTGCTCGGTTTTGGACGTATGCTAACCGATGAGACGTTAACGGCTATGCACTCGGGTGCCTCATGGCACAAGACATTTCAAGCAGAGTTGCTTCAGCATAGCGATGTGATAGGTCTTGAGGTGCCTATCAAAGATGGGGAATTAGGCATCTCAGGGCGGATTGATGCGGTGATTGAAGAAAATGGGCAGCATATTGCCATCGAATACAAAACGGTGCATGACGAGAAATTTCGAGCGATATGCCAAGACGGTCCGATTTTTGATCATTGGGCTCAACTTGCGTTGTACGTCAATATTGGCGGGTACGATCAAGGCCGGTTAATTGTCGATAATCGCGAAACGCATGAACGGTTATTGTGGACGATCTTTCCCGATTCCCGTTGGAAACAGTGGATGACAGAGCGGATTGAGCGTGCCCGGGAATACCAGCAAAAACGGATCTTGCCATCTAGGGAAGTGAGTGTGCGCTGTTTGCACTGTGATCGGTGGCAACGGTGTTTCAAGAGTGAAGAAGAACGGGGAGAGGCGGTCTCATCCCATCCCCACTGGGAACCGGATCCGCCCTTCCCCGATTCGTTCTTTCTGTTGGGAGCTCATATTGCGTTGGATGAAAAAGCCGGCAATTCCAATTAAGAAGGGATATGATGAATGTGGCACATGTTGACGTGAAATATACTGGGGATATGCAATTCGTGGCTACGGCACCGACAGGTCATTCAGTGGTCATTGACTCATCACCAGAGGTTGGGGGAAAAAACTCTGGAGTGCGGCCGATGGACTTAACGCTCATGGCACTGGGAGGATGTACGGGCATTGATGTGGTGTCCATTCTCAAAAAAATGCGGGTGAATTTGGACAGCTTTACCATGGATATTGATGGGGAACGCGCTTCAGATCATCCGAAAGTCTACACCAAAATTTTTCTTAATTACCGCTTTTCTACCCCGGATGATGCCCAAGACAAAATCTCACGGGCTGTGCACTTGAGTCAGGAAAAATATTGCAGTGTCTCACAGATGTTGGTGAAATCGGCGGTTATCGAAGCCCGGATTTTCATTAACGGGGAATTGGTCGAAACACTGGGGCACTCTTAGAGATTGATTCGTTTTGTTTGCAAGCATGAATCCCTTATCAATGGGACACGCTAGATTTGCGCCATTATTTCGGCAGAGTTCGGCGAGTCGCGTTAAGGGAGGATGTTTGAGATGGATAACGAGAAAAAAGAGGAAAAACCTCTAAAAACATTGAGCCAAGAACAATTTCAACAAGAAGTGGCACGGGAATTAGGGATCGATTTAAGCCCGGCGGACCACGTCAAAAAACGACAAAATGACGAGAAGACCCAAGGGGATATCGCCGAATAGTCCATAGGATTTTGTGACATCATGAAGAGAAACCTCACGCCAAATTAGACGTGAGGTTTCTTTGTGCAGTCCCTTTTTGTATAATCGGGAAAGAAATGGGGGACCAGTAGTGGATGTTGGGCTGATTGGATTGCCATTGTCTGGCAAGACCACAGTATTTAACTTATTGACAAACTTAAAAGCTGATACCAATAACTTTGGAGCCGGAAAAACCGAATCGCGCCGGGGGCTTGCGCCTATTCCTGATCCGCGTTTGGACCGCTTAGAAGAATTGTATCATCCGCGTAAAAAGACGCCGGCTACGATTACCGTGGTGGACGTGCCCGGATTAAGCCGCGCTGATAATGGGGGACCTAACCGTTTTCTTAATGATGTGCGGATGGTCGATGCTCTCGTGCACGTAGTGCGTGGATATCATTCCGATTTGCTTGGGGAACCTCATTTGCTTGAGGATATTCAAGAAATGGAATTGGAATTAGGTTTATCCGATTTAGATCTTTTGGAGAAGCGTCGAACCCGGATTAATAGCGGCAAGAAAATTACGGCAGAGCTGAAGCAAGAATTAGCGTTGATTGAACGCCTGATTGATGCCTTAGAGAATGACCGCCGGCTGCATCAAATGGATTTACCAGAAGAGGATTTGCGTCTGATTCGGGGCTACCAATTTCTGACCCTGAAACCTGCCATATGGGTGATTAATCTCGATGATCACGCGTTTTCCTCGGGCCAATATCCTGATAAAGAGGCCATTGAAGCCTTGGCTCGTGATAAAGGGATTCCGGTTGTTTTAATGGCGGCGGCCATGGAACAGGAGATGGAAGAACTCGAACCCGAAGACCGGCAAATTTTTATGCAAGATTTGGGCATAGAAGAATCTGGATTAGCACGTGTTGCCCAAGCCATTTACCATAAACTCGGATTGATTTCGTTTTTAACAGCTGGAGAAGATGAAGTCCGGGCATGGACCATCCATGAGGGAACTGCGGCGAAAGAGGCGGCAGGCAAAATTCACTCGGACATTGAGCGCGGGTTTATTCGGGCCGAAGTGGTGGCGTTCCACGATTTAGATCAAGCAGGGAGCATGGTGCGTGCCAAAGAACTGGGACTGGTGCGACTAGAAGGAAAAGACTATATCATGAAAGATGGAGACATTGTAAACTTCCGGTTTAACGTTTAAACGAAAAGAGGAACGACAGTGGAGAGTTATTGGCAAAGAGCCCAGAATGTGTTACCCGGTGGAGTAAATTCCCCTGTGCGGTCTTTTAAAGGGGTGGGAGGAGAGCCGTTTTTTGTTAAACGGGGACAAGGCCCGTATTTATTTGACGATCAAGGACGCCAGTACATTGATTTTGTCATGAGTTATGGACCTCTGATTTTGGGTCATGCCCATCCCAAAGTGGTCGCCGCTGTCAGCGAGCAGGCGACCCAAGGTTTAAGCTATGGGGCTCCAACGGATTTGGAGGTGGAGATGGCCGAAACGTTGGTCCAAGCTGTGCCGGGGCTAGAAATGGTTCGGATGGTCAATTCCGGTACAGAAGCGACGATGGCAGCGATTCGGGTGGCCCGCGGCGTCACGGGACGGGACCGCATTCTCAAATTTGCCGGGTCTTATCATGGGCACGGGGATTCTCTTCTGGTCAAAGCGGGATCCGGGGCAGCCACCATGGGCGTGCCGGATTCTCTCGGCGTTCCTAAAGCCCTAGCTGAGCTCACCTTAACCGTTCCCTACAACGACGTAGATGCGCTCAGGACGGTTTTCAACGCAGTTGGAGACCAAATTGCCGCGGTGATTATGGAACCGGTGGCGGGCAATATGGGAACGGTTTTGCCTCAGCCAGGATTTTTAGACACGGTCAGACAGTTAACGCGTCAATACGGGGCGTTGTGGATCGTTGATGAGGTGATGACAGGTTTTCGGGTCGCGTGGGGTGGAGCCTCTCGCCTTTTTGGTCTGGAACCTGACCTGGTGTGTTTAGCTAAAGTGATTGGCGCTGGCATGCCCGTAGGCGCTTATGGCGGCAAAAAGTCTTATATGCAAGAAGTGGCCCCGCTTGGCCCCGTGTACCAAGCCGGCACTTTATCCGGTAATCCGGTTGCGATGGCGGCAGGATTGGCCCAACTACACGAGATCCATCAACCCGACTTTTATTCCCAATTAGAACAAAAAACCCGGACACTGGCTGAAGAATTGGTGGCACGGGGGCGGGCCCACGGCATTGCCGTGAGTGCCAATACAATAGGCGGGATGTTTACATTGTTCTTTTCGGATATGCCTCCCAGAAATTTTGATGAAGTCTCTCACAGTGATCATGCCCGGTACCGAAAATTTTTCCATGGTATGCTAGAACAAGGGGTATTCTTTCCTCCATCGCCTTTTGAAACGGCGTTTCCTTCATGGGCGCACACGGAGGCAACGATAC
Source organism: Sulfobacillus thermosulfidooxidans DSM 9293 (assembly GCF_900176145.1). NCBI lineage: Bacteria > Bacillati > Bacillota > Clostridia > Eubacteriales > Clostridiales Family XVII. Incertae Sedis > Sulfobacillus > Sulfobacillus thermosulfidooxidans. Next base: position 331,885 of record NZ_FWWY01000001.1, on the reverse strand, counting down.
AGGCGACGCTTGAGGCTGCGGACCGCGTCTTTCAGCAGCTATAACAGCTATAAGATGATATAAAGAGAGGGAATCTATGTATATTGCAAAACTGCATCCGTTTGCCTTTAAAATCGGTCCCATTGGCGTGCATTGGTATGGAATCTTCATGGTGCTGGCAATATTGGGAGGATCTTATTATCTGATCGAACGGGGAAAACAATTAGGAGAAGATCCCGATTATCTCTCTAATGTCACATTATGGACGGTTCTCTGGGGAGTCATTGGGGCCAGGCTCGTATTTGTCTTGGCCAATGAACCGCAGTGGATTTGGACGGATCCGGTGCAGATTTTGCGGATCTGGGACGGCGGACTTGCCTATGACGGAGCTGTGGGTTTAGGGGTTTTTGCTTTATGGTACCAGTTGCGTAAAAAACCTTTGGTCTTTAATTATCTTGTAGACTGGACGGTTCCGGGCATTGGTCTTGGTATCTTTATGGTTCGTATCGGTAATATTTTTAACCACGAAGTGCTAGGACGGATGACCGAATTAGGGTTTGGACGTTGGCCAGAACAGCTCTGGGGGTCTTTTATCGGGGTATTTTTAATTCTCCGCTATTTTTGGCTGGAGCGCTACCGGACTCCACCGCCAGGTTACCAGTTCTGGTCGGCGATGTTCTATTATGCGATCTTGCGCGGGTTTATCGGCGAAACAACACGGGACAATCCCTTGTATCTCATCCATTACATTAACCCCTATTGGGGCATTGGATTCACCACCTTGATGCAGCTTTTTACGCCTCCCATTTTGATTTTCACCGGTCTCATGATGCGGCGAACATGGCGTAAATCGGCAACCCGGCTTATTCCTCCGGGTAAGACAGTGGTGTCGATGAGTTCTGAGGCGTCTGGCCAAAAATAATGACGGGAGTGCCTAGATCAGCAAAATCCCAGACCCATTTGGCATTGTCAATGATGTGTTGAGGATGAGGATTATGGATGCGGGTGGAGAGTTGGATGCAACCATGACTGCGGGGAATGCCAAAGTGATTATTCCACCATGCGCCGTGAATGGCGATGCCCCGGTAAATATACTGGGCATAAGGAACATGATGGACATCCCAGTAATCTTTGGTGCCTGGCTCTCCTCCTTGCATATGATCATCAAGGACCCGGCGAAAAATGTAGAACGTGCCGGTAGGGGTTGTCCAGCGGGGGCTCGTGCCCGTAGATACGGGCATAACACGCACTAAGGTTTCATCTTCATATGCCTCCATCGTTTGTGTGGTTAAGTCGACTCGGAGGACTTTTCCATCATCTGTGTGCAGCACCGTTTGCTCGGTGCCTTGCTGATCATGGATCACACAGTCAATTGTGGTGGAATCTGGCCAAAAGCGCGTGGGATGCAAGGCAAATTCATGGGGACCTTGCGGGGTAATCACAAAGTTTTCCCGGGGTTCAAGCGTGATATCATGATATAAGGACGAGACGCTAATGGCCCCGTGGGTTTTGATCAACAAGGGATAGAGAATGCCGACGCGTTTTGGATGGGGCAAAAATCTGATGGATTGGTGGCTTAAAGCTTGGACGGGAATGCCAAAACCGTACTCCATGAAGCCCCAGGTTAATGCCCACACACATATGACGGCAACAAAGAGAACCGGTTTGAAATAATTGTGCCACAGCACGTTGGCTACGTCGCCTCCTCGACTAGGGTGGACCATGAAAGGAGTGAAGATAGGGTGCCCTCCGAGATTACGGTGTTATTCTTTTCATTTGCGGCCGATCGTATGAATACCCGGGAGAAAACGTATGAATTGCCTAAAGAGCTCTCGGTCAAAGAGTTCTTTCAGCAATATTTATATCCGTCATTAAAAGAACCCCTGGAATCCTGGCTATTCAGTGTGAATGAAGAGTGGGTTGACCCGCATTATGCACTAAAGCCAGGAGATGAATTAGCTGTTGTGCCGCCCGTTTCTGGCGGTTAAATAGACATATATGACAATGAGGAGGCATAGTGGTGGACTACTATCTCATCACAGAAGATCCCATCAATCTGGCTGAAGCATTATCCATGATTGATGACCCATCTACAGGGGCCCAAGCGATATTTCTCGGCACGGTCCGCAATGAGTTTGAAGGACGGCCTTCGCTTGGCCTATATTATGATGTTTATCCACCAATGGCTCAGTCCCAGATTCGAAAGATTGGAGAAGCCCTTAAAGAGGAATTTGACATTCGTCACGTGGTCATTATCCACCGCATCGGGGAATTACCGGTGGGGGCGGCGAGTGTTTTAGTCGCTGTTTCCGCGCCCCACCGCGAACAAGCTTTTGCGGCAGCCAAGGCGGGTATTGACCGGGTGAAACAGCAGGTGCCAATTTGGAAAAAGGAACACTGGGCAGATGGGTCCAGCCAGTGGCATGACGAGCCCGAAGGAACCCAAGAACCTAGGTAATGTTAAATAATTCTTTAACCTTTTTGACGTTGGATCGACTAACGACCACTTCGCTCCCGTGCTTATCTTTCATTTTCAGAAGATAGGTGCCGTTAAAATACGGCATGATTTCTTTGACTTGATGCATATTGGCAATAAAACTGCGGTGAGTCCGTAAGAAGGTTTCCTGAGGTAAACGTTCTTGCAGTTCTTGTAAGGTAAAACGGGTCGGATATCTTTCGTGATACGTATAAATATAGATAATTTCATGCTCCGCCATAATAAAGATAATGTCATGAACATTAACCGGAATCGTATGCCCTCCGGATTCACAAGGAACCCACGTCAAGGGCTCGACGACGGGTTTTGGAGGCTCTGATGCATCATTTTGGGTCAGACGCCTGATGGTTTCGGCAATGCGTTCATTGGAAACCGGTTTTAATAAATAGTCTACGACTTGAATGGCAAACGCATCGACGGCATAGTGTTCGTGGGCAGACACAAACACAATTTTCAAGTGAGGGTGTTGTTCTTTTAACAAACGGGCAATTTCCATACCGGACATTCCAGGCATCTGGATATCCAAAAACACGACATCATAATCCAATGCGTTGATGAGAGATATGGCTTCCCGAGCAGTTTGGGCTTCCCCAATGATTTCGATGACTTCATGATAGGGTTCTAACAAATAACGAAGCTCTTGGCGGGCAGGATATTCGTCTTCAACGATTAGCGCTTTGAGCATGATGGTCCTCCACCTCGTTTGCAGATATTAAGATTGACTAAAGGCCGTATAGACCACTTGGGATTGTGCGGCGTCTTGTCTGGGACCTGTGGCCGGAATTACGAGACGGACGGTCGTGCCCTTGTTTTCCGACGACCGTAATCGCAAACGATACTTGCTGCCATAAAGCCCCACCAATCTTTCTGAGACATTGGATAAGCCAAGTCCCATGCCTTGTCCCTGTCCCATCTGGAAGATTTCGCGTTGCTTAGACTTAGCGATGCCCCGCCCATTATCCGAGATATAAATAATGGTATCGCTGCCATGATTGCGAATGCTAACACTCACCATCCCTGACCCTTCTTTCTCGGCAATGCCGTGAATGACAGCATTTTCCACTAAGGGTTGGATAATGAGTACGGGAACCGAACGTTGCAATGACTCAGGCTGTATGCGTAGACGATATCGCAATTTGTCCCCATACCGAGCCTTTTCCAAGTTGAGATAAGTTTGCACATAATCAATTTCATCTTTCAATAAGACGGTGGATCCTTTATGCGATAGTGACCGGCGAAAGAATGAGGCCAGTTGAATGAGCAGATCGCGGGCTTTGTCGGGATCCGTCCGCGAAAAGGAAATGATAGTGTTGAGCACATTAAACAGAAAATGGGGGCGAATTTGAGCCTGAAGCGCTTCTAATCGGGCTGCAGCGGCCAATGAGCGCTGCCGGTCCACTTCCGCCACTTCCAATAAAATGGAGAGCAACTGGGCGATTCCCTCGGCAAGACGTCCGACTCGATTGGGCAACATACTTTGTTCTGCAACATACAATTTCACAGAACCGACAGCCTGATTATGGGAAATTAACGGGGTAATGACAACAACGCCAAGTTGGCATTCATCATAGGCTCCTTGTAGTTCTTCGGTTTTCAGTATGCGTTGCACTTTATCCCGCATGACCTCTTTTGTAGTCGTGGATAAAGAGGTTCCGGGATCATGCTGCGGGCATTTCTTTCCGGCCCATCCTAGCACAATATGGGTGTCCGTAATAGCCACAGCTTCCACTCCAACTGTGCGTTGGATAATATTCGCAATGTGCTGAGCTGTTTCCCGATTTAAACCTTGCCGCAAATGGGGAAGCGCGGCATGGCCGATTTGAAATGTGGTTTCCGCCGCATCAAGGGTAGCCGCTGAGGCATCTTGCAAGAGAACAGAGGGTTTGGCTCGTGATTTCATGAAAAATAAGCTCCAAGGTACACCAATGCCAATCAGTGCCACAAGCCATTGCCACCATGCCCATGTGCCTGAGCGGGCCAATAGAATAATGGCAACAGATGGCACAGATAAGATGGCTAAACAACGCGATTTTATGGTGTTCACCCCCTTAATGCTTCGCGACAAGCCAGGCAATAGCCGCGGTCGATGTCATGACCTGGCTAATGCGGGGAAAAACATAGGTTAAACTAAACCGATGTTCTTCTGGCGTCGTTCCCATCATGGCATCAGCAATAGCAATACAGTGATAATTTCTATCATAAGCATCGCGGGCCGTACTTTCTACTGCCAGGTTGGTTGCAATCCCCATTAATAAAATTGTGGTAATGTGTAAGCGGCTTAAAAACATTTCCAAAGGGGTTGCATAAAACGGGCTCCACTGGTATTTGGGAATGACGATATCTTGCGGCAATGGACCCAATTCGGGGAGAATCTCGCCCAAATCTTTGGGTGTCGATGATGGAGGCTGGCGCTTGTCCCGGTCAGTTTTTGCGGTGATGGCTCCTTTGTGATCGGATCGCCTGAGGGTTTGGGTAAAAATAACGGGAACAGACGCCAGGCGCGCTTGCCGAATCACAGCTTGACTAGCAGCCAATACCTTGTGACGGGGATCCTTTGGCGATGAAGGCCGGGCGATGGCCTCTTGAAAATCTATGGCCAAAATGGCTGGTTTTTCAGCCATTTTTAACCGGCCATTCCAAGAACACAGCGCCTTCTCCCTGCATGTCGTGGATCGCCTTATCACTGTCGTCTGGCTGGACATTAACCCCTTTGATTCCATTGCTGACGACGATTGTTTGAAACTCTGCGTGCAGTGCATCAAGCGTCGTGGCTCGAACACAATAATCTGTCGCTAATCCGACGATAAAGACGGTTTTTACATTGTGCGCTTTGAGCCACGATTCCAATGTTGTCTCTGTAATCCGTCCTGCTTCCACTAGCCGTCCCTCAAACCCACTGTAGGCATCAACATTATCTAGATATCCTTTATAAAAATGGACGGCGTTTTGTGGAATGCGCAGGCGAGGATAGAATTCAAATCCGAGGCTATTTTGAACACAGTGCGCTGGCCAAGGCCCTCCTTGAGACACAAAAGAAATGTGGTTTTGAGGGTGGAAATCGCGCGTGAAGATAATAGGGCGCCCGGCCTCTTCAAAGCGATCAATGAGGTCTTGGACGACTGGATAAATGAGATCGCCCTCTGGTACTGCTAAGGCACCTCCTGGGCAAAAGTCATTTTGAAAATCTACGACAATCAAAGCGGATTGGGATAAATCCTCCATGCTTTATAGCCTCCTCCTGCCAAAGGTCGGTCGTTTACCGAAGCAATCTCCGATGACGGGTAAAATCCCGCTAAAAAATTCTCGCCATCACTTTATCATGTTTACGTCTCATACACATCCACAAAGCTGCTCACCATGCCAAAATATGTCGGACAGGAATATCCACTGATGTGCCAAGGTCCATGGTTGACCCGGGACAACACGCCTAGCATTATGGCCACTTGCCATAATGCGTCAACTTTCACGCGGTCAATATGATCGGCAGGTAAGGATAACAACCAGCGGGCTTGACAGGTTTTGAGCATCGTCACAAAGTCGTGATCAAAGGAAGCGGCTTCGGCATCAAATCCATAAGGGCCCGAGGGATCATGGGTGTGGGAGAGATCGCCTGATGCAATAAGTGCTACGGGTGAAGGCCAATGCCGAAGCAAGGAAGCCAGGTGTTGACCATAGGAAAACAGATCCGCTAGGGAAAGGCTGCGGGATGGGGTCAAAATAACAACTGAGGGAGAAGAGGGTAAAAAAGCTTGGATAAAACGTAAGGGCACATGAGCGCCCCAATCCAGAGGAAGCCGGTTGAACTCACCCGCTGATGCTCCATAACTGATGGCAGCGGTCAAAATGGGTCCTAAAGACTGAATAAGATGTTCTGCTAACGGACGGTTAATCGCATACGTGTCATGCAAGGGCTGTGATGGATAGATATCCAGATGTCCTTCTACCCACTCAGCATAAGATATGGTGATCATTCCTTCAGCGCGGACACCATGTGGGGTGATGACAACAAGCGTCTCAGGCTTTTTTTCAGAGATCTTATTAGAGACGTCAATTTGGTGAGAACACGTATCGTGAAAAATCACCGAGTAGTGAGGATCGAGAAAATGCATTAATGCCTCCGTGCCGTGCGACATCAATGCGACTGCCGTTAAAGACATTGTCATTTTTCCTCCTGGTTTTGCATTCTCATTTAAAAATTTGGCCATTAGGCTATCAAACAGAATAAGTTTCGACGTATGCTCTAGTCGATTCCTCATTAGCCCTTTATTATTGTTCGCTCTTTCGATTTTGTGCGAGACGATCTTGGAAAAAACATTAACCAAAACATATACCATGAAATTCAGGAAAAAAATACGGTAGATAGCATGAAAATAAAATTTCAGATTAAGCAGGAAATCTGAGAGTTTTGTCGAAATAAATTATTCACAGTTGGTATTCTGTCTATTGCCAATTGGCTCCACCTCAATTTCCCAATCACAATTGTGCTGACACTACTGTTAGGAGGAAGACCATTGATTAACAAGGGGCTCAAAAAGGAATTATCACTTCTAGACTTAACAATGGCCTCGCTTGGAGCCATTATCGGATCCGGTTGGTTATTGGCCAGCCAGGCAGCTGCTCAAGGCGCCGGTCCCTCTGCTATTTTTAGCTGGGTTATCGGTGGAGTGGTTGTCATGCTCATCGGTCTGGTTTATGCCGAATTAGGGGGACTCATTCCCGAATCAGGCGGTATCGCGCGTTATCCCCATTACTCCCATGGACACTTGACCAGTTTTATCATGGGATGGGCAGCATTTTTAGCGTACGCGTCCGTGCCGGCTGTTGAAGCGGAAGGTGTCGTGACCTATGCGCAAAGCTATATTCCGGCTTTTAAGGCGGCCAATGGCAATATCTCAGCGCTGGGTTTGCTGGTTGCAGCAGCGTTAATGGCTCTGTTCTTTATTATCAACTATTACGGGGTCAAAAGCTTTGCTAAAGTGAACACGCCGGTGACTTTAATCAAGTTCATCATGCCATCCGCAACGGTTCTGCTCTTTTTATTCATTGGGATGCACTGGAGCAACCTAACCGTCCATGGATTTGCGCCATACCACTCGTCCGGTATGATGAAAATGGTTTCGACGGCAGGTATTGTGTTTTCGTTCTTAGGATTTCGGCAAGCGGTGGATTTGGCGGGTGAAGCGAAACACCCTCAGCGGGATGTTCCCCGTGCAGTGGTGTATTCTTTGATTATTGGTATACTTTTGTATGTCCTTCTCCAACTCGTCTTCATTGGCGGCGTGCCCAGTTCCCAACTTGCTAAAGGATGGTCTGCGCTTAGTTACTCGGCACCATTTGCGCAATTGGCCGTTACACTTGGCATGGGATGGTTCGCCACCTTGCTTTATGCGGATGCGATTTTGTCTCCCGCTGGAACAGGAAACATTTATCTGGCATCGACCTCACGAGTTCTTTACGCTTTGGCGAATAACCGGTATTTCCCCAAAGCCTTGTCCAAGGTTGACCCGAAAACCGGTGTTCCATCGGTGGCGTTAATCACGGCCTTTATCATGGGATTGATTTTCTTAGCACCGTTCCCGGCTTGGCAGAAACTGGTCGGATTTGTGTCGTCCGCGACTGTTCTTACCTCTATCATTGGACCGATTTCAGCGGCTGTTTTCCGCCGGGTGGCCCCGAACGCTAAGCGCCCCGTTAAATTAGGGGGAATGAACATTATCGCTCCGCTAGCCTTTATTGGAGGATCTTTCATTATTTACTGGACCGGATGGGCAGTGAATCTCCCGCTCTTAATCGCCATGTTGGTTGGCTTGATTCTGTATGCGATTGCGACTCTGGTAGCCCCAAACCAGATTCAAAGGCCGACAGCCCAATCACTTAAGGCAGGGATTTGGCTAATTGTGTACTTGCTCTTCATGCTAGCCATGTCGTACTACGGCTCATCGGTGTTTGGAGCTCCAGCCAACCATGGTAAGGGTGCGATTCACTATCCGTTGGACCTTGTAGTCATTGCTATTGGTTCTCTGTTGTTCTACTACTGGGGTGTGGCGAGCGGTTACAAGACCAAGGATGTTGAAGAAGTTCTTGAGGCCTTGGATGAAACCCGCGAGGCAGGAGCCCTGTAAGTATCACGAGTTGATTGACGCCTTGCACCACCCGCTTTTTCTTCTCAGCGGGTGGTGTTTTTTTAGGTCCGTTGCCCTATACGTCAAAGCTTTCAACTGCGTCTACGGCTTTCCTGTCATTTGGCGGTTTTTAACCACCGATTGCAGGACGGGATGCGATAAAATTGTCTCAATCCACGAGGCAATATCAGCCGTGTTGTCCTGCACTGTTGAAGTGACCGGCATTTGCGAGATCTCTTCCCATGCCTGGTGATAGGCTTGGGCAAAGAGGTAATAAATGTTTTCTATTTGGGCACAATCTTTCGGCCCATGTATAAAGGGAGCTGTTAGCGTAATGACCTCATCCGTGCCACGCGCTGGAATATGATGAGGGGCGATATTATGGCTTATGATCCATGATAAATCCGGAAAATAGACATGATCAATCGAAGAGGGATCGAGCCCGCAATGAACGAACAAGACACGGTGATGATGGGAAGCGGCGTAAAGACCGACGCGCTTTAACAAGGGTGAAACATCAGCGCCAAGAGGACTCATGATGAATGTCCGCCGGATATGGCATGGCGCCACGTGTTGGTGAAGGAAAAACGGGCCTAATGGAGTTAAGGTAGACAAAAAGGCGTGCGATGCCAATATCTTATCTTCTTGATTATGCATAGGAAGTTGGGCAATAAGCCGGCGCTGGATATCCTGCAGTTCATCATGGAACCGTCTCTGCTTATCCCATAGACTTTGTAGGTCATGGAGATATTCTTTGGCAATGAAAAGGTGGCGAAAGACACCCGGTGGAATTTGAGGCGTGATAGGACGGGTGGGAGAAATCGTCACAGATTCATACCATCTTGCACTTTGGCCAAGAGGAAGATAAGGAAGCCACGACGGGCCCAGAATGGCGACATTTTCCGGTGACAGGATCACGCCAGAAACCAGGTGCGGGTTGTGGGCCACAGAAAAGGTCCACAAATTATGAGACGATAAATGCTTGACGAGCCCGTGTAAAATGGCCGAGACAATAGGTTCATCGCCTTCCAAGACCAGGGCCTGAGAGATCGAGCGAACCCACTGGCGATAAAAGGTATGCCTGCCGTATGCCGTATAAGCCTCGGCCAACAAGGGCATCATCCAGGATTTCATCACTGTCACCTCCGATTGGTCTTAATTACGGTATACAGGTGGCAGCGAAAGTGTGCATTGGTCAGAGGGTGTTCTTGCTGCAGCCATACCTCTAAGGGTATAATGGGCCCGATGTAAGCGTAATGGGGGTGGCACAGTGGCGGTTGTGATTTATACCACACCGACGTGAGTCCATTGCCGGAATGCAAAGCGGTTTCTTCAAGAGCGCAAGGTACCCTTTAAAGAAATTGATGTCTCGAAAAGTCCCCAAGCGGCTCAGGAACTGCAACGCAAATCCGGACAAACCGGCGTGCCGGTGATCATTGTCAATGGAACCGTTATTGTAGGCTTTAACCGACCGAAATTAGCCCGAACCTTAGGGGTTCGGGAATAAAAAAGAGCAAGGCACCTAGGTGCCTTGCTCTTTTTGACGCGTGCGTTGCGTTAGGATTGTCCCACGGAATCCAGAACAATTTTTAGCAACTGGTTTTCGGGCACGGCACCCGTCACGTCCAATTTTCCATTGACGACAGACTTGGGTACGCCATACACGTTGTACTTCCCGGCGAGATCCGGAAATTCACTCGCGTCGACCATATCCGCAATAATATGCGGGGATTGTAGTGCCATATCATGTGCCAGGCGTACAGCCCGGGGACAGTATGGTCACGTAGGGGTCGTAAACACTTGGATATGCACAGGTTCTTTAATTTGGGCCAGTGCTTCCTTAGCTTTGTCGCTGAGTGCAACCTGGTGGGTTGAGACGGCTTTAATGTCTTCCAGAAATGCGCCAAATTCGTGTCCGCTCGGAATGCCCACAAAGCGGATTCCGGTGGGATTCCCATTGTTGTCCAGCAAATTGGCAATGGGGCCTGAAATGGCTTCGTCACCCGGATGGCCAGGTTCTAAGGCTGGCGCTTCCGTGGTTTGGGTCACCATGACAAGATCAGAAAGGTCAGCAACTTCATTGGCGAGATCGATGAAAACTTGAGACAATTCACCGTTCGGACCAGGATAAATCTGGATGGTTACTGAATCCTTAAGGTCTTGAAAAAATTGGCTGACTTGGCCACGAATCTTATCATCCAAATATGCCATAGATTATGTCACCTCCTTTACTCAGGTGGGATACGGCCCGCTAACCGAAAAGCAATATCGGGAAACGGTAACTATTAAGTGCGGGATGATCCCCTCAAAAAATCAAGTCTGCATCATTCGCAGAATCCCGATACACCCACCTTAACATGTTGCCAATTGTTGTCAAGGTCTTGACAACGGATCCGCAAGCTCAAGACATTGTGGACGAAATTTGCTAAAGTAAAGAATAGTTGTAACTGCCTCATTTTGCAATGCTGCAACATGGAACCATGAATCACAAGGAGGATCCATTATGTCAGTCCAAGACTATCGTGTGTTGGTTGAGCGTTATTATCACAGTGTCGACCAAAACGATCTCCCGACATTATTTTCTCTCTTTGACGACCAGATTATTTATAAACGACCGGGATATCCCGTGCTGGCAGGCAAAGAGCAATTTATGGAGTTCTATAAAGGAACCCGCATCATCGAATCGGGGGCCCATACATTAACGCATATTTTGGTGGATGGGGATCATGTGTGTGTTCAAGGATCGTTTCAAGGAGTGTTAAAAGACGGGCGGGTGATTGAGACAGAATTTGCGGATATTTTCGTGATTCACGACGGAAAAATTGTCGAGCGGCATACATATTTCGATGGCATTCAGGTATGAATCTCATACGGCTAGATGGGCCAAGAGAATCAGCTAGGTGACGATGGTCTTAAGAAGGACACCAAAAGTGCCCGTGAGAATTTTGGGAAGTGGCAGGTAGAATAACACACCACGCGTAATACATGGGAGATGGTCACAGATAAGGAGGGCCCTTTGTGAGCACAAAGCTGTTTGTGATTCGCCACGGGAGTGTCGAAAAAGATCCCGCGCTCGCTCCGGAATTGTGGCCATTATCCGATCTCGGCAGGGCCAAGACGGAAGAGCTGGCGCGTCAAGAGGACTGGACGGGTGTGGTGAAGTTATATCAGAGTCCAGAACGCAAAGCGCAGGAAACGGGGACGATTATTTCTCGCATCACGGATATTCCATTGCAGCCACTAGACGACTTACGCGATGTCTGCCCTTTGGTTTCCTTGTCCTCGGGACCACGAGTGGTGGGAGAGGACAGTCCCTTTTACCTGGGCGAAAATCGAAAAGCTGCAACAGATCGCATTGTCCAGTGCATTCATGATCTGGCTCATCGGCACCACGGCCAAAGCATTGCCATTATTTCACATGCGCGGATTTTGGCTCTTCTATATAGTCATATTCTGGGTCGAAAAATTACCCTTTTAGAATGGTTAAGCGTTCCCCTGCCTGGACTATCTGTGATCGATGTTGACCAGTGGCGGGTAGAACGCGGTTTCTTATCGCGAGAAATCACTGAGTTCTCAAAATAGTGTGAGTAAAGTCGTTGAGAACGGGGTGGATGAGGGAATTTAGCTACCGCTGTGTCCCAGTGGATGTCATTCTTCTGCTGGATAAGACCGACTGTCACATGATTCCTTAGTTAGTCAATGCTCATGATGGTCTGTGTCTTGTCATAGGGTCTGACGGCCAGGAAGATGACGGGGCGGATGGGATTGTGGAAAATTAATGGAGTGCTTAAAAAGCCAGGGAATGGGTATTGAGAGGTCGAGATAAAAAGACTTAGATACGGCATGGCCGGAGGTGCCAATAATCAGCATCAACAAGTTTTTTGTCTTATCTTAATGACGGCCACGGCCATGCCATGCCATGTCTTGATGAGCGGTTTCTGGGTCTTTTGGACCCAAAAAATGCCCCTCTGTTTCCGTTTGTTAGGAATTACCAATCTTGAGATGAAGACCGTGACTTTAAAAGATGTTCGACAATTTGCTCGAATTCTTTATCGTCAATTTCACCCCGGGCATAACGATCCTGAGCAATTTCTAACGGGGTTTGTGGACGCGTGGCACTTTCGATAAAGGGACTGTGAGAGACGCGTTGGGTCATCCAGTGTCGCCGGCGCCGCTTGGGTCCGCGTAAGAGACGAACGGTAAAGCGCCACAAGAGCATGAGCATAAAGATATTAAAAATCGCCGTGGGAATTTCCGATGGCGGTTGTGGGACCAATGGCATGAAACCCACCCCCTTGGCAAGACACCTCATTTTCTTATATCTTAATGTCTACTCTTGGAATGCTCAATGCAAAATAAAAGTTTTTCAGTTTTTTCGAGGTGATCAGGACGATTCTGGAAAATCATAAGGAAATTGGGATACGCCTAGCTGAGGAATATGATTTACCAAAAATTCAAAGGATTTATAATCAGGGAATTGCCGACCGTATCGCGACATTAGACGCGGAGGAAAAAGACGAAGCCATGATGAGAACGTGGTGGGCTGGGCATTCAACGCGCTATGGCGTGTTAGTGGCCGAATCCGATCAGGACATCGTTGGCTGGGCCTCATTGAACCCCTATTCGTCCCGCAAGGCTTATCAAGGGGTTGCAGAGCTTTCGATTTATATCGATCGGCAATGGCGAGGACAAGGGGTAGGCCGAAAACTGCTGGGAGCCCTTGAGGATTATGCTCGGAACCAGGGATTTTACAAAATTGTGTTATTTACCTTTCCCCACAATGTGGTGGGACGTCGTCTTTATCAGAGAATGGGATACCGGGAAGTGGGGACCTTTTATCGTCAAGGGGTCTTGGATGGTCAGTACGTCGATATTTTGGCTATGGAAAAATTTATTGCGGATTGATCGCGTGCTAGCATGGAATAGATGAGCCCATGCCTAGAGAAGGGCAAACATGGTAGCATGGGATGAAGAGCATACCTTGTTTGAGAATTTTGTAGAGAAGAGATTGAGGAAGGACGGATTTTGACGCACACACCAAAACACATCGTTGCCGCGGCTGCTTACGTCACCAATGATCAAGGTCAGGTACTCTTGGTGAAAACCTATCACCGCCAAGACACGTGGGAATTGCCTGGGGGACAAGTGGAGGAAGGGGAAACCCTAGAAGAAGCTGTCATTCGCGAAGTGGAAGAAGAAAGTGGAATTGTCATGGCGATTACGGGCGTTAGTGGCGTGTACCAGAACACCCAGAGTGGGGTGATGGTCATCATGTTCGTGGGGAAGATGATGAGCGGGCAGCTTCGCACCTCCGAAGAGACCCAAGCTGTACAATTTGTTGACCCTTCCCCGGAAGTGTTTGAAAAATTGATTACACGGCCTCATTTCTTGTCTCGGACCTTGGATGCGTTTTCCGGACATCTTGTTCCTTTTCGGGCGGCGTGGCCGTGTACGGCGGCGGAGCGCCCCTCTCAATGAAGTAAAGGTCCGACGCCTGGGGCAATCAACAGGCTTAAGCAAATCATCATGATAATGGTGGCGCTCCAGTGGGATTCGGGACCGTAGGGATAGCCCTCAATCAGCCGCTCTTTGGGTGAGGGAAGAAGAGGCCGGGTTTTTTCACCGCTAATCGTAAAGCCTGTCAGCCATTCCATGGCGTTCCATCCAAAATGAGCAACGACGGCTGATAAAAATCCCCACCACCAGAAAACGACGCCTAAAATCAGGCTGACGAGAATGAGATTCATGGTGGCCAAAAATGATAAGGGGCCATTGTGCCGGTGGGCTACAGTAAATAAGATCACGGAGAGGGCAAAGGCCGGGCCTAAGCCCATGATGCGGTGTCCTTCACCGATCAAGAGCCAACGGAAGATGCCTTCTTCGATAACAGCCATGATGAAGATCAAGACCAAAAGACGGGCCAAGGCACCGGGAGATGGGCGGGGACTTGGTACCTGCACGGTAATGCGTTCAGAACGTTGGAGAATGGCCCACACGCCAAGAAACGCTACAATGCTGCCAACAAAACTCCATACAATCGCCATGGAGGCAAAACTCCTTATCTGTGTGTCTTCATTCAAAAATTTTTGGTGTGACCGGGTTTTGATCCCTTTTGGAAGCCGCCACGACCCGCAATGAAATCGATCATCTTCGCACCATGCTCCTTGGCAATGTGCGCGTTCGGGCCGTAAAGGCTCTTCCACGAAAAATATTTGGGGTAGTTAGCGCCTTGATTCGCCCTCTTCCATAAAAGCACGATAAAACATTGAGACGGGTTCTGGCAAGAAAGTTCGCGCCGTGCTGTTCTTTCGATTTTTCACCGCTCACTCTATAATGACGAAGAGATGATGATTGACGGGATTAGACTTCGTCTTTTCGTATCCCATGAGAAGGCTTTATCGAACATCACGAGAAGGGAGCCTCACTGACGTGCAATCCTTGGAACATATTACATGGGAACGCATTGCCCAAATACCCGCACCCGGCATGCAGTTCCCCATTCAATTACGTTTTAGCCCAGATAATACCTTACTAACATATTTATACAGCCCTTCCAGATCAGCTCAACTGTCCCTATGGGCTTTGGATTTAGCCAGTCAAGAGCCCCGCCAGCTAGCGGGAGAGACACCCTTGGAGTCCCGCACCTTGGAGGAAGAATTACGGCGGGAACGCCAACGCATACCATGGGAAGGCATTACCACCTATCAGTTCGCGCATCAAGCGGCGGACTATGTGCTCATCCCGCACTCGTCCTCGCTCGAGGTTCTTAATGTTAAAACCATGGAAAGGGATGTAATCGAGCCATTACAGGGTGTCGACGATCCGTATCTAACTCCCAAGGCGCAAAGCATTGTGTATGTGCGCGAACGTTCTTTGTGGGTTTTTGATCTCAAAACGCGTCAAGAACGTTCCCTTATGTTGTCAGAAGATCCCAAGACCCATTATGGTATCGCCGAGTATGTGGCTCAAGAAGAGTTTGATCGGGCCCACGGCTTTTTTGTCAGTCCGGAAGAGACATGGATTGCCTTTGAAGCAGTCAATACGGCTAGCATTCCTGAGTATACGATTTTACACATGGCGGATGATCCGGTGTTCTTGGAACAGCATGCCTATCCCTTTGTGGGACAAGCTAACGCCGTGACTCGTCTAGGGGTGATGCCCCTGGTAGGGGGAGAGGTTCAGTGGATTACGTGGGAAGAATTTGGCGAGTGCTACTTAATTGATGTGCATTGGCACACTGAGCAGGAAATGATTGTGCAAATTTTGACGCGTGATCAAAAAAGCTTGATCGTTTTGGGCTATAACCCAGTAGAGCAATCACGGTCTGTGTTGTGGACGGAAACGGCACCCGATTGGATTAATATCACTCATGACCTGATTGTCCTTCATTCAGGCGACATTTTAACAACTAGTGAAAATAATCCCGATGGCTTTCGCCATCTTGTGATTCGAAGTCGGGATTCTCAGGTGCGGTGGATTACCCAGGGTCCCTGGATGGTAACGGAAATTGTTGGGGTGAGCCCCGATGAACACTCTGTGATTATTCAAGCGACTAAAGAATCACCCCTTGAACGACATATTTACCAAGTGGACCTCTTATCGGGTGAAATGACCCGTTTGAGTGAGGAGCCGGGTATTCATAAGGCCGTGGTGTCGTCTGATTTTCGGTGGATGATTGATCAGGTCTCTTCCTTATCGATGAGTACCAAGACGGTGTTAAAACGCCTCGGTGACTCGAATTCTACAAAACCGGTTCTTATCGGACATGCCCCTGTAGAGGCCAACACGCTTCATGTCAAACCACCAGAACTGGTGGCGATTGACCTGGAGGACGGGACCACGTTGTATGGTGCGGTTTACCGACCTGATCATATTGAACCTCATACTAAAGCGCCCGTAATCGTTTCCGTGTACGGAGGACCTCATGCGCAACTGGTCACCAATACCTGGGCATTAACCGTGGATCTGCAAGCTCAATATTTTGCCCAGCAGGGATATTTTGTCATCAAAGTGGATAACCGGGGAAGCGCCAACCGTGGTAAGGCATTTGAACAGGCGTTGTTTCACCGCTTTGGGACCATTGAACTCGATGATCAAATTGCGGCATTGAACTGGATCCATCAGCACTATCCCACGGACCCGACCCGGGTTGGGATTTATGGGTGGAGTTACGGGGGATATATGACGTTAACGGCGCTCATGAAAGCTCCTGATGTGTTTAAGGTGGGGGTAGCAGGAGCACCTGTGACGGATTTTCGGCTTTATGACACAGCTTATACAGAACGATATATGGGCACCGACGAAACAAATCATGCTGGCTATGAGCAAGCTTCCGTGCTCAATTTTGTCCCGGAACTTGAGGGAAAATTACTGGTTATTCACGGGATGATCGACGAAAATGTTCATTTCCGGCATACAGCGCTATTAATTGATGCCTTGGTAGCTAACCACAAAGATTTTTCGCTACTGGCATTACCGAAAACGCGGCATATGCCGCGAGGCTTTGATGTGCTTTATACCATAGCAAGAAAGCGTAGCGAGTTTTTTGAAACCTACCTCTAACCTTGATATGCGCTACCAGGGCAAATGAGAGGGATGATAAGGCCAGGTTCCTTGAGGCATAGTTCCCCTAGTTGGTTTCCCACTTTGACGCTATGGGAGAGGAAATGATGTTTGCCCCTATGGGTTTTGAAATGATACCCAACTATTTTTACCAAAATGGTTGGGTAATTCTTCATTCATCGCATTGGTCATATAAAGAGGCTTAAGTGGTAGGCCATGTCCCGCGTCTTGGCTCTTTTTATGTTTTCCCATCGAGGAACTGAACATATCTGTCAGGGGGATAAAGATGAAGACGGGTCGACGCGGGATTTTAAAAGGGCCCATGATATCATGAGGCCAAAACCGAGGGTCGCCAGGAGTACTATGAGATGGACAGCCGGTTTTTGAACCATGATCTCTAATAGGGAAGCGGCCAAAATGCTGCCAATATAGCGGAATGTGGCGTAGATACCGGAAGCAGAGCCGGCAGCCTTTAGGTCTACCGATTCTAGGACAATAGTTTGCATGGCGACATTGCCAATTCCAGCGCCCATCCCCGCGATCAATAAGCCGATAATCAGAAATGCCCAGTGATGATGAGATGGCAAAAGCTCATACCATCCGGTAACAATGAAGTCTAAGAGAAAACTGGTCATGATGAGAAAGCGCCTATCCCGAATCACACTCAAGCGGCTTCCGAGCCACGACGTCCACGACATGACCAAGGAAAAGAAAAAGAGTAATCCACCAATGGCTGGCATGGCAAAGTTGAGGTTCCTGAGAACTATGGGAACATAGAGCAGCGTGCTATACATGAAGAAATTATTAACGAGGTTGGCCAGATTGGCATAACGAAATGCAGGCTGACGAAAGAAGGGCAAATAGACGATGGGTGCCAGCACATGGTGTTCTACCCGAATAAAACTCATCAACAGAATGAGGGCTATAACGGCCCACAAAAGGCGAAGCCTCCCCATGGCCAAAGAGGTTTCAGGCATCGATAGCGCGAATAAGGCCAAAAATCCAGCCAGGCTCAGGGCGCCAAACACGTCGATAGGAGGCGCTTTTTTCCTGAGGAGATCTTTCGGCAGCACCAGCGCGCTCGCTACGAGGGCACTGCCAATCATCGGCACGTTTACCCAAAACATTGCTGGCCATCCGCCCAGTTGGATGAGGAGGCTGCCCAAAAAAGGACCCGTCGCGGCTCCTAAACCTTGAGCCATGCCAATCAGTCCTAGATTGTGGCGTAGGGAGTCTTCGTGAAAACTATGGCGGGCCATGGCTATAGCATTCGGTATGACCAATGCTCCGCCCAACGCCTGACCCAGCCGTGCGGCAATTAATGCTGGGAAATCGGGGATCAGGGCTCCTATGACAGAAAATAGTAGAAACAGCCATAGTCCGAGATTCAAGAGACGCTTGGAACCATATAGGTCTCCGAGCTTGCCAGAAATAGGCTGCACCGCGGCCATGATGATGAGATAGGTTGTGACGATCCATACCACCGATGACAAAGATGTGGAAAGACTTTGGGCAATCGGATCCAATTCGGTGGCAATCATGGTGGAATTCAAGGGGATGAGGATGCTGGCCATGATCAGCGCGGTGAGAACGCGGTATGGATGACGAACTTCAGCCATCGATTATGGCGGTACCCAGCGTCCCATCCACCAGCACCATATCGCCATCGTGAAACACGTGGGTGGCATTACGTGTTCCCACAATACAAGGAATTTGGTATTCCCGAGCGACAGTGGCCGCGTGTGATAGGATGCCTCCGGTTTCGGTAATCACGGCCCCTGCAATGCCAAAAAGTCCTGTCCACGACGGTGCGGTACTGCGGCATACCAAAACATCGCCTGGCTGTACCTTGAAGAACTCATGGGGGCCATGGATGATGCGAACTGGTCCCTTGTAGCGGCCACGTGATGCGGCAAACCCGCGAACTTCTCGTATTAGGCCTTCCAGACCCGGGGAGCCTTCGCCAAAGACCCGTACAGATAATAAATCCGGGTCTCTTGGTGTTGTCGGCACAATTCCTAAGTGGGGCGCGGGCGTCGTTTTCAGTTGCTGTTGGTAAAGGTCTCGGCGCTCAGCTATCACAGCCGAGGGATTTTGGGCATCTGAGTCCATTAGTTGGGAGATGACTTCATCCACGTAGAGAAAAAAGATATCATCGGGACGAGATAGCACTCCTTTTGCTTGAAGATGTTTGGCCACATTAAGACATAGTTGGCGAGCCCGAGCCGGTAACATGGCATCAATGTAAAAATGGTGGTCCTCATCAATGGGCCAAGCATCAAGCGCATCGTGATAAGCCGCGAGAAACTGAGATCGCGTAGATGCATCAGCAATCTGCGCGAGAGTATCGTTGAGGAGCCGGTCGCGTTGTTGAACGACATGTGTCCAGTGCTGATCAAAATCAAAATCCTGTTCGACATAGCCCTTAATAATGGTTAAACAGTAATGGGGACGTTCGGTCCAGGTCTCATCGACGAACTCATGGGAATTGACAGAACGCCAGCCATAGACCTCAAGAAAGTTGGCGAGGCTTTGCCGAAATGATTCGGTGTCGGGATCGTCTTGTAATGCTGTTTCGATGTCAGGAGCCTTAAGAGCTCGCAGCACACTGGCCTCGGTTTTGGCTTCTTGCGCCAAGAGCCATAAGGCGCGGTCAGTTTCCAGTGATTTGTTCATAACGCCTAATAACAATTCATAGGCATCGGTGGCGTTGCGAGAAGGAAATGCTTGGTGGTAAATTTCTTCAAAACGAAACCCCGCGGCCATGCGTGGCACCACAATCCGAAAATGCCATTCCCAAAACGTGTGGTAAATCTCTTGTAAGCGGGTTAAAGCGTGGACGGCCGAACGGTCATCCAGGGGGCGCTGTGCCCACTCCATAATCTCCTGGTGGAGGGGCATTAAAACGGAGTCGACGATGTGGTTCAAATGTTTGCGTTGTTGGCCCATATAAGGTTGTAATGCCTGATGATGATGATGAAGCACCTCTTCTGGGTCACCTGCCAAAGGGATGACGGCCTGATAATAATAGCCATCATGAACTTTGCCGACAAATTGGCGAACGGGGCCTTTGAGGGCAGCCATGGCGCCCTGGGTGCCTTGAGTGAGAGCAGGAATCATATACGAGGCAAATAAAGGGGTTAGCGGCCGGCTAAAGTGTAGGCCGTCTTGGACCCAAAAATGTTCGGCTAAGTCTTGAGATGATAAGTGAATATCGCTTTGAATACTCATATTTGTCCTCCTAAGATAACCTCTCAGCTCATGAGTTTGTGAGACGGTTAGAATTGGGTGACACTCACTGGGCGCATTTGCAGGCAATATAGCGTATGATCGGCCAGAGCCCATTCGACATCGATGGGATAGCCGGCAATCTGCTCCAATTTGCAGGTCAGCTGGTAAATTTCTTCGACCTCATAGGGCGTTAAAGAAAAACGGGTTTGACAGTCGATGGGAGTGTCTAGGATGTCGGTTCCCCCATCGTCTTTTAGGCGCATCCAATATTCTTTGAACCCCATAATCTGATTGACATGTCCCGTGGTTTTGTCAATTTCAAAGACGTCAGGAGTGACGGTACCGTCCACAATCACTTCGCCTAACCCATATGACGCATTGATCACGACCTGGTTATCACCGGTCACGGGATGAAGGCTGAAGCTAACACCAGAGACATCGGCATGAACGAGGTCTTGAACAATGACGGCCATGGAACTGGTCTTTAAAGAAATGCCTTGCTTTGTGGCATAGCTCTGTACGTGGGCGTGGGTCATTGAACTCCAACAGTGTTTGATGGCATCAAAGACCTCGGCTCGAGAGACACCTAACAAGGTGGCATATTGGCCGGCGAATGAGGCCTCTTTTGTGTCCTCGAATAGTGAGGAAGAGCGTACCGCTAAGCGTCCATGTGGGGGCAAATCTTGTAGTCCCTGATGAATTGCCGCTTGCATTGACGAAGAAAATTGTCCTTGAGTAATCATCTGAGGCATATTGGGATGATCAATTTGGAGATCATTGTCTTGAAGAAATTGGTGATACAGAGTTGTCGTAACGACAAACGCTTGGGGAATCACAATGTGATGAGCCATTAAGTCGTTGAGTGCTGCAGCTTTGCAGCCAATTTCTTCAAAAGGATGAGGTTTTCCATTTAACAAGCGGATATACATTGTTTACACCTCAAACCATCAATATCTTAGTCAAAAACAACTTATTGCAAAAAGTAGTTAAAGATATTTTAATAACATCGCTATAAAAACTTGAACAAAAAAGAATCAAAAGAACTAGCAATAAAGATATTATGAGAAGGGAAATTTTTTAGTTCAAGATATTTCTTCAAAGAATTTGGGTTTTCCGCAACAAATTTTTCGCTGATACCTGGCAGGAGGACAGCACCTACAGGCTTTAGGACGCATAGGTAATTGAAACGCATGACATTTTCTGTTCTGCGTTAAATCCGGTCCAGATTAGGCTTTAGCAAACACACCTTATATCCGCCGCTTGTAGGATTTTTATCACGATGATTCGTCTTTAGGGAGAATGCTAGAACTGTTTTCCGAAAAATCTGCTAAAATAAGCGTAACCCGTTGGAACACGTGCTTGTGGACAAGTAGGAGGGATGACATGAAATCCTGGCAACGTCCTAATTTTGTACTCATTTCTCGAATGGTTTTGGTGCTTATCGGCATTATGGCCCTCGATCTCTTTTTTGTCTGGTTTATCCATCATGAGTTGCAATGGCCGTGGGGGTTTGAAGTGGGTGTGGGATTTATCTTAGCCCTCGTCATGCTTGGCGGTGGGTGGGCTGTCTCTCCGCGTCTGTTTATGGGCTCTGCAGAACCACTAGGACCCGAATGGCAACAGAGGGTAGAACGGATCGCGTTTTTGGCCGATATTCCGGTCCCTGTCTTATTTCAAATATCCTCTCCCCTTGCCAATGCCTTTACAGTGCGTTCATGGACGGGGAAAGGCTATGCGATTGTGGTGACCGATACCTTATTGCATAGTCTTCGGACCGATGAGTTTGATGCGGTGATTGCCCATGAATTGGCGCATATTGCGCATCACGATATGACCATGATTGTTATTGCCGGGAGCTTAAACTTGGTTCTCAATGCGTTGATGCAGCGCTGGTGGATTTTGGGGAACTTATTGTCCTTCCGCCAATCCAACAATAATCCGGTGGGATTAGTGATGGCCGGGATTACTTTAACATGGGCTTTTAGTACACTGCTTACGCGGTTATTTTCGCGATACCGGGAATTGGCCGCGGATGAGACGGCCAGTGTGCTCCTTGGCAGTCCCTTGGGCTTGATTAATGCCTTACAAAACTGTGAGACAATCAACCGTCACTATGTGATGACGCAGTTAGCTCGTCCACGCCATAAAAAACGGCCAATTTTACCTAGGGATTTGCGTACTGTAGAAGCCGCGCAGTTGCTTGGATTTATTTGGACGGGTGTGAGCAAGTGGTCGGCATTGGCCTCTCATCCCTCTACAGACGAACGTATTGTCCGCTTACAGCGCTATTGGGAGTAATCGGTGACAAAACGTTTTTCGGTTTCACGCAATTCATCCTCGGCGTGCAGTGTCCGAAAACAGCCATAGGCTAAACGAAATAGTTCATCCGCTTGCTTAGGTAGGTTTTGTAAGAGGGCGACATCACCGAGATCACGGTATAATCGTCCTGCGAGGTAGATACTGGGAATGGCGTGAGCTAGTGCCAGGGCTTGATGAAACAAATAATCAGCCTTAGCTAAGTCACGGTCGAAAATATGGTAGCGGCCCAATTCTTCTAAAATGGTTACTTGACCGATGCGGTCATTATGCTCACGGTAATATTCCAGACACTCTATCCACAGTTGGTGGGCTTTTTCCGGATCCTTGTCAAAAATCATGATGCCTAAATTTTGTTTAAGCGGGACGCTCTGATAATGGCGAAAATGTTCACTGAGTTCTAGCGTCTTTTCTGCCAGTATAGTGGCTTGTTCCGCAAAGCCCTGACGGAATTGAATCCAGCTCATACCCATCATGGCGTCAATTTGGCGCGCGATATCCCCCATTTGTTCGGCCAATTGTTGGGCTTCTTGGTATTGATTAAAGGCTTCGTCTAATTGTCCTAACCGGAATAATGTCGATCCGAGAGCGATCAATGTTCGTAAATATAAAGACAGAAAGCGCTTGTGTTCTCGGGCTCTGGCTAGAGCGGTACGGAAAAATCGGGCAGCTTGTTTAAATTCTTCGCCACTAAAACAGACACTCCCTAGGTAATAGAGAGTTTGAACTTCCTTTTTCCGGTCGTTTAAGCGTAAATAGGTCCATAACGCGTCTTGCAAAGCATCATAGGCTTTGTCGACATCATTCTGATAGGCGTAACAGCATCCGAGTTGGTAACGGGCATCGGCAATCAAGGATTCAGAATGGGTCAGTAAGCTCGTCTTTACAGCGTCTTGGGCCAATTCGAGGGCCTTAGCCGGCTGATTGTGTTGTAAGGTGGTCTGCGATTCGCGAATGAGTTCTTCGGCCTTCTTTTCGATATCATGATGGCTGAGAAAAAAATCGACAGGCCGATTAAGTCGCTTAGCCAGATATTCCAGCGTTTCGCGGGAAGGGATGGAGGATCCCGATTCAATCCGGCTAATATAGGCACGGGACAATTGATGACCGGCTAATTCGGCCTGTGATAAGCCTTGTTGAAGACGCATTTGCCTAATTCGCTGACCCAGGGACATTGTTTTGACCGATAGTTCGGTCCTTCCCCCTTTTTGCTGGCAATGGTCCGGAAGAGCCCGGATAAGATGGTTGTTTTTCTATAAATTGATACAAACGCTGTAACTAGATGTTACATAACACAAGTATACCGCGTTCAGGTATAAAGAGGGTAGATGAGGAGGAGTTGCATCATGAAGCATTGGCAGCTTGTCACCGTGATTTCCTTGATATTACTATGGATGGCGACTTTTAAACCCGCGGATGGATATATTCCTACCCCTTCTCCGATTACCGACGTCTACCACATGGTGCTGTAAAGAAAGGCGATTCATGTCCACTATCTTATGTATCTTATTGTTGTGCTGGGCACTCAGCGCCACCATTATGTGGCGCTATAAAGCGAATATCATGCGTAAACTGCTAATGACCTGGCAAGAGCAGGCCTTACTGAGCGTGCGTATGACCCAAATTCGTGCACAAGCGCTCATTACGATATTGCGAGCGGGGAACTTGCCATCAGCACAGCACATTTTGACATTGTTAGATGGTTGGCAAGCCGATTTGCAATATATTCCTTTCAGCGACTTCCGGGGTCACATGTTTGCCTTATTTCAAGAATTAACCGAAATAGCTTTAGCCCAACCTGCTGGAATGTTTACGATGAATGCGCGTATTGAGAGTGTGCTAGGGGCCGCCCAAAGGGCTTTGAGAGAAGACGTCATAGGGTGTCAAGGCTTGATTCAAACAATGACCATGCATCAATTTAATCGGTTATGGATGAGTGAACATAACTGGACTTTGCCGCACGTGGATCGAGAACCTCGGACAAGCTTTCCTTTTGATCATCCTCATTCTTTAAGCTAAGCAAGAGGGTTTAGCTTAATTTTTGGGTCCAAAAAAATAACCGACCGTAAAAATCGGAAACAGATAAATCTTGTAACCCATCAAGAATGCGGGCCTCAGGAAAACCGGCGTTTACGAGCGCTTGTTGAATTTCATTGACAGTATAGGCTCTTTGGGTGAGGTGAACGTCACGGCGGATCCATGCCTCTTGATGTTTGACAAAAATGGCGGCGTCAAATGACGCAATCCGGGTTTTTAAGTCGTAGTGGGCCGAAAGTGCGGCGACGTGATCGGGGTAGATGAGGGCATTTTGAGATGTCCAGCGGGATTCATATTTTTGGACGGTATTCATATCAAAAAAGAACAGGCCACCGGGAACTAAGGCTTCAAAAACACGAGAAAATACCTGTTGAAGATCATGAATGTGCATCATATGATTGAGGCTATCAAAGAGAGACACAATTACCTGAGCGGGTTGGTCTAGCTGAAATTCCCGCGCGTCTTGGCATAACAATGTGGCATCACTGGCATTTTGATGGGCCCATTGCAGCATTTCCTGAGAATTATCAATGCCCGTGACCCAATATCCTTCATCAAGCAAGCGCCGGGCCATCTTGCCTGTGCCACAGCATAAGTCGACAATATGACAGCCTTTGGCCGCATAAGGCAGAACAAAGTTCTGAATGACTGGCCACACCCGATCGGTAAAATCATCCCAATGTTTGTGATATAACCAGGCGAAATCGTCGTAGCCGCTCTCTGACATATTTTCCCCCTTGATGGACGGTATGTTTTGGCTTTTATTGTCCATGTTATTGAATGACATCATATATTAAGATAGCACCGAAGCCATGTGAATATCTGGGGAATTGCCTTATACTCTGTAAAGAAAGGATAAGGATAAAAGAAACATAACGCAACGAGAGTAATAAAGGCAACGAAAAAAAGAGTTCGACGACGAATGAGAGCAGGAGGATTCCTTCGCCATGACCCGGCAAGATGCCGCTGACCTTTTAGGGATACCGGTGAATGCATCACCTGAGATGATAAAACAAGCCTACCGGAAACAATGTGGGCGTTTACATCCTGATGCTGGGGGTGAATCGTCGCAGTTTCAATTGTTGACGCGTGCGCGAGATATTTTATTGACTCCCCCTCACCACAACCCAACACCTCGGGTTGTAAATGCGGGTGCGCCCTCGTTATTTCCTTTATGGTCATATCCGTTGAGAATTTTAAAGGCGTCGATCAGACAGCCATCTTTAAGACCTAGGGCCATGAGAACATGGCTGATGGTCATAATTGGGATTCCCCTGGCCTATTTGCTGCTTAAAGAACTCTTCGTACTAGCTATTGTTCCCGTGCTCTTCATCCTGATCGTGGTGGCGTTTTTAAAACGATCGTCATAGTTCTTAAGCATCTAGTGTTCCCGACTTAAAAGGCGTATAGTTTATGCAGTGAATTTTTCAGGACAATAAATTTGTCGGGGGGTGACGTGGGCGCATGTCGACGGTGTTGTTAGTCGTCATTGGACTCATTACCGGGGCTCTAACCGGGTTTGGGGGCGGTAGTGCGGTGGTGATTGTGGTGCCGGCACTGACCCAGTTTCTTCACATTCCGTTTCGTATGGCAGTGGGTACATCCTTAACAGTCGATGTGTTGACCTCGGCCCTGGTCTCTTTTGGCTACGCGAAATCAGGCAATATTCAATTGAAACGAGGTTGGATATTTCTTATCACGGCAATTTTGGGACCACAGATTGGCATTTGGCTCTCCCACCGGATGCCGACTCAGTGGCTTGGCTTATTCTTTGCGGTGACCATGATTTTATTTGGTACCAACTTTATCTATCATGCGGTGAGAAATATTCCGATGGTATCTGGGTCTGCCTCTCATGATCCGACCTGGAAATCGACAGCCGGCGTCGTGCTTTTGGGACTCATTATTGGGATTATCACGGGATTACTGGGAGCGAGTGGTGGAGTGATGTACCTATTGGCTTTGGTCTATGGCCTGCGTTATACCATTAGACCAGCTGTGGGAACTTCGGTCATTATCATGGCCATTTCGGCCCTCAGCGGGGCTGTGGGGTACAGTTTGCACCATGAAGTTTATTGGACCGCAGTCCTCATTGTTGGTCTGATTTCCATGGTGGTAGGTTACCTGGTGGCTCGCATGGTGCCGCGTCTGCCAGAACGCATTCAAGCGGGTGGCATCGGAACCTTGTTATTCGTGATTGGACTCACGATGTTACCGCAGGTGGTGTGATCAAAGCTGGTAAGATTATGCTGTATGCGAAACGGAGCATAGGGAGCCCAAACTCCATAATTATGATGGAAAGATGGAAAATGTCCAAGATAGTCTTGTTGACCGAGCCCGCTATCTTGGACATTTTTTTGCGTGCCAATAAGCTTTTAATGGCCGGGAGCGACTTCCCAGATCCCATATAAGCCCACATCGTTATCGGATAAATCAGGGCAGAGATAGGTATAAACGCCTGGTTGGTCCACAGTAAAGTGAATAGTTTCTTGATGATGGGGAGCAATATGAGTAATTTCTGCGCCTGGGAATGCGGGAGGGGCGGATGCCGCTATCTCGGGATGGGCAAATGGGGGCGTCTCTTTAATTAATTTCCAGCCATGTGGGTGAAGCTCATCCTGGTTTTGAATGGTCATGGTCACTTCGGCTCCCAAAGGCGTAATGATGCGGGGGTCGTCGAGTCCTCCAATATGAAAGCGGGCATCTTCAAAGGCGTTAGACAACGCGGCCACCTGCATATTGACGGATTTGGTCTGAAAGATAATGCGGCTTTCATCTCGGTCAACACTGGCATCTGGTGGTGCTTCAGTGGCAAAATCGGCATGGTCTATATCGGAAGCCAGGCGGTTTTCTAATTCGTTATCCATCATGAGACTCCTTTACCTTGTAATTTATGCCGTTATTATGGCGAAAATCCTGTGGAGCCATGCAAGCAAATTTGCCGCCAGGAGTGAAGGCATCACCCCTTGAAACCAAAAAATTTGGTACACTTAAGTAGATCAGTCGATGATGCGAGACATTGACCAGATTTAGACATCATGACAGATCATCCCTAATTTCTTTCCACACACGAACACAAATACCGATCATTGAGGCGGCTAATACAATGCTGTTGGCATTTTGGCATGGTTTTGTGCTGGCCGTGGCGTTAATTTTGCCTATTGGCCCGCAAAATTCGTTTGTATTAAACCAAGGGGCGCGTTCATCCTTTTCCCGGGTGTTACCGACGATCATCACTGCGGCTTTGTCTGACACGCTGTTAATTATTTTAGCCGTGGTGGGAATCGCCAATCTTGTCGTCCATTTACGGTTGTTTCGGGTCCTTTTAGCGTTGACGGGGACGATTTTTCTTTTTGGTATGGGACTTCATAGTTGGCGGGACACGGTAGACGACAATCATGAAGGCTCCGACATTCCGTGGAGAACTCAGGTTCGCCACTCTCTTTCCGTATCGCTCTTAAATCCGCATGCGGTCATGGATACCGTTGTGATTTTAGGCGGGCAAGCCAGCTTATATGGAGAAGAAACGGTCCGCTGGGCTTTTAGCCTGGGAGCGATTTTGGTGTCATGGTTTTGGTTCATAGGATTAGCACTATTTGGACGTGTGCTCGTTTCCCACAACAGGCAGAGTATTCGCCCCTTGTTAAGTAAGATTTCAGCCCTACTAATGTGGTTAATCGCGGTGCAAACCTTATGGCAACTTGCTCGGGAATGGCTGCTGTAAGGAACAGAGGTGACGGAATGGTTTATTGATGTAATATTTGCGCGGTATTGGACAAAACTCTGTTTTCGTTTTGGTTAAACCATGTTATCTTTTTAAGAGAAATACCGTAAAACATAACAAAATTTAGGGGGGATAACGGTATGTCGTCAGAAGTGTTGTCTTCCCCGTCGCAACCGGATCCGTGGCGTCATTATCCACGAGGCGGCCTTGATGAATTTTTTGATGCCCATGGCAATATTCGGCCCTTATACCGTGTCTTCCTCCCCTTATTGCAGGGACGTCTTAATCAATGGGATCGGCGCAAACAAATAGCGGATCAAATTTTTCATCATCGAGGAGTCACTTTTGCGCTGGGATCCAGCGCTGAACGCATTGAGCGGCCCATCCCGTTTGACATTGTTCCTCGCATTCTGTCCCATGCACATTGGCAACATTTGGAACGGGGACTGGCCCAGAGGCTTGTTGCCTTAAACTTGTTAGTCGGCGACATTTATGGTGACCAAAGGATTTTACAAGCGGGGGTCATCCCTCGGGACTTCGTGTACTCGAGCCCTTTATTGCAACCCCGGATGATGGGGGTCGAAGTGCCGCAAAACCGGTGGGTATCTGTGGCGGGAATTGACATTGTGCGCAGTGGTGAAGATGAATATGTTGTGCTCGAAGACAATGTCCGCAGCCCTTCTGGTGTCAGCTATGTTCTCGAAAACCGTTTGGTTTCCTCATCGATTTGGCCGCAAGTGATGCGCTCAGTGAGTATGCACTCGATTGTGGAATATCCCCAGCGATTATTGGATACGTTGCTGGGTCTTTCCCCGGGGACGTGGGTGGTTCTCACACCTGGAGTCTATAATAGTGCCTATTTTGAACATTCGTTGTTAGCTAGCCAAATGGGTATTGATTTGGTTGAGGGTCGGGACTTAGTGGTGTACCGCAACCGTATTCATGTGAAAACGACTCAGGGTTTGACACCGATTGATGGTATTTATCGCCGGGTTGATGAAGATTTTCTTGATCCCCTGGTATTTCGTGCTGACTCCCTAATTGGGGTGCCGGGCTTAGGCAATGTCCTCATGCATGGCGCATTAGCCTTAGTCAATGCTGTGGGCTGCGGCATCGCCGATGATAAAGGGATGTACCGCTTTATTCCCGATGCAATCCGCTATTATTTGGGAGAAGAACCCATCCTCTCCAATATTCCCACGTATTTACCGGTTTTTGAGAAAGAACGCGATTATATTTTTAGCCATTGGGATGAGTTGGTTTTCAAACCCGTCGCCGAGTCGGGAGGAAAGGGTTTAGCGTTTGGACGGGACATGTCCATGCCAGAGCGGGAACAGTGGAAAGAGATGATTTGTCGCCAGCCTCGTCAATTTATTGCGCAGCCCGTAATTACCTTTTCGACGGCCCCGGTTTATCATCAAGGTCATTTTGAGGCACGCTATGTGGATTTTCGACCTTTTTGCCTGCTCGGCAACGATCCATGGATTTTACCAGGAGGGTTGACGCGGGTGTCGGGAAGTTCCCAGTCGCTCGTCGTCAATTCATCACAAGGAGGCGCCATTAAGGATACTTGGGTTCTTCGGGAGTGAACTTAAAAATGCTAAGTCGTGTCGCGGATGATGTGTATTGGATGGCGCGTTATGTTGAACGCGCACAAAATTTCTCGCGGATTTTAGCTATTCGCAAGACGCAAAGTGCCCAAATGATTACGCGGGACCGGTGGGAGGATTTTCTTCTGGTATTTGGGGATCCCCATGCAGGCGATGTGGACGATCCTTCATCGATTTTACGGCATGTGATTTGTGATGCATCCTGTCCGATCTCCTTGTGCACGAATATTAAAATGGCCCGGGATAATGCGCGGATGGCCCGGGACATGGTGAGCCCGGAAATGTGGCAAACGTTAACGCGGATGCAAAATACGGTGAGTGGTCAGGTCCAAGATATTGACGATGAATCCTGGGAAGATCTTCTTTCTCAGGTGACGATGGATGCACTGACCTTTCAATCACTATTGGTATCGACGATTTTACAAGATGAAGCTTATCATTTCATGATGATTGGCACCATGTTAGAACGCGCTCTTTCAACTTTACGGCTTTTGCTATCCTACTTCGGTACCCTAAGCCTTTGGGATAATGAACCGTTATATGCGGTCAATGCATTAAAAAGTGTAACGGGTTATGGAGCCTTCCGCCGTGCCTACCGAAAGCAGCTGCAAGCGCCTGACGTTATCCAATTTCTCTTATTTGAACCGGCTTTTCCCCGTTCGGTTGTGTCCGCGGCAGCCCATTTATTACGGGAACTGCAGGCCTTGCCAGAACCCGGAGGTATGCCTCGCTTTTTGGCGGGCCGCCTTTTTGCGCAATTATCCTACGATACGATGGATTTGGTGATGGAGGCGACACCAGAAGTCTATGTGCGGCGGCTCATTACCCAGTTTGAGCAAATTCATGACGGACTGATGATCCGATATTTCCAACCTGAGGTGCACGAAGTATGAATATCGTTCTGCGGCATGATACGATTTACCGGTATAAAGAACCTATTTTTAGTTTGGCCTCGGAACTGCACTTGCGCCCGTTAAACAACGCGCGGCAAATTGTGGAGTCTTTTCAAATTATGACGATGCCATCAACCCATCTGTACGATTATATCGACCGGTTTGGTAATACCGTCCATCATTTTACGATTCCGCGGCATTTGAAGACGGTTGAAATTAGTGCGGTATCGCGCGTCATTACGATGGATCAACCCTTTGTGTACCGCATTCCCACCGGCTTTTTAGGGTATGAAAGTCTCACTCCGACCATGCGGACGACGATCGACGAAGAGACGAAAGCGTGGATTCGTGAGGTGGATCATCCCGAGTTACCGATATTAGAGCGAGTGCACGCGTTGACGCAGGCTACGCACCAATATTTTACCTATGAAGCAGGAGTGACCACCGTACTGGATACGGCCAAGGACTTTATGCGTCTCAAGCGCGGTGTATGCCAGGATTTTGCGCATTTTCTTATTAGTGTCTGCCGCTACCTTCAGATCCCGACTCTCTATGTGAGCGGCTACCTCATTCCCGAAAATGAAGCGCCTACTGCTAGCCATGCCTGGGTTGCTGTCTATACCGGAGAGTTTCGCTCTAAACAATGGACAGGTTTTGATCCCGTCTCCGGAACTTTTACCAATGACCGGTATATTTGGCTCGCCTTAGGGCGTGACTATGGGGATGTTACGCCGGTTCGGGGAGTGTATTGGGGAACGCGTGATGAGGATCTGCAGGTGAATATCCAAATTGAAGAATGATGTCGAGTCATAATTCACCTGTCTCTTTGGATTGTCTAAAGAAGGAGATAGGCACAAGATTAAGCCCAGACAACGCGTCTTTTGATACGCTAGACGCGTTGTGGTGGCCCGATGATGGGGATTCGTCAGAATGATTGCTTGGTTATGATGGTTTTGTTGTAGGAGTCAAATACAGCACGTGATCTCCACTTGCAACAACGGGATCCCGTTCAACCCCTAAAATCACTTCAGAATTATGGACCAGGCCCAAGAGGATGCCCGAAAATTCACGGCGGAGCTGGCTTAGTGGAAGACCCACCCAGTTGTCCGCTACGGGATCTTCACTGAGTCGGTAGCGATCGGAACCCAAAATACTCAGGAGCAAATCGGCGGCGTGAGGAGTTTCCAAACTTTTGGCGATGGTTTGTCCCATGAGATTGTCGGTGGCGACGGTATATTCGACGCCGAGATCTTTTAAGGCTTGGGCCACTTTAGTGCTTTGCGTCATCGCCATAATGGGCAGTGCCGGAGCTAAATGGCGAAGAGCAATAGCCGTGAGCAAAACTTCGCCATCCGTGTTTCCCGCGATGAGGGCTTTTTTAGCCTTATGTGGCGCAGATTTTTCGACAACATGGGTATTGGTCGCATCGCCAGCCATGAGCTGCACCTCTTGCGGAATGAGACTGGAGTCAACGTCGGCAACCAGTAAAATGCTGCGATGAGCTTGTACCAAATCTGGCAGCAAATTGGCGACGGTCGGACTGTACCCGTAAATCACCAGATCATGACCATGTGTCCAATTGTGTTCCAAACCTAGTAACCTCCTAATGTGAAGTGAGGCTAAACCGGCTGCCCAGGCTGCAAAAACCGCGCCCATTAGGGGGATTGTGGTTAACATGACCCCCATAGCGATAAGACGGCCAGCCGTATTGTGCGGAATAACATCACCATAACCGACCGTGGTCGCGGTCGTGACAGCCCAATAAAGTGCGGTGAAAAACGTGGTGTGTTCGGCGGATGCAAACAAACCCGCTCCAATAAATAACGTGAGAAGCGCGAGGATGAACAAGAAAAGAATTTGATGCCGTCGAATCTTCTGCCAAAGCACAATAAAAATCGTCACACCATATCCTCCCTCATTCGATTATAGTGTACGATTAGCGGGAAAAGGCTGACCTGCAGTATCTCTAACCGAAAAAAATTGCGTCATATGTATACCCTATACGGTTTTCAGAGGATGTGAACCATTATGATGTACAATCCACCCGAATTTCAAATCGCCAGTCGCGAGCGCCTTATCGAGATGATTAAGACCTATCCCTTGGGCCAACTCATTTCGCATCAGGATGGTGAAATCCGCATTTCCTATATCCCCTTTCTTTATCAAGCTTCTCAACAAGGCGGGGAAGGCTTCCTCATCGGGCATATGGCTCGGGCCAATTCGCAGTGGCGGGGAATGGATCAAAAGCCGGTAGTGGTTTCGTTTTTAGGTCCTCATGCCTATATTTCGCCTACGTACTATCAAGAAGACTATAGTGTGCCAACATGGAATTATGTAGCTGTCCAGGTGCACGGCATTTGCCGAATCATTCAAGATTTTGAGGAAACTGTGAGCATTGTGGCTATGTTGCTCGATGCCTTTGAACCCGGCCAGCATGCCCTGTGGTCTCAAAATTTACGGGAATCACCCTACCGCCAAATGTTGTCGCAGATTGTGGGAATATCGATTCAGATTCAAAAAATGGAAGGAAAGGCTAAACTCGGACAAAATCGTTCCCGGACTAGCCGTGTGAATGCCATTGGTGCCCTATTAGCCCAGAGGGATTGTGGAGATCACACACTCGCACAGTTAATGCGGCAGGCATTGGATGTAGAGGAGAAAGGGAATTCAAGCCATTAAGGGGAAGGACGGCAAGGAGGGAAAGGAGGGAAAGGACAGCATTAATCGGTGCCGAGGGTAAAGGGACTAGGGGGTACATCATAGCGGCGGATGACAAGATAGGCGAGAAATAGAAAAACGAGTGGTATGAACCCCATAAGAAGGCGAAAGCCATCTTGAACAGCAATCGGCGCGACGCCCGTGGGATTTGGCTTAAATCCGGTACTGTGCAGCACAATATACAACAATACCGCTTGAATGGAGACGCCTAAGCGGAGAATAAAGCCGTTAATCCCATAAAAGAGCCCTTCGCGCCTGATCTTGCCCTCATGGGCATCCCAATCGATGACTTCGGCCATGAGCACATCAGCTAAAACGAGAAAACCTCCTAATCCTGCACCCAGCACGACCGCGCCACCAAAGATTCCCGGCAGATTCCCAAGCAATAGAAACGGGAGCAGGCCCACCGCCAATAATCCAATGGTCCAGCGAATTCCTTGATGAGATCCGATCCGTTCGATAATGTGGGTCCAGGGCACGATACAGAAGAGAGCGATAACAAAAATGCTGGCCAAAAGGATGGAGAGGATTCCGTGGCTCATGTGCAGAACATATTTAGCATAAAACGGTAACACTGCGGGGACTAGGCCTAGCGTTAACTGAATGAGAAAGTTCATCAAGAGGAAACGACGAAATCCTTTAAATTCTTTCAGCACATTCCAGCTTTGAATGAGGGAAAAGCGTGCGGATGAAGAGGGCGTATGCGGGCGTTCGTGGCTGCCATGAAGAGATAAGAGAAAGCCCAAGGTGCCGATACCCGATAAGATGGCGATTCCGCCCCCCAAATTTGGACATTTGCGATCTCTTTCACGCGGATACGCATTGGAACATCATATCAGCCCTACGGGCTGGGACTGGGGGACAGGGGCCAGGGCGTCACCTCGCCCCTGTCCCCCAGTGCAAAAGTCGCTAGCTTTTCTACACTTTGACGGGCATCCAGGTCGCTTGCCCTCCAGCGAGTCGTTTTCGCATCGTCGCCGGGGACCAAAATTCTCAGCTCCCATGCAGCCGATCTGGGTTATAAAAGGCTATCCATCGCATTATCGCCGCATAGGCCTCGCCATATGTGCCAAATTCTTGAGTCAGACACTCGCGCTCCCACGGAGCATGCCACGATTCAATCAAGGCGTTTTTATTCGGCGTTGCCACGGGAATGCGTTCATGTTCCAGACCATAGGCGGCACAATCCATTTCGAATGCCTCGGCGATAAACTGGGGGCCATTGTCCGTTTATCCTGATATCAGGATAAACGGACTTATCCCGATCTCGGAATTATCCTGATCCGGTTCCGCGCTTCCCAACTGGTAAGGGTTTCCGGATGTTCGGGTCGGCATAATTCCAGCTAGCCAAGAGCTTGAACGACGAGGACTTTGGGTTGACTACGGCGAGATCTGGTCGTTCCACCACCATCGAACCTATATCCTCGAGTCCATTGGCTTGGGAATTATGCCGAATGATGAGACCGTTTCACCGCAACCGTAGGCGATTCCCGCGAGGTGATCGGCATAATTCCGAGATCGGAATAAGTCCGTCTGTAGAACGGGAGGCCTCTGCCATTCCGATTGACGTGGGATTACCGCGTTTTGTGGGGTCCGGACAACATCCGTAGCCTGACAATGAAGCCCCATGTGGTCAGCAATAATCATGCGGTCACACACATCGATCATCGCTTGGCGAGATAAAAACCGATCCTCGCCCACAATATACACAGAGGTCATGTCCGTTTGCCCGAGTGGATTGGGAGCCGTAATGATGTGGTTCCGCGCCAGCCGGCGCGGATGCCGGATGCGGCGTTTTCGCTGAGGCCATAATCAGGGTCCCTGTCGGAGGAGCCGATACACCTTTTTGACACGAATCTGTAGATGATAGCGTCGTCGCAAGACCCATGTGATTTTATGATACCCATAGGCCGCATTCTCCGTGGTCAGAATATCGGTCATCCCGTCCATCATCGGGCCATCGGTGATTTTCTGGCCATTTTGTGTGACGCTGTGCCCTCGCGGAGGTCGTCCCGGCGCCTGATGGCGCCGATCCGGTTCAGGATGGCGTTGGCGATGACGCCACGCATAAAAGGTGGCCCGTGAAAGGCGAATCGTCGCACACCATCGGCGAAGGGACACCTGGGGAGCGCGGTGATGCCAGTCTATCACGTGTTCACACCATGCTGTCACGGACGGATCCCTTTTTTGCAGCAGATCTTGAAGCATGGCCATCGGCCGATCGTTTTCCCCGAGCTATTTCTTTAAGCGTTCATTTTCGTCCACCAGGTTCATGAGATCGTCGGAATGGTGGGCCTCCTTCACTGCCTCACGCACCCCACGACGCACCATCGACGGGCTGAGCAGATGACGACGGCCGACTCATGACGCATTTTTGCGTGTCTTGAACTTTTTGAACAATCTGTGACTTGAATCCGGGTGAATCAATCGGTGTGACTCATCGTGCACATTCTCTCCTCTGAACTGATAATAATCCTACCAGGAGTGATCGCGATTGTCTCGTCTTCGTAAGGGGCTTAAAAGGCAACGCAAAAGAAAATCGGAGAGGCTTGAGACCTCTCCGAGCTCTCTAGGTCCGAATCGTGAGTTCGGTCTGCCATGTGGACCATCCTGCCACGGGACATGGCAGAGCCATTGTGAAAAGAATCCGGGCCTGGGCCGACTGTTGATGATCGACGAAGGATAGAACCGTCATGGAGGTCCGAGGCATGTCTTGGGCCAATACCGATTGAAACTGTATGCGTGCTAAACCGGGAGTGTGAGGATAACTTTGTACCGCGGCTTGCAGGGCATTTTGCGCATCCTCCACGAGTTGTTGCTGAGCGAGAATCATGGCTGAGAGGTTAACAAAGGGTGGCAAAACACTGACCACCAGTAAAAGCCAAAACAGGGTCCAAATAAAAATGTTACCACCACGATTGTGAACCACTGGGAATCCCCGTTTCTTGAACCGCACTGCGTGTTGATGAAATGATGGGTGTCGTGGGCCAAAAAGTGGACCGAAATGGTAACGAGACCGTCACGACGTCTAATGACCCCCGCTGCGTATAGGCGGTCCATGCGACGTGCGAAGAATATCCTTCCGCTTGGAGGACTTGATCGATGGCATTCCGAGCGAGGAGGAGATTGCCTGTGGATGCCCATGTGCTGACACCCACTTGAGCAGCTTGGCCGGCCGCATAGCTTTCCTGCACCCATAAAAAGATGCTAATACTGCCCATCATCACGGTGAGGAAAATGGGTAAAACTAAGAGGAGTTCGATAAAGCTATTCCCGGCAATATGGGGGGCAGGGATGTGGGTTAGGGAATGGCATTGAGATTGCTGGTGATTTGGTTGAAAGCGCCAACTAATGCATTGCGTAGGGCTTCGATCGGGAGTATCATGGCGAGGACTACACTCATCGCGTCGTAGATGAATATCTTTTCAGACTCATGCGGGTGCAGCGAAACGCTAATAGGGGGGTGGACCGACATGGGCACATGTCTGGGCCGCGCGGGATCCAGTGACTGAACGGTGGGTACCGGCATGGGGAAAGGTTTATGGGGTATTTGTGCATCATGTTTTGCCACAGGGAGCGAAGGATTGCGTGGTGGTCTGAATCGCCATGACGCGGTGTGCTGCAGAAAGGGGAATTGTACCCAGTACGGTGTCGAGCTCGATCCATAAGAAGAACTCCGATGGCCCTCATGTCCCCTTGGAGATCGAACATTCAGGGAGCTATTTTACCTACTACAGTTTCCCATTGTACTCTACCTGCATTTATTAACATGCAAGGATTAATCAAGCTGCCATTTCAAATCCTTAGTAAAGTGTTCCGGTGAAAGGACTATGTTCAAGTCCTTAAGTATTAACAAGAGGAGGAACACGCGTAAACGTTTTGTTAAGTGGATCAATTCCTTGCCTTGAGCGGCCCTTACGGTAAGTTCCTGGGTATAATGGGTCAAATAGTTGCGTGTGTCAATAACTTTTTCGATAAACCTTGTTTCACCGTAGTTTGAAACAATAGCTTCTGTTTCCGATTGGGTTATGATAGTAAATAATTTCTTGAACCGTGTGCGTAGGGAGTATTCATTTCCATACTTGATCCTTGTCTTAAGACTATCCTTGTGAGGTTGTTTAAGTGAGACGGGAAGTTGTGATAACCACGAGGCTATAACACGTGTGTAAGCATCATCGTCCATATACTTCTTCTCGGGGTATTTTCGCCGATGATAACCTTCTAGCGCTTGTATTATCGCCAAAAAATTAAACTCAGAGAATTGTGATCCGAAAAGGGTTGCTGTGTATAAGCCGATGACAGGTCGATAGACGTTGAGATTATCAAACCACGTTGGAACAATAGTCGATGCACAAGCCATGAAATCACAAAACGGAACGACAAAAGAACTAGGATGTACATCATCTAAAATCTTTTTGGGTATCGTCGAGGAATATACGGTTAGAGACTGTGCATTTTTCAACTTAATTTCAACATATACAGGATAAACTGCGAGACCAAACAAAACCGTCAGCAAATTAGCCATATCAAAAACTGTTTGTAACAGCTCGTCGTACTTATGACCCTGATCGAAAGAGAACTGGATCGTCCACTCCAGCATTTTTGTCCATGTGGTTAAACTGGTTGATATTGATTGGGTGCGGCAAATTTCGATGTGGGCGCCAAGTGTTGAACTATAACCGCAGTTAATGCTAAGAATATTAGCCAATGATGACGATGGGGAAATAGGTTGTCGAATCCATTGCTCAACATAAGTATAGTGGACAGAAATAACGTTAAATACAATATCGGACGATATATGATCTCCAATTACGACATACTTAGTGGCATAACTAGCGGAGATAATGATGTCTTGTTGACTAAATCCGGTGTGTTTGTTTGGATACGTCAAATCAAATAGCGTGATCCGTTCACCGTTTTGGCTGAGACCATGTAAAACGTCGAATTTATCACACAAGTCATGATCTGCCCATAATTCTGTTCTAATTATGGCATCGTGCTTAAAGATGACTGTGCCAAACCATTTTATCTTAGGATTCGTAGGCATCCACCATAATCCGGAAATCTCGAAATCATTTATTAGAGTTCGGTCGATAATTGAATTCATCGATGTTTCCTTTCACCCCAAGGTTAAAAACTTGTGTGATTGTCTGGGTGGTACATAATTTTAATTCGTGCAAGACGTCTTCTATCTGCTTTCTGCCTCGTGCCGAATGACGACATTTGTAAGAAAAAGCTTAGGCCACTGCAGCGCTTTGGCCTCATCCGGAAGGACGATCTAAACGAATGTGGACGTCGCGATAGTGCTACTATTATTGACGTGTCGTCCCTGCCAGCGTCTTAAGACATTATGAGTGGGAAACGTTGTGAGTACTGATAATATCAATGTAGCACATTATGACACCATTTTGCTTTACGACGGACAATCCTCATCGTAAGATGATTACAGTCTGCACAAACGATGGGAATATTGGGTAACTTGTTTGAAATGTGAACGCCAAAATGGGCGTTTTACTTGCGGACTTTCGCGGAACAATCTGAAGTTGAATGTCGCAAGCCAACGCCATTTCAACACGCAGTCGTTAGCCAGCGGCTTAGTAGCTATTCGGTGCAGGAGACGCGGGCGCTCCCTCGAAAGGGGTCTCCACCATCTCTCAGGGTACCCCTACAGGGCAGCTCAGAGGAGCTGGCGTGATATTTCAGAATGAGTACGATCAAGCCCCAATAATGTGCACAATAATCGTGAGGAAAGGTTGAAGCTATGAGCAAGGAAACCCAGTTTTTTGATGCTTTGCGGAATGTCTTTATTGGCGAGCAAGTTGAAGGGGAGTCGGGTTTTGTCAATCTTATGCACATCAAATCGCTTTACTATGAGAGAGGAGTTTTCCCCCGTCTTCAGGAGGATATCAACCGGGCTTTGGAACGCTTCCCCGAGTTTCGAGAAGAGTTTTTTGACCGCTTGTACACCTTCTTCCGTCGTTACTTCTCGGAGTCGGGGTCGATCTATTTCCGGTTTACTCCACCGCATGAACACGTCTACGAGCAGGTCTATACGGACGAACGGGACGTGACCCTGTTTTGGAAGACGCACATGCTCTACTACGTGAAGACGGATCGCCTTTTTCGTAGCATGGTAGTAGAAATTGATGGGTTTAAGTTCTTCTTTGACGTTTCTTCTTTAGAGAACAAAAGGTCCAATGAAAAACGCACGCTCGTATACGACTTCAAGGAACGGCGCGACGATGCCACGCTTGTGTTTACGGTGACCTACTCAGAACGAGGTCGGCAGACGAATATTGATGGTGTTCGCCGCGCGATCAAGAATGCCCTGCATCTAAACCAATACACCGCCGCCATACCATCAGCAGAGATCTTAAAGCGGGCGTTTCGTGTCTTTGAGCGTCAAAGCGAGGTGGACTACTTCATCAACAAAAACGCGCGCCAGTTCCTGCGCGATCAGTTTAATCTGTGGCTATATCAATACGTCTTCGAGCCCGAACAGCGTCAGGGCACCGTTTGGACGGAACAGCGCGTTCGGCAGCTGCAGATTCTCA
The DNA here is from genome assembly GCF_900176145.1 of Sulfobacillus thermosulfidooxidans DSM 9293. Classification (NCBI taxonomy): domain Bacteria; kingdom Bacillati; phylum Bacillota; class Clostridia; order Eubacteriales; family Clostridiales Family XVII. Incertae Sedis; genus Sulfobacillus; species Sulfobacillus thermosulfidooxidans. The sequence continues at coordinate 291,642 of NZ_FWWY01000001.1, read as the reverse complement.
AGGAGATCGCCTACAAAATCATCGACTTTATAGCTCAGTTTGAGGACGAGCTGGTCCGCATCTGGAACAAGCCCAAGTTTGTGCTCGGCAGCCACTACGTGATAACCCTGGACCGCATCGCGGCACAGGACAGGGGAGTAGCAGTGCTGGAACGTCTTCTCATCCACCCCGGCATGGAGTCTCAGGTACGAGAGTGGCAGGAATTGGGCATGGTTGGGGAGGACTTTTCGCCGAAGGAGGTGTGGTTGGAGGAACTTAAGGGCAAGCATCTTCACGAGCGCTATCAGTATTTACCCATAGATACCAAGCACTTCCCAGATCTGGAAGGACTCATTCTGGCGCTCTTCAACCACCTAGACCAGGAGCTGGACGGATGGCTTGTGCACAGCGAAAACTACCAAGCGCTGAACACGATGCTTCCGAAGTTTCGGGGGCGGGTAGATTTTAACTATATTGATCCACCATACAACACTCAGTACAGCGAGATCGCTTATGTGAATCACTACAAGCACGCTTCGTGGTTAACGCTGATGGAAAACCGACTGGTTGTAAGCAGGAATTGGTTGGGTTCACAAGCAATATATTGCATTTCAATCGATGATGTAGAAACTGCGAAACTAAACCAACTACTGGAACTAGTGTTCAATGGTTGGGAGAAGAGCTTCGTGACTGTAGTGCATAACCAAAGGGGGCAGCAAAGTAAAAATTTTTCTGTTGTGCATGAGTATCTTTACTTTCTATACCCCGATAATGAGCGCAAATACATTAGTGACCGTCCAAGAGAAACCTCCGATTTTAGGAATCTTCGTGATTCAGGGAGTGAATCCCATAGGGAAGATGCCGCTAACTGTTTTTATCCTATTCTTGTGAAAGGTAATAAGATTATCGGATTTGGAGATATACCACCGGATGATTTCCATCCACCGGCAGCAAACGAAGAGAAAAATGACGTTATCTACGTTTGGCCTATAGATTCAAATGGTAAAGAACGCAAATGGCGCTATGCTAGACAATCTATTGAAACAGTGGCTGACAAGCTAGAGGCGGTAATTACATCCAAAGGAGTACAAATTTATTTGTCTAAAGAACTTCAAATGGCACGAACTGTGTGGTATGGTAGCCATTTTGATGCTAGTGAATACGGGACAAAAGTTCTTAAGGAGATCCTCGGCGAGCGTATCGCTGAGGAGTTCAAATATCCTAAATCAATCGGCCTTATGGAAGAAACCCTTCAGCACTCTGAGTTGCTTCAGAAAGGCACCGGGCTTGTTCTCGACTTCTTTGCCGGCTCCGGCACCACCGCCCACGCTGTCATCAACCTGAATCGGGAGGATGGCGGCCAGCGCAAGTACATCCTAATAGAGATGGCCGACTACTTTCACACGGCCCTTCTCCCGCGCATCAAAAAGGTGGTCTTCTCGGACCAGTGGAAAGATGGCAAGGCTCAAGATGGCGGCAAGGGCATCAGTCACTTCTTCAAGTATTTTCGCGTGGAGCAGTACGAAGACGTCCTGCGCAAAGCCCGCTATGGGGATGACGATGTGCCTCTCTTTTTTCAGGACCCCTACACTCAGTATGTCTTCTTACGAGACTCCAAGATGCTGGACAACGCGGAAACGGGCGACCGAATTATGGAGATGAATCCAGCAAACGACGAAATCCGTGTAGACCTTTCCAAACTTTATCCTGACGTGGACTTGGCCGAGACGCTCTCGTGTCTGACGGGGAAGTGGATTCGACGCATCCATCCATTAGATGAGGATCCCACAAAGGCGGGTGTGGTTGAGTTCGAAGACGGTACCAGTATAGACTTGCAGAATCCCCCCTGGCAATTCGTTAAACCGCTAATTTGGTGGGGGGAGTAGTCATATGCGCACACTGCAGGACATTCTAACCGATCTCTCCTTTTTCGATCTCCCCCCAGCCTGGCAAGATTACGACCTGGCCACGTTTTCCCCTACCATGCGCTTGTGGGACTACCAACAGGAAGCGCTGCAGTTTGCCCTCCGTGCTCTATGGAAGTATTACGGAGACGTGCGCGATTTGAAGTCCGGGGAGTCCCGTGCCACCAACGAAGAACGCAAGGCGCGCTTTTGGCAGTGGTACCATGACAATGGCTTGGCGGAGGACCTAAGCATCTCTCTTCAGAGGCAGAAGCCGGATGTGCGTGCTCTACTGAAACGATACTACCCCAGCGAAGGCGACCGGATTCCTTATTGGCCGTTCATCAACCGGATGAGCTTTTGGATGGCCACAGGCAGTGGGAAGAGTCTCGTGCTTATCAAGCTGATCGAACTTTTGTGGCGCCTTATGCGTCGGAACGAGATCCCAGCGTATCCCATCTTGGTCCTCACCGCTCGTGACGATCTAATGAAACAACTCCAAGACCATGTAGCCGAATTCAACGCCAGCCGCGCAGACTTCCGCATCGTCCTAGAAAGCCTCAAGGCCTATCCCGATCGCGAACATAGCCTCTTGCCGATCATCGGCGGGAGGGAGATGACCGTTTTCTTCTACCGTGCGGACAACCTTAGCGACGAACAAAAAGAACGCATCATTGATTACCGCAATTACGAGAATGGCGGTCACTGGTACGTGTTGTTGGATGAGGCACACAAGGGAGACCGAGAGGACTCCAAACGTCAGCACATCTACAGCATCCTCACCCGTCATGGCTTCTTGTTCAATTTCTCGGCCACCTTCACCGATCTGCGTGACGTGCTCACCACGGTCTTCAATTTCAACCTTGCGGAATTTATTCGGACCGGCTACGGCAAGCACATCACGATCCTTCAGCAGGAAAATCGTGCCTTTCGGGACACGGAAGACTACACGGGAGCGGAGAAACAGCGGGTCGTTCTCAAGGCTCTACTCATGCTAGCTTATGCGCGCAAAGCACAGGAATCACTACCATCCGAATTGTCGGCCTACCATCGGCCGCTTATGCTGACGCTGGCTCATTCCGTCAATACAGACGATGCCGATCTCAAACTCTTCTTCCGTGAGCTTGAGCGTATTGGTCAAGGGAATATCGATCAGGCGGTGTGGCAACAGGCTCATGAGGAACTACGGTGTGAACTGATGGAGGGTCAGGACTGGCTCTTTGAGAATGACCGCTTTCAATTCGATCAACGGTTGTTCGAATCCCTCACACAAGCCGAGTTGCTTCGTCTGGTTTACAATGCGACTGCGCCTGGAAAGATTGATGTGCTCTTGCATCCGACCAATTCCCAAGAGATGGCCTTCAAGCTCAAAAGCGCTAGTCAGCCCTTTGCCCTGATCAAGATTGGTAACATCTCCGAGTGGTTAAAGGAGGAGCTGGACGGCTATGAGATCATCGAAAGTTACCAGGACGATAAGTTCTTCAATCGCTTGAACGCGAACGATTCGGTCATTAACATCCTGATGGGATCGCGGGCCTTCTATGAAGGTTGGGACTCTAATCGTCCCAATGTGATCACCTATATCAACATCGGCGCGGGAGGTGACGCAAAAAAATTCGTTCTACAGTCAATCGGACGAGGAGTGCGTATTGAGCCATTGCCTGGCTATCGTCGGCGTTTACGAGTGCTCTACAACGCTAAAGACATAGATGAAAACACTTTTCATGCAGTGCGTGGGCCATCCGCCATACTGGAGACCCTTTGCATCTTCGGTACTAATCGCCGTGCCCTCCAAACCGTCATGCAAGAGTTGGATCACGAACGGAACCAAATCGCCGAACACGAAATTGCACTAGCGGTGAACCATGAGGCTGTGGATGGACGACCTCTTCTCATTCCTGTCTACCGAGAAGTCGATCACACCGTATTGGAGGGGCGCAAGCCCCGCAAATTTGAGATCACGAAAGACGAACTGACCTTACTTTGCCAATATGTGGCCCACCTTGATGACCCACGTGTCTTAATTTGTCACTACAGTGTTTTACCGTCGGATGTTACCATCCTGACCCGGTGTCTGGCCAATCCTCCAGAGTATTTCAATACTCATTCGGGGCGCCGCTATGGACGGCTAGACATCCTGCTTCCTCGCCTATTGGCCTATTTCAGGGTCATTCCACAAGAAGTCGATAGGCTCAAGCCTGTGGAGGACGAAATCAACCATTTCCGGCATATCAAGGTCTTCTTAGAAGATGTTTCTGAACTGAACATGAAAATTAGCCGAGTGATCGAAGAACCTCGCCGGATAGCGGAACTCCAGGCCCGGTTCGACGCTGGACAAATTAGCTTTGCGGAGGCGTTACACGACTATTCGGCAATCCGCAGTGATGAAACGCTTAGTCACAATGGCCAGATGATTCATATCAAGCAGATAGCTCGTCACTATTACCTGCCCTTGCTTGTCTCGGAGAGCGAGCGTATTGATTGGATCCTCCATACGATTCGACATCCTAGCGAAGTGGCCTTTCTTCGGGATCTAGAGGAGTATCTTAAGAAATCCGATAATGCCTTCGCTGATCTAGATTGGTGGGCTTTTAGTAAGATCGACGAGAACCTCGATGGAGTCTACATCCCGTATTATGATCCGCAAAGCAACCGTATCCGACGATTCCTACCCGACTTCGTCTTCTGGCTGCAAAAAGGTGATAGGTATGCCATTGTTTTTGTCGATCCCAAGGGAATGCGGCAGGCCGATTATCAATACAAGGTAGATGGATTCCGAGATCTCTTCCGGGACGGGGAAAGAGAACCTGATGTCTTCATTTACAAGGATCTCGTCGTGTGTGTACATCTGTTGCTTTACACGGAGGATGCCAATCGTGCGCCAATAGAGTATCAAGAACACTGGTTCGACCATCTGGATAAAATCGGTCAAATCATCAATTGTTGCGATGATCCACCCAATCAGACGTAACAAAAAGGTGCTTATCATTGAGGGACTTAAGGAACGGAAAACAGATGAAGATTATGGGGGAGGAACAGGGCCCGTGCAAGACGGATCGGTAGGGGCTGTCCTCGGATTCTGTCTGCATCATGCTACCGAGCGTTAAGCCGCACGGAGTCGCAAATGGCCACGCTGTACTTATCATATTAAGCGTTGAACCGTATTTTCAGGGTGGAGTTGTAGTTCCGCTGGATAATCCGGAGAGCAATATCGGTCGACAAAGATGCGGCGGCATCACACTGGGAATGGTTAGCCGATTCCATGACTCTTGTGTACAATAAGTTTGTGATCCTGCGGATTTCGGCGCATCTCTTTCAGCCTATCAGATTAAAGGGGAGGCAGTGCAATGGGGATGGGCCATTACCAGGTTCAAACGGCCAACGCCAGCGGGATTGTGGACGATCTGAGCGTCGGAGTCCGGGAAACATCCGGAATCCGCGCCAGAACATCGTGCTCTGTGGGCGGCAGTGCAAATAACGGTGAAGATTCATCGCATTTTGGTCGATGTGTCATCTGTTCAGGATGACAACTCAGAAAAAGGTAACTCAGGAGGAAACCTGTCATGCCACAAGTCACACTACAGCTTCAACACAGAGACAGCACTTTTCCGCTCCAAATCACGATAGAGCCTGATCATGTGAGAGGTCAACGCAGCGTAGGGGGGCGGGCGCTGATTGTTCCGTTTCAGTACGAGTTTTTGCCGCAATCCACCATGAGGGTCTCCAACCTTCAAAGCCTTGCGTACCAGTGTCGTCTTTTGGGAATTCAAGCTCGGTTAACTTGGCGTGGTGGTCGCGGATCTCGAGAAGGATGGGTTCCCATGACATTGGTGGGTTATAACGATGGGATACGTCTTGAGCTGGACGATGCGACCGTTGAATGGATCGAACAATGGCGTGAAGGCAATCCGATTTCTCTCAATGTTCAGCTTGGTGCGCTTTGTTTGATTCCGGATTTGTCTCATCCGCAACCGAATTCTGACCGCCATTCCCCAGGTGCGGAAACCTATCAGTATTCCCTGATCACGATCGACTACCGTCCTGATGAAACGAGCATCACGCTTGATCGGGAGCGATGGTTGGAAATCTTACGGGGGATGGAGTGGGGTGACACGCGTCTCGTCGAACTTCCTCCCAGCGATATTCCTAATCCGTCAGGCGTTCCTTGGCAGGAGGTTGCGAGGCAGCTACAACAGGCTACGTCGGAATACCGGCAAGGAGAATTCGAAAAAACAATCAACACGGTTCGTATAGCGGTTGAGGGTGTTGCGACAGAGCTGGCGCGTCATTGGGGCCTCAAACCATGGTCGGAGAGCAAAAAGCGTTTTGACGATTGGACTAAAGAACTTGGGGGACGGCTTACCCAGGCATGGCCCTCGGATCCCAATTCAGCCCGTTTGTTAGCGACGTTGTTTGCGACGACATGGCACTGGGCGTCAGACCCTCATCACTATAATGCCAAGACAACACGCCGTCGGGAGGCTAAATTTGCGTTACAGTTACTAACCGACCTGCTAGAATTTGTACCGCATCTTGTTTCGGTGCATCCTGAACCCAGTGCCTTCAATAAAGATGATCAAACCGAGGATGAACACGAGCCGGGGAGTGCGGAGACAAAAAGCGATGGATAAGAGCTGTCTAAAAAGCACTAGTGAGGCTCCGTCGAGAAGTACATAGATCAATGCGGCTATGAACATGGGCCAGAAGCACTTCTCTTGAAAAGCATGCGCTCGCATCTTCGTCCGATTGATTTCGAGGTCAGAGCGTCCTCTATGAAGCGCCAAATCATCGTGATAGATAATCATAGACAATCGATACGCTTGTTCCGTTGTAGATGGGAGTCAACATCGCTAAGGGGTGCGCAGCAAATGATAAAGCAACCCTAAGGGGATCGTGAAGTATGGGTATTAGCACTCATTGAAATCCACAGTATGAACCTGTTCTTGAGATTGTGCCCATGCGAGTAGTTTGTGAGAAATTTTGTCGAGATTGTCTTCCGATGGTGTTTCTAGCAAACTCTGTGGTACGTTCGTGATAATCAAGGTCCGCTGTGGATTAAATTGACATATCAAGGCGTTTTCATCAGAATTCCATTCAAGAGTATAACTCTCTGAGAAACCGCCTTCTTGCAATTTTTGGCGTAACTGATCATGGAAATTGGGAAATGCTATTGAAACAGCTATTTTAAAATTTTGATTGTCTGGGCGATGAGGTCGGGTTTTATCCGCAATCTCGCAAAGGTTTCCATGTTCTTTTAAAATTTTATAGGCATTGGCGGCTTCAGAACGAAGGGCTGATTGTAACGGCGCGATGGCGTGACTTCGCAAGTGTTTTAATTGTCCGGTTGGTGGCGGCTTGCAACGACGAACCGAGTCTAATAGGATCTGCATTTCCGGTTCTTGAAACCGTAAGAAGTTTTCTGTCAAGTAAAAGAGTTTGAGCAAAGCCGTCAGTTCGTCCGGAGAAAAGAGATGTACGTATTGCCCTTGAGCAATTTGTCGAATGAAGGGAAAACTAATAGGATTTAATAATTGAAGGGAATCGGATGATATACTGAGGTCGATGGTTTGGCATCGTTTCACATCTTGCGAGAGACCAATAAGAAATTGCTTACGGCGTTTTTGATCGTCTAACCAAGCTGATGAACGCGACGCTCCGAATCCAATCAATCCACCTAAAAAAGATCCACCTAAGCCAGCGATAAGCGTTGCAACGGTGACGGATAGTTGGTATCTGTATACTACTAGCCGCGGAAGCAATGGATCCAACAAAAGCTGCGCGAAGAAATGATTTAGGATTGTGATCGCCAATGTCATGATCCTTTCCCTGATGACTTCTAAGAGTATCTTGATCCTCATTAGCAGTTAGTGATAGATCCGCATGCACGAGGCTATGCGCACTCTTTGGCGGGAACCAATACATCGATAACCTGTTTTCACGTCAGCGATTATTTTGCGCTTCCTCGGCATTCTGCATAGCTTTCACCGCCCGATAGACCGTCTGACGGGACACATGCAATGCCCGGGCGACGTCAACCATTGTCATGTGGCCTGTGCGGATCATTTCGGTCGCCATGCGAATCTGATCGTCCGTGAGAAGCCGGGGCCGTCCGCCCAAACGCCCTCGGGCCCGCGCGGACGCTAATCCCGCCATAGTGCGTTCGCGAATCAATCCGCGTTCAAACTCGGCCAGAGCCGCAAACAGATGAAAGATAAGTTGTCCTTCCGCCGTGGTGGTATCCATCCGTTCCTGCAAGCTACGCAAGCCGATCTCCCGTTTGCGCAAATCCTCTACGAGCGCAATGAGATGACTCATGGATCGCCCGAGCCGATCCAGTTTCCACACGACGAGCACATCGCCCGAACGGGCATAGTCCAGCGCCGCTTGCAGGCCGGGACGATTCGTGTCGCGGCCCGATTGCACGTCCCGAAAGAGTTTTTCACACCCTGCCTGCACTAGGGCGTCTTCTTGAACCGCGAGCGCTTGATCCGGGGTTGAGACGCGCGCATACCCGATGAGCATGCGGGGTCATCCTTTCTTGTTGTCGTTGCCGGGTGTTCCGAGGAATGAACCGGTGGTTAGCATTGAGTGTATCAAAACGCATCATCCCGAACAAGCTGTGACACCGGTATTTTGACCAACGGTTTTGATACACGTTGACGGGAGCTTGGGGCACCGACAACGCCGCATCACCGGGGTGTGCAAAAACGAACGTTTTTGGACCACAGTGTCACGTTGTTCGGGGATTCGCCTCGGTTGTAATTTCCAATTACTAGTTAACGCTCTTTCGTCGTAGTGGACATGGTCTGAACTTGGTGGAAGTGAGATAATTGGAGAGGGGCTATGACGCGCCGGATATCCCGGAATGAAACCGACGTCGGTTTTGAGCGACGTAATGCGGCTAATGCCAGTACCGAGGCTACCATGCAATAATCGCTCATAGATTATGGGCGTGAACTTTCGCCGCCTGGGCACGCGGACAGTTCGATTTAGTTGAATCCTTAAATCACGCAACGCCCGTTTCAAATTCGTCTGGACGTCTTGGAGCGCGCCTCTTTTCGCGGGGCTGAGTGCGACCGGCTCTATCTCCTATTAAGCCCCCTAACAAACTTGGACAAAATGACTCGATGACGAGCGTGGGTGAGGGTCTCGCTGGAGGCGGAGAACGGGGCATGATAGGCTGGAATGACTTGAGCCATAACCCTTTGGCCTTGTTTGTCCACATCATGCCCCGAGAGGCTCCGGGTCCAGCGATCAATGATCTGTCTACGAATTAGGGGCTTAAACCGATCTCCAGCACATTGGCGATCATTACGATTTTCAGGACGTAGCCGTCGTTTTGGGGGCCACAATAGGTGTTGGTATTATGTGTCATTCAGGTCGACTAATTATCCGATCGGCGAAACACCGGGAAGCCAATAATGCGAGACAAAAATTTTCCAATTCAATGTTATCAACAAGAACAAAGGAAGCCGTTGGAGAAAATGTTAATAATTGTAGCTGAAAGCTATATGCACTATTCTCAAGAGCTTCTTAAACCTTATTGATTAGTTCACCCACTATGGACAATAAAACGCTACAATCGGCTATTGTTCGGCTATTGTTGAGTTTGTAAATTTTTTGAAAGGAGTATGTGATGGATGATGGATGAAATAAAAAAATGGCTCTTCTGCAGGCTAAAACCTCTGATTCAGAAGACGTATTGGAAATGCTGAGTTGTTGGTCGGATAGGGACATTCGCAGAGAAGTAGCTCGCAATCTTAGCTTACCGCGACGATTGTGGCCTACTCTCGCGCACGATTCAGACAACGAAGTGCGAAAATCCATTGCTTTGCGTGACGATCTTTCCGCTTCTTTAATAAATGTTCACACGTGATAAAACTATTGAGATTCGATGTATTGTTGCCAAAAAAGAACGATTAGGTCTTGGTGTATTGTTCCATCTTCTTGGGGATTCAAGTTGGAATGTTCGCGAAACTTTAGCGAAAAATCCTTGGCTTCCTGGCTTTTTGGTTTGGAAGTTGGCTTGTGACAGCGATCCATGTGTTCGTCATAGTATTGCGGCGCGGTTGAATTTACCCGAAGGTTTGGTCCGTAAGTTGGCCGCGGATTGGGATGAATCTGTTCGTCAGGTTATTGCACAACGGTCTAATTTACCCGAGGATTTGGTCTATAAGTTGGCTGAGGATAAGGCTTCATCTGTTCGTAGTCGTATTGCGGCACGGTCTAATTTACCCGAGGAATGGGTGGATAAGCTGGCCGCGGATTGGGCTACGTCTGTTCGTCGTAGTATTGCCGAGCGACCCGACTTGCGTGAGGACGTAGTGAAAATGTTAAGCGAGGACAAGGATGTTCTAGTTCGTCGTAGTATTGCCGCACGGGAGGGCCTGCCCGAAGCTGTAATTATTTCATTGGTTTTGGAAACTGAAACAGTGCCAGCAATTTTCTTTATAGATAGAGAGGACATTCCGAAGGACATTAAAGCCAAGCTAGCGTTACTCAGTTAAAACCAAATATCCTCATTTTGTATTCAAGGTACGGACAGCATCGCCATTGACAGTCTCGGGTTTACCTTGTTGAGCTTTCCACCATTAGGTACCTGGCGCACCGTAGACGAAACGCATATCACAAGAAGCCAACGAAGGGAAATGCCTCCTCGTAGATTATTATTCAGACCATGTCGATTGGTTACATCATCAGCAATTTGCCCCGGCTATCCCTGGTTGCGCACTTTGCGGTGTAGAACAAAAAGTTCTACCCACCATGTCTTCCAAATGGCCGATTTCAATGGACGGGATTGACGGTCCAAGCTAATCACTCCGAGAGGACAAGTAAACGGCAAGCCACAAACCCGGTATATGGCATGGACGAAGGGATGAAGATTATGAAAATGCGGTTTACACGGCACTATACGACGAGCGGAGGCCGGAAGTTTCAAGGATTATTTCCCCATATTCAAAGTGATTCAGTGCACTGGTCATCTATTGATGATGCATTTCGAGTATTCGACGCTGCATCGCTGGGTGCGATGTTGTCGGCGGCCTATGATTCACCGGACTTTGGGGTACAGCGACCCGCTCTCTTAGTCCTATGGTATCGTGCCATGATAAACCCGCCGCACGGCCAGGTATCGTCGTCGTTTGGGGACTTGCCTGTGTTGCTGTCTACGGTGCATAAGGCGATACCCCAACTCCGAGTCTTCGAGGATTATGAACCGGCTGATCCGCGGTTGCCGGTTCACGTGGCAGTGAACGGTGGTCGTTATCGGATCCATCCGGGCAATCTGACCAATGCGGTGGCACTAATCGGCGTCGTTCAAACGACGGCTCATGCGATCGATAGCTTTATCTTGGAGACGAAGGGTTTTGCCGCGACTGACCTCCTGGAGGCGGCGTTGTCGTACTGTGATTGGCGTCTAACGCAACTGGAAAAGGTTTGGCCGCTTCGGAATGCGACGCATGACAGGATACAACGTCCAGGGATTAAGGAGATCGAAACGGTCCGGGTAATTCATCAAGCGGCTCCCACCGAGTGGCTCAATCGTTGTGCATACCCCGAACGCGCTGCGGTGGCATGGGGATGGGTTAGCCAGAAGGCGACCTCGGTGCGGTTTGACATGCAACCCATGGCCCAGTCGATGGGTCCCGTACTCGCGGTGGACAGTTGTCTCGGCGTAATCCCAATTCCTGCTGCAGAAGTGCTAAATGCGGTGGGCATTGCGATGGCACATTTGGCCTTGGAGGTGCGCGACGTACGCGAGGCGCAACGTAGCATTCAAATTGAGACCGAAGAATTCGTCCGCCGTGTGCTCAACATGCCCGTGTGCGATCACGACGGCGCTGTTGTTACTGTGGTCGCTCCCGGAACTCGGCACGTCTTCGCCATGGGCATCGTTGCCGCCTTGGATCCCGATGCATTGAGTAGGGCCGTCCACGCCGTCACCGACGGGTTGATGGAATTTGACGCCTCAGCCATTGAGGATGGCCGCCTTGATCCCTCGGCTTCTGTCTATCGCATCCTCTTGTATGGTGGGCCGTTTAGGTTGTCACGGTGGAGGAATGGCTCGATTATTCAAGCGTCCGTGTACGACTTTGTCGCTATTGTGCGGGATGTCCAACAGTTGGGACGAAATTACGACCTCCTTTGGGAGTTCTTGATGGCGATCACGGACCATGAGAAGAAGGCGGGATTTATGGCCGTTTGCCTTCTTGACGCGTGGCATCATTGGCTGGAGTTTGGGGTTTTGAATCCTGTTTATTGGGAAACGGCGCTCTTAGTCAGTCCCACTGACCATCAGCAGTGGATGCGCGCAGTAGCATGGGATCCTATCGAAGAGACCCTCTATAAGGCATTGTTCCCACCGATCCGTGAATGGGCATGGACGCACCTCGATGATCCGGAACGGGCGACGCTGGTAGATCCGTTGGGAACCCCTGTTATGATCGCCACAAACCCATCGATCGTCGTCGTAGTCCCCCAGCACAAACTGGTGGGTTGGGAGGATTTAGATCCGGCATTTTGTACTGGCGTCAGCGAAGGAATTCTCGCAACATGTATTCGTCATTCACGCATTGCGCAGATACTCAGGGAATCGAGTACGGATCCCGTTATCATTGTAGTGGAATTTGTTGATGATGAGCAGGCAACCCAGCATCCTGGTTCTGTAGGCGTCGCAGTGGACAGAAATCAGCCGAGGTCTATGATTGTCCTGCGACTGAGTTCTTCATGGATTAAGGAATTAATTCGGAACCCGAAAACAGCCCATGCGGCTGTCGGCCAGGCACTATTTGCGGGACTAGATTTGATCTCGTCAGTCGACCTCAATATTGTTCAACAGCCATTTCTCGAAGCATGGAACGAGTCGCCGCCGATTGCGATGATGGGTCTTCAAGAAAGTACCCTGAACAGTTCGTCTCAAGGCGTAGAGAGTCTGCCTGACATGATTTCCGCCGTGAATCACATGTTGGCTCAAGAGCTAGCAATAGCGGGCATTCAGTCCGGAACATATCATGGTGCAGCTATGGTCGACATTGCTCGAATGGTATTGACAATTTTAGCAAGTCGGATTCAAGCTCTCCTGACTAACTGGTCCATGTACGCCATCGACGTCGTCGCGAAATATCTCAACGCTGCTCATGGGGAGCGCATGCGAGCGCGTCAGCAATTAGGCGCGGCCCTGAGAGCTCCGTGGAGTGAGGTATGGCGTCAGGAGGCGCTCAGGAATCCCCAAGGGCCGGAAATCACACGGCCTCTTGAGGTCTTGCTAGAATACCTCGTTGCGCGTGAAACATGTGGTGTCATGCGTCCGGATCGATTTGACGTGGGATATGGTCGTGCAGTATTTAATTGGTTTTTGAAGATTGGCACCATTTTATCTAGTGCCGATCAGGGGTTGACGGAATGGATAATTAACGTAACACCGTAGCGCACCCTGAATGTTGCGCCAGTGGAATCCGGGTCTGGACGCACCATCGACTGGAGAGCATATTGGCAAATGGAAAAGGCGGATCAATTGCGAACGCGCGAAGCGTTCACGGGTGAAGACGAAATTCCCGAGGGATTTCCTCATCATCGTTGGGCCACGGTGGCGTTTCAATCTTCGCGTTCGATTCCCAGTCTCCCGCAGTCATGGTTCCAGGTCGATGAACAGATGCGGTTGGCATGGGGGACCGGAGTCGATGGATTGGCTGCGGTGCTGAGCACCGCGGTGTCGTGGAATAAGGATGGCGGCACTGCTGTTGTGCGAGTGCAATGGGGAGCACTCCGCGACGAAGCGGCTAAGTGGTCCGGTGTGCCGGCGATGGAAATTGAGGCGGCCCTCGATCGCTTAAGCGTGGACGCAGAGAGGCTACGGGGTGAGTCGTGCGCAGCGTGGGAGATCGAACGCCGGACGTATCGAGTGGCGGTTCGGCCGCTGATCCGTATGGATGACGAACTGTTAGTAATTCCATGGTTGATCCGCAGTGCGCAAGAGATTTACGCAGAATACGTGGGCGCGGGTCGCCTGCCTGCACCGGCACGGGAGACGCCGGATTCTCTAACAAACGCCCTGAATCGTTTCCGTCAGGTTAGCAATCGCAGTTTGGAACGCGAGGTTGCGGATATTGTCGACACGATCTGTCTTCCTTACCGCCCCAACATTACACCAGAACAGGCGAGAACCTTCGGGTTGCTGTTGCATGGAGAGATCGACCTCCTAATCATCGATGAGAGGCACGAGCGCATTTGGGTGTGTGAAGTAAAAGATGTCTCGATGGCTTTTTCTCCAAGGCTCATCCAACGACGGGTAAGGAAGTTCTGGGACGACGACCATTATATTGAGAAGTTAATGGCCAAGGCGGCCGCGGTCCGAGAGAATCCTCACGCCGCTGTGAACTTAGTTCAGCACAAAGTTCCAACCCCATTGTCGACATGGCGTTTCTTTCCCCTAATGATTACCCGTCGCGTCGAACCGGCGGCGTTTGTCTCGGATGTACCGCTGACGTTTGTTGTTGTGGATGATTTGTCGGCTGTATTATTGAATCCATTTGATCCCAAGCATGGCCATGCGACAATAAGCGATTAGGGTTCATCATTTTGCGCCCAAACAGTCGGCACAACGTAGGTGTGAGACGTGAATGTCATTGTCGAATGTTTGCTGTATCCGTAATTTATGCGCTGGGGACCAATATAGTGAACCGTTATCTATGGAAAGTCTTGGGAAAATAAGTCCGAATTCATTCTATATAAGTATATTTAGGCACAACAGTGAATCGGGGGTATCTATTTTGTCGGAAAGAGAGAGCAGGCAAGGTTTTTGCATGACGAAGTGGGCGAGGAACTAAAATCTCTGGAAGAGGTCTTCACGGCAACGGATGCTCAGTTGTGACGAACCCCGTTCCGCTTTTCCAGAAAAGGCGTTTGGTCACCAGATTAAGTTCGTCCCCGAGTCTGCAACTGTTTTTCGAGCTCCATGGCGTCAAATTTCATCATTCATAGCCTGCGTCTGCCTTTACAAGAACCAAGGCCGCACGCCTTTTGTAATGGATTCCTAAGACTCCGGCCTAACTTCACGCCTAAATCTTGCGGGGGCACGTCAACCTTTTACAGGATTATACGTTTGGGCTTTACACGGCACAAAAGACACAATATTGTGATAGAATAATCTTGATTGAAGATGCATCGAGAAAAAGCGACAGAGAGGGCGCGCTGTATGGATCAGAAATTCCTCAAGGCTTTTCTCGCGTCTGATAAGGTAGATGCCATGGCCGTCGGCCATGCTCTTTTTACGGAAGAATTTTTTCATGAACTCTACCAAATTATGAAAGACCAAGAATTGGTGACCCATCAGAATGTGTTGGATCCGTATTCGGCAGAAACGTATTTACTGGACGTCATCGGCCACGAACCGTACTGGATTTTTCGTTATACCACCTTTGAGAATCCCACTAATCCACTGCAGGGACAGTGTTTTACGGTGTTTCGCAATCCCCGGGATATGATCCCCACATTTGAGGCTCTGTTGGCGGATGTGCCGTCGGCAGCAGTTCAGCAATGGACCACGAAAGAATTGGCGACGTACATTTTCGCGATGATCGAAAGCACGGAGATTGAGGGGTAATGTTAGGGAGGCGAGGAGATCTCGGGAAGTTCATATCTGCGTCGGACTGGTTAGGGTCATCGGAATGATGGGAGGCTTTAAGATTCCGCGGGACACGGCTGCGATTGTATGACCATCGGTTAACACCCTGCCCTAAGATCCAACGAATCCTCCAAGAAGCACCGTTGGGTACGCGCCATGCATTGGCTCTCAGTCTGTCATCCTGACGTTCGCGGCAATCTATAATAACAATCGCGCCAGCGCAAGCCCGAGTACCCACGTAAAGGGATTCTCTTGGTCAAGACACTGCACCTATTCCCGGTGGGAGTAATCTCGGCGGCTCTCTGGCCATTGCGGAGGCATATCCTTGGATCTATGTCAATAAAATGGACATCCGAAATAGAGACATGCGTTGGCGGATGTAGGGCGCGTCGCTTCAACGTCCGCTAAGGTTCGATCATCCAAAGCCTGCGGTATCCACTGTCGATGCGATAATATTATCCTCTCGGCAAAGATCGCCTCGTCAGCTTACGCATGGTTTCGCCATGTCGTCAATCCAATGAAGGAGAGGATGCCAGGATGGCATCATGGCATTGTTACGCCCAGTGCCCTCACGCTTATGTTGACCGTTGAAGTAATGCATTTTATGAGAAGTGCCAAGGAGAATAACACTCCTTGGCACTTTATTAACGTATCAAGGCGAGAGGGGAACTACTGGCCCGACACGACCGCATCGGTTTGTTGCGCGGCCATTTTCATGGCTTGGGACACGGAGGTGTTGGTAAAGTATGCCGACTGCATGGCATCTTGCACATATTGGAGCAGAGCCAAGTAATGCGGGGACTGTGGGGGTTGCTTTTGATACGCTAACTCGGCCAATGCCACCTTATTCTGCGGATGCGTGGCCAAAAAACGCTGATAGGTGGCATTGGATAAGACGGCTTGTTGCACGGGGAGATATCCTGTGGCTTCTGACCATGCCATGGTTTGGGCGGGCGCTGTCCACCACTGAATAAAGGTCCAGGCTGCGTTAGCGACTGGTTTGGACGCGTTTTTGAAAATGATCGCATCGGCACCTCCCGGAGGCACCGCTTCGACCGGATCTTTCGGCATCATGGCAGCACCCCACGCAAACTTATGACCAATTTGTTGGGCATCATATCCGAGGTCTCCCGAGGAATCTTCTATCATCGCGACTTTGCCTTGGTAAAATGCGGTGAGCGTATTATCCCATCCTTCCGATCCCGGAAAGGCTTCGGCATCCCCGGCGTGGATAAGCGCTTCGACGGCTGTCGTGACCTTTTCTCCGGAAGGGCTGTCGAACGTGGCCCGGGTGAGGGATTGATTCATAATGTGGCCACCGGCTGACCACACTTGTGATTCCCAGGGCCACCAATTCGCGAGCGGGGCAAACCCGTAAACGCTTTGACTGCCATCATGTTGGGTCAGCAGACGAGCGTCATGGATGAGTTCAGGCCACGTGGCCGGCGGCTTGGTAATGCCGGCGTTTTTGAACAACGTTGCGTTATAAATGATCAGGGGGACGCTTCGGTTGAAGGGCACGCCATAAATTGTCCCATGAATCGTGGTGGTGACCGCCATGCCGGGCAAGTAGTGCGATGGGCCGTCAATGGACGAGTGGTTAATGTATTGATTCAAGGGAGCTAGTGCCCCCGTAGCGGCAAATACGGGCATGGAATGGACTTCGATCTGGGCCACGTCAGGGGGATGATGGGCGACGATGGCGGCGAGCAATTTCTGTTGCAACGGACCACTGTCGCTATAACTGCCTTCATAGTCGGCTTCAACGTGAATCAACGGATGGGTGCGATTAAACTCGGCGACCATGGTTTGCACCTGGTGACCGAGGGCACCGCCGAGGCCATACCAGAAGACAACTGTTGTCGGGTGGTGGGTTGTGGTGGCTTGACTGGGGTGAGTAGCACTCGCCGTCGGGGTGCCACAGGCGGCGAGTAGCGTGCTGGAGAGCATCGCAAAGGCAGTGGTTTTTACGAAGGTTGTCATCAGTAATCTCCTTTTTTCCGTAAAGTGGGTTCTACCCGCGTATTCCGTAATGCATCACGCCCGCTCGCAAATAGCGCTGGGCGACAGCAAACAACACGATCATGGGGAATACCGTCATCAACACCGCGGCCATCATCAGGTTCCATTGCATGAAGCCGCTTTGCTGGGCCACAAAATAGGATAGACCTAAGGGCAACACGCGGTACGCGGCGGTGTTGGTGACGAGGAGCGGCCAGAAGAGATATCCGTAGTGAAAGACCGTGTTAAGGACTGCGAGTGTGATTACGGCTGGGCGGGTATTGGGTAGAATCAATTGCCACAGGATCGTCAGCGGCGAAGCGCCATCCATTATCATGGCTTCCACCAGGGCTCGTGGCACAGTCCGAAAGGCTTGGTGTAGCCAAAAGATCCCAAAGGCGGACGCCGCAAAGGGGAGAATTAAGGCTTGGTAGGTATTGATCCAATTCCATTGACTCAAGATCAAGTAGTCGGGAATGAAGATGGCCTGCACGGGAATCATCATGGCCAATAAAACCAGCCCCCAAATCATGCGTTTGCCGCGGAATGTGAGAAACGCCAAGGCGTAGGCGGCTAATGACGAAGTGAGAATTTGCAAGGTCACAATGCCCATCGTCGTGGCGATGGAATTGACGTAATAACGCCCAAAGGGCTGGCTGCGCCAGGCCGCCACAAAGTTTTGCAGATGCCACGTGACTGGCCATAGCACGAGATGCCCCCCCATTAAGGCGTGCATGGGATCGAAAGCCGCGACAATCATCCACCACAAAGGCAGCACCATGATGGCGCTTAAGAGGATCAGGGGCAGATGCCACAGCCAACGGTGGTGAGTGTTGTTCATGAGGCATCACCTCCCCACCGATGCATCCCGCGCCACTGCAATACCGTAATCGCGCCGATGAGCAGGACGAACAAAACCGAAGCGGTAGAGGCTTGGCCGACATTAAAAAATTGAAATCCTTGTTCATAAATGTAATACACCAACGTCGTTGTCGCCGTGACGGGCCCTCCAGCGGTCATGACATAGATTTGGTCAAAGGCCTGAAAGGTCTGGATCACGACCATTACCCCAGCAAAAACGATTGTGGGTATCAATTGGGGTAAAATGATATGCCAGAATTGACGCCAGCTTCCGGCCCCATCGATGGCGGCGGCTTCCGAGAGTGCAGGGTTCAGCTGCTGCAGGCCACTGAGGAAGAGCAGCATGTAAAACCCGAGGTATTCCCAAATGGTGACGGCAATGACAGAGATTAAGGCCCAATGGACGGAACCCAACCAATTGGGGCCAGCAATGTGCATGCGGCCAAGCAGCATGTTGATCAATCCGGTTGAGGGTGCCAGCAGGCCACTGAACACAATGCCACTAGCAGCTAAAGGCATCACATAGGGGAGAAAGACAATCATGCGGTACACATGACGCCCGCGAAGCGGAGCATTCAGAATCCAGGCCAGTCCAAAACTGGCTGGCAAAATGACGATCGCCACGGCGGCCGCATAGAGCGCTGTATGTTCCATGGCATTCCAGAAGTCTACCGAGGTGAGCACCGATCGGTAGTTCGTAAGGCCGGTCCAGTGCGGGTGAGGCGTCAGCAAATTCCAGTTCGTAAAGCTCAATCCCACAATCGCTAACGTCGGAATTAACACAAAAACACTCAGCCCGAGGAGAGCGGGCGCCAGCATGAGCCAGGGCGTCGCATGCTTTTCGAGATGGAAGCGGTCCGCGGGGGCAGAGACTTTCCTCCATGACGTTCTGTTGCGCATAGCGTGTTTTTTTAACATAGGGACACCTTCGAACTGTAGGGCCAGTGCGGATCATCCACGAAGAGGGCCGCGGGCCATCGATGTTTGAGCGTGAGAGCGACTTGATCGCGTGAGGTAAAGCCCCACAACGCCGTCGGAATACGGGTGTCTCCAAAGGATTGCCAAACTTCCCAATCCTGATAGTGGAGATGCACCCACTGGGGGGCGCATTCGGAAACGGCCTGTTGCCAGGTGTCGACGGCGAAGGCATTGATAGCCAAGGCCCGGGGAATCCGGGGCACGTGTGTCGCCATGAGTCGCAAAGACGCGACGTCAAAGGAGGACACTATAATCTGGGAGGTCATTCCCATTCGTTGAATGATCTCGATCGTCCGGTTCACCAGCGTATTTCTGGTATCATCTAACGGTTTCAGTTCTAAACAATACTGGGTGGTGTTGGCGAACATCTGAAATAAATCGTCCAACCGCAGGAGGCCTTCGGTCGATAAGGCCCCGTTGGGCTGCCGAACGCGGGCCTGTTGCAGTTCGGGCCAACGTTTCGCCCGCACCATCCCGGTAAGGTTCGTGACGCGGTCTAAGTGCGTGTCGTGAAAAAGCACCACCTCGCCGTCCGCGGTCAACTGTAGGTCGGTTTCAATGCCATTGACTCCTCCAGCAATAGCCGCGGCAAAACTGGCAGCCGTGTTTTCCGGATAACACGCGGGATATCCGCGGTGTCCCCAGACCCAGCAATGATGCGCCACAATGGTATCTCCTTTCTCGTGAGCTTGTGTGACGCACCCACTGTATCAACTGGGTATTAAGACTATGCGATTAGATTGTGAAGATTGCAGGAAGATTAAGTTTAAACATGACGCATTAAATACCCGCATAACGATACACTTCCTGATTCCAATCTCTATGCAACCCTCAATGGGACATCGCGTTCGTTGCAGGTAGCTAGAAGCGTCTAACGGTTTGACGCAAGACACTGAAGAGCACAGTCGCGGGACGCTGAAACGGTCCGAGGGATGTGGTGGACAGGTTAAAAATTTGACGGTTTCCTTACCGCTGGGGAAGGTCATTGACAGAGTTCACACCACTCAGACCTTCTGAACATCAGCGTAAGCGATGTCCGCGAATCGCCGGTTTGCTGAAAACATCACGGACAATGGATCCACCGTCCCACGCCGCGAATACCAGGCCCCTGATTGGCCGACGTGAGCGTTAGGGAACCAATCCCCAAAAGGAGCCGATCGTCTGTCACAATCAATCTGCAGTTGCTGCGGGGCTAAACAGCAAGTTAGGACACTGTTGAGGAATGAATTCTGGACCATATTGATGAAATGCCATGGAGCAAGTGAAAGCGTATTCCGGTTAAATGAACGAAAAACCGCCATACCCGGCGGTGTTTGTTACGCGAGTTGGACAGAATTACGCACCCAATGCGGGATCTTGAGTATTGCCTTCCTGGTCTCTCAGTCCCAGCTGTCGGAATGGGCCTGGACCGTGCATGAGGCGTGGGCTTCGTAGTCAGACAGATGGGGTGGATGCGGTCTCGTCGTTTGGGACACGATGACCGTTAGACGCATGGACCGCATCGGCACAGGGGATAAAGCGATAGCCATACCCCCGATGTGTCACGATGTGGAGAGGCCGTAGGTGATGATTGAGATGATGTACGGTGACGCGCAGACTTTGGGCCGTCCAGGGAGGGATGCCACGGTGTTGCGCTTCCTCATTGATTTGGGATAACGAAAGCACCTGATCAGCGTAGGTGGCCAAAATGCTTAATAGGGCGATGGCTCGTGGCGCTAGATCCACGGGGTGATGATGATGACGCACGACGGGCCACAGGGTCAGGCACGAAGGAGTCGGGGATTGAGTGAATTGGGACAGCATCGGAGCCGTCGACTGGACAGGTGTGATTTGCCACATCTTCGATTGCAGATAGTGCGTTAGCAACAGGATCGGGATGCCTTCCGTCTCTGCTGTCTCCAGCACGGCACTGAAGGTTGCGGTATCCGGGAGACCCTGCACATTGATGGCCAGACACGTAATTTGATGATGGATGAGGGCATGAAGAATTTGATTGATTGTTTCGAATCGCCGAATCGGGACCAATGCCTGAGCCGTGGGGAGATAGTGACTTAAGGGTTCGGGACTCACGTAGCCACAGCGCATGCAGATCTCTCCTTCTAGTGGTGTTACGGGTATTTCATCACAGGTGCATGAAATTTATGCGATGCGGCGTGTTAAAAATTGATTAAGAAACGATTGGCGTTGTCGTCATCGGGTGATGTCGCGTCGTGAATTGCTCCCCTCCTCAGGGATGACAACCGGACCGAATGATGGGGTGATGCCGGCGCATTCGGCAATCCGGGGAATGGCCCCGTGTTGCCCAAATTAGCGAGCCGACTTCCACACACCGGTAAGGCCTTAACACAATCTTCGCACGATTTTTACCCACTCTTTACCGGGCCACAATAGAATCTTGCTATCGTCAACGCGTGCTCGACCGTTGGAACTGGCCACGGACCTGTTTTGGATGAGGGGTAGCCGCCGGGACTTCGCATGTCAGGTCGCGTGAAAAGACCGGTCGACAAATCGGTTGCGGTCCGGGCGCAGAGTCTGAACAGGAGGTTGGAGGAGATGGGACCCATATTAGTGACAAATGATGATGGGGTTGGTGCCATGGGGCTGGATGTGTTAATCACCAGTTTGCGTGGTCTGGGCCACGACGTCATGGTCGTGGTACCGGCGCAGAACCACAGTGGCCGGGGGCATAGTGTCACGCTCGGGCCGGTGCGGATGGACACGCAACGGTTTCACACGGATACCTGGGGATATGTGGTGACGGGGACACCCGTGGATTGTGTGCGGTTGGCGTTGGCCGGGGCCTGTGGGACCCGGCCGGCGATGGTCGTGTCAGGCATTAATCACGGGTGGAATGTGGGTCATCAAATCCTGGGGTCGGGCACGGTCGCGGCAGCTCGCGAAGCCGCCTGGCACCAAGTTCCGGCGCTGGCCCTCTCGGCGTCCGAGGGCGCATCGTGGGAGACGCTGACCCGGATGCTCTTGCACTTTGGGGATAGTTGGCTTATGGCCGCCGCACAGCGGCGGGGGCAGTATCTGAATATTAATTTGCCGGCCGCTCCGGCGGCGGTGTGGTGCTGGGTGTCGCTGGATCCCGCGCCGATCGTGCCTGAGGTGATTCCGGCAACGGAACCGGGACGAGTTCAGCTTTTGGGACGCCACCAGTCGTCGGGTGCGGGACAGGACGCGGCACCAACGGATATCCAGTGTGTCGAGCAGGGAACCATCGCGGTCACCGCATTACAGGCGTACCCCGCAGTGGGCGACCAAGGGGCCCCGGAGGAGTGCTGGCACGCGCCGCTTATGATGTCATCATATGAGGAGGACGAACACGATCATGGCAAAAGCATCAGAGGGGTTTTCCCCGTTGGATCGGATGGCGTTTAACCGTTTTCAATGGCGTTCCATGGTGACCACGGGGATGGGGGTTTTTACGGACGGTTATGATTTGTCGTCCGTGGGGATTGTGCTGACGCTCGTATTGGCCAGCTTCGGTGTCAAATCCTTAACGGAGTGGCAAAGTTCGTTGCTGGCCGGTTCCGCGTTAATCGGGGCGGCCTTGGGGGCCCTGCTCTTTGGCGTCTTGGGCAACAAAGGCCGCAAAACGTTTTATGGCTTGGATGTCACGATTATGGCGATTGGGGCGGTCCTCCAAGCGGTGGTTCCGAATGTGGATGCCTTAATCGCAGTGCGGTTCATTCTGGGCGTGGGCATCGGGGCGGATTATGTGCTGTCTCCCGTGATTATGGCGGAACACGCGAATGCGAAAGACCGCGGCAAAACCCTGGCCATGGGGTTTGGTCTCACGTGGGGGCTCGGCGCTACGACGGCTGCCGGATTGTATTTGCTCTTGATGGCGTGGCATGTGGCCCCGGATATTATTTGGCGGGTGGTTCTCGGATTTGGCGCGGTCCCGGCCATCTCGGTGATTGCTTTGCGCCGCAAAATGCCGGAAACGGCCCGGTTTTTGGCCCGGATCGAAGGGGATACAGAGGAGGCGCGGACGGTGATTCAGCAGGCGACAGGGACGTCCCTGTCGACAGAATGGGCCGTGCGGCCTGACCAACGGCCTCTAGCGGCATTTTGGGCGACGCATGGTCGCCGGATTGCGACGGCCGCGTTCTTGTGGTTTCTCTTTGATATTGTCGCGTATTCTGGCATTTTATTTGGCCCGTCGCTGATTGCCAAAGGGTTAGGCTTATCCCCAGGGCTGTTTCAGTTACTCATGGAATTTGGCTTTGTGGTCCCGGGAGCGCTGATTAGTGTTCTGCTCATTGACCGATGGGGCCGCAAACCGTTACAGGTCCTCGGCTTTCTCGGCATTGCCGGCTGCTTGGTCGCCTTTGGCGCCTATCAAGGCGGCGCGACCGCGATTCCGCTCATTAGTTTGCTACTCTATGGTGGGCAAAATCTGATGTCCCAAGCGGGGCCGGGATCGATTTCGGCAGCCGGGATGTTAGGCGTCGAATTAGCACCCACCAAAATTCGGAGCATTGTCCAAGGCATCACCGTGGCCTCGGGGCGGGTGGGAGCTGCCTTAAGTGCGTTTGTCTTTCCGGAGCTCTTTCATCGCTGGGGGGAGTCGGGAGCGATTGGGTTTCTGGCTGGCGTGGCCGCCTTGGCCGCCCTCGTGACGGCCGTTGGGATTCCGGAAACCCGTCGCCGCTCGTTGGAAGAGACGGCGCACGATCTGGAGTCGTCATCCGGCTCTCGCGTCGAGCCGCTCGTGCCGAGCGTTTAAGTCGCTCCGTCCTCTATCATCGGTTAATGCGCTGAAGAGACGGACAGATTACAAGGCCGAGGTTGGTGGCATAGAAAAGCCCGGGCCGAGAGATTCTCGGGGCCCGGGCTTCTTGCACGATGGGAGAGATTAGGTCGGATCGTGGACGACGCCGAGTTGGTGGGCACGCTCTGGCGGGACGCGGTGACGCATCCGCGCTGCGTAATACCAGGCTCCGAGCAGCAGGATGGCCCTAAGATACCGGACCACGCCAACGGAAAGACTAAGGGCCACGTGGACTCATACAGGACCAGCCAGAAAAGACCCATGGCGTTAATCAGCAGAAACCCATACAAAATCCAGGGGACGAGTCCGGGCTCCCACCCCAGTCGCATCCGAACAAAATTCATAAAGGTATGCGTCGTTACGAGTCCAAAGAGGACGGCCGTGGTGAGCACGTTAAAGGTCTGCGCGGGTCCCCATAGCCAGCAGGAACTGAGGGCAATGGTACCGGCGATGACGGACTCTTCAGCAGCGCCATACTATCCGTCAGGTCCCAGTTCGATTCTGCTCTTCAAATTTGGACATTTGCGATCTCTTTCACGCGGATACGCATTGGGACATCCTATCAGCCCTACGGGCTGGGACTGGGGGACAGGGGCCAGGGCGTCACCTCGCCCCTGTCCCCCAGTGCAAAAGTCGCTAGCTTTTCTACACTTTGACGGGCATCCCGGTCGCTTGCCCTCCAGCGACTCGTTGTCGCATCGTCGCCGGGGACCAAAATTCTCAGCTCCCATGCAGCCGATCTGGGTTATAAAAGGCAATCCATTGCATTATCGCCGCGTAGGCTTCGCCATATGTGGCCCACTATTCAATTCCCAAATACTTCCCTCCGTCATGCGATACCGTGAGCGAGCCACACCGGGCGACGATGCCATCCGAAGCATCAAAAGTTCATTATAGGTAAAAAGAGCGGGATATTTGGCATTATAGGTCTGCAAATCATGGACGGTTTGATCGGTTGTAGCTTGCGCGTTCGCAGAATTTTTCAATTTAAAGACCGCAATGGGCGACCGTTGAGGGAAATAACTATATCGGGGCGTCATGTCGGCTTGCCGGTTTCCGCTAGGGTGAACTGAATGCCAACGAACCAGTCGGTGGTCTACGGCTGTCTTCAATCCACTAGCCGACTCCACTCCGTCACAATGTGACCGTCCGGGACCAGATACTCCACTGGTCCGCCCCCGATGAGGAAGGTGTGAAACGTGTGATTGCTTGCTACGAGTCCCGGATTGTCGGGATATAAGATCGGGCATAGCACATCTTGCAAATTCTCCTTAGACAATGGCGCTGTACGGCAGCAACCTAGAGGAAGCCCAGAGCGGAGCGCATGTTCTATGCAGATGTCATCTTGCATGAGCGTCTCATTGGAGCGCTGCGACAGTTGAAAGCCCTGGCGGCCTATGGGCTCCCTCGATTCGCGTGACGGAGGACGCCGAGCACGCGGTCTAATGTTCCTCAAACCTTTTTACTTGCAGTTTAGGAAACCTAAAAGGGGACCCTAGAAATAGCTCACAGGATTTGCGTAGTTCTCCCACACTATAATTTATTTGGGTTAAGAATTCCTGGTAGTCAACCCCAGCAAAATCAGCCTCCAGGTGTTTGGGGACTTGAATCTCATTAAATTGCAGGGTCTGCACCAAAGGAAGCCAATACGACTCTCCTTCAGGCCATCTTTCAAAAAAAGTATCAACCATTTCATCAAGGTAGCCCATAAAAATCTTGGCATTATCCATCAAATTATAGGTATGGAAATAGTCGCTCATGCTATTCCCGCCGTCTTCCTCATGATACCAAAAGAGCTTCGTTTTCCTCTCGTCCTGATTCATCGTGCGATCCCTCTTTCCACTGTTGGAATATTCGCTCCATGTTATTATAATATCTTCGTTATCAGGGGCCAGTCCGGCTAGTCATTGAAAATCCCGCCTTCTTGTTGCCAGCCCCAGGTCACTATGATGTCGCCACAAATGGTTGTGGGCCCGGGAGGGTCATCATGCCGCCAAACACCATCTATTCTGGGTCGAATGCCATTTATTCCTGTATGGCAACAGCTCCAGATGGCAGTGGGCAAGTAGTATGGACACGCCAGGGCTATAATACGTCGGCAGGCAAGGGCTTTGGATATGAGCACGTTTACAATAAGCACAACGTCTGGCTGGGGACGGTCGTCAACGACATTGAGATTAATTAAAACGGTATCGAGCAACCAAATGGTGGTCGTTATCTTTATGAGTACTATGTAGGTACAAACGGTCAAATTGATCAACAGGTTCTCGCTTGTGAATCTTGCAATGTCGCACCTATCGGAAATGAGATGGGTTTTATCACAGCGTTTTGCACCATAGGGCTTAGCGGGTCTAGAGCACCGTGCCGAACTGGGTCAATACGTCGCAATAGGAGGCCAGCAATGCAGGATAAGGAATCATTGGCACTCGGCGTCTGTGCGGTGGTGCGTGAACAGTTGCGGATTTCCCCAGCGGGGGCGACCGGGCCTTCCCCAATTTGATGTTGTGAGTGTCTCAGCCGTGGGACCTGCCATTTGTATCGCGTTTCGGCAGGAACAGGTGGATCCGGCTAGAACGTTCGTCTGGACCATGCCTTGGCCGCCGGGAGACCAGAACTCTGGAGTGCCGAAGCCATTATCACCGAAAACTTTCTTGAGGACATGGCGATTGAGGGAACGCAGAAGTGGGGGGCAGGGCATGAATGGAAACGGCTTCTCTTAAATTTCTGGGGGATCCCATGCCATGAGCACACCGTGGTGAAAACGGTCATCGTTAAGGCGACGGGGTCGATAACTCGCACGACCAGATGCGTGGCGACAATGGGTGGGGACAAAACATGGGCAATGAGAAGCCATAGGCCGACAGTGACGGGCGATGAATTCAGATCATGCGGTACTGTTTGCGAAGATAGTGGCAAGCCATCGCGGCAGGCGTCCAACTGTCTAGAAGACCCGCAAGGGGATCTATTACGCTGTGTTCCATAAATTTCTTATTCAAGCCGCCGCCTAATTACCATTGCAGAACCTGTCATGGCTTCACGTTAGTGTGATAATGCCATAATATGGATGCTTTGAGGAAAAATTACGCGATTCGTCGAGACACTTGCTAAATCCTGGTGGCGAAAGCCACTTCTGGTACTGGGGATTGGTTTAGTTATATGGCTTTAGGACTCGTATCCTACACGCTTGCTGGCTTTACAGGATTCGCGTTCATGGCTCTGGTTCGACTTTTAGGAACGATGACCTTCATCCGCTCGCCTCGACAGCGATTGATGGTCCAAAAATGCGGAGTTTGGCGGCCGGTTAACCCCAGACAGGGAATCTGCTCGCGGACGGCTTTGGCAATTGGGCGAGAGGAGGACACACGTTGGGTATACGCGTATTGGCCATGAGCTTGGGATGAGAGGGCAGGGGGGGTTCGCCCGGAAAAACGTGCTCAAAAATCGCATCGGTCAGGTGATTCACCGCGTCGTTGGCGACCCGAACCCCATGGTGGAGCGGAATCATATCAGTAAAGTCCATCGGTAACAATACTGGGTCCTTCCGGTAGGGCCGAAACGGGTGTAAACCCCGAGGACGATCGGTCAAGACCTCTTGCGGCTCTGGCAATCTCGTCATCACTCATGGCACAGTTTGATTCGCCATCCCAAAAAATCCCAAAAAACCGCCTTTTGCATTATACTTCTCGTTAAGACGATCTTACCAACAAAGGCAGTTTTTGTTGATCCGGCAACGTTTTGTCGACGCGATTGACATCCTTAATTTGTGCTTTTTGAGAAACCCCTACGGGCCAAGAAATCCAGCACCAACTCCGCCCTTTACTGGTGGTCCGCGGGCAGGATTAGACGCGACTGTTGTCGTCCCGCCTCTGTACGAGAGGACGGTGTCTACGATATTGGTGGCGGCCGGGTTCACCGCCGCGATCTATACGCAGATTCCCGAACGACGCCCCGGTTAAAATGTGAAATCACCAATCGCCCACACGCGAAAGAGGTGTTACATCATCCCAATCGGTGTCTTTCATCAATTCCTCAACAGACAAGAAGGAAGATTATCGAAATGGTAGAAGGGTTCGATGTTGTTTCGCGGGTGGTCTACTAATCAAGACTTCGTGAACAGCGCGACAAATTCGGTTTTGCACGAAATATGGAAAAAATATTTTCTTTCGCGGCTAAGAATTTTGTCGATAAATATTGTTTAAAGATTAGAGATAGACAGATTGAAAATTTTATTGGTGATGTTCACAATTATCTGGAATGAGTGATCAAACATAGAGAGGAGACGAACAGGTGAATAATAAAGAAAAGACCGCAGTGCCTTCCTTAAAAAATTCGGGTACAGTAGTATTAGGAAAGTTGGGTGGAAAAAGAGCGGTCGGGCTCGTGCTGAATCATTATCAGATGGACAACGAAGTGACATTGGAAAAAAAGGCTACGCTCGCAAGATGGAAACGTGATCACATCCCCTTGTTACCGAGTATGATGCATCCTCGGAGAATCAATTATGTATAGAACGAGATTACGCCATTGGCGTCAAAATCGCTTAGTTAGTATTGTGGGTGCATCGGTACTTTGGGTATTAGCTTCAGGAAGTGCATTGGCTGCTTCCGTTCCCACGATGACCTCTCCGTCTCAACCTAATGTTATCCGCACGGGGCCTGGAGGATATTCTTATCCGCCGAATTCAATATTTTATATCTTCCAAAACTATCGCGGTAGCAATGGCGTAGACGTTCCTTACCGTCAAGGGCAGGATCAGGCGAGTTCAGGTGTCGGACCTTTCGGATTACTGCACGTATTATATAAACATAGTACCGCGACCAGCATCGTGGCTCAGACTGTAGAATACGGAGAAGCCGAACCGTTTTATAATAATATAAACTACAAAGCCTGGTACTATAACCCGAACCTACCGATCGGCGATCCATATCGAGATGTTACCATTGTCGTAGGGGTTAATCCGTCGACAACGGCGGGAAAGATATCTCTTCTAGATGGCCTACCCCAAGGCGTTTTGACAGCCTACGCAGTCGGTTACAGTGGTCAAGTGCCGGGTTGGATAGCTTCCCCAAATCCCTATAACTGTGTGTGGGGCGGTCCTGGCTAACATTTGCAAACACCAGACTCTCTCAAATCTCTTAGATAGAATCCGGTAATTAGAATCCGGTAATGAAGTGGGGAGATTGGGAAGGTTGAACACAAAAGAGTCTCTCAGATGGGGCAATACCACAACCGAATTCATGAGAAGCCGCATTATAGTTATGGACAGGATAGAGTAGTTGCGGCCATCCCACGCTATGCGCAGTGAGATGGAGTTCACTAAACCCGTATGGAGTCGGGTTCGCCGTTGGCTCCGTACGCAAGAGCGGAGGTGTTGATCCTCAGCCCCGCATTTGCCGTTTAAAGGAGTTGAACGACAAGATCTCGACCAAGAAGGCCGTCAAAGATGCCTGGGGCATCGTTATCAAGAGCGCATGCGGGGGCGGCCCGGGATCCGGGTCATTACGTCGGTACTGTCCGGAATGCCGCACCGGGTTTAAGGCGTGGGACTACAAGCCATGCGGATGGTATTGGATACTCTGTCCACACTGGATATGATGTGACCCAATCCGGGGACTTGTTAATGGGGCAGCTTAAAGCCGCGGCCTCCAAGCCGGTGGACGCTGAGTGGGTCCCACCCCACCTTTTGCGGAAGACTCTGTGGGAAGCGACGGCGTGTCTTCAATTTGACGCTTATCTTCGGACCTGGCAACCGTCAGCGGCGCACACAACGATTCAAGCGGGGAACGATGCGGCGCGACGCTTCTCCGTGGGAAATGACCCTGTAACTGCGTCTGACTCCCATGTCTTTCCTATCCTCTGTCAAGCGAAATGACGGACAGATCAGGCATTGATTTCGCGAAACTTGGGAGGATTCGCTCATGTGATGATGGTGAAGAAAAACCGTTCGAAAAAGAGGCGAAGGGAAAAGCCTTGAAACACTCCATAAGGGTAAGGAAACAAGACAAAACCTTGAGGTAGGAGGACAAAGAATGGCGACGTTGTCGTGTGCCGTGGAAGAATTAAGTCGTCGGTTGAAACCTTCTTTGATGCCGTCCCCGTGGATTCTTCGGCGTTCGCCCTATAAGTGTGAAGCTGTTGAGGAGACCGATGTACCACATGCGGGTCTCCGCGTACAAGTGATAGATGACACGCTCCCCGCCAGTCATCGTCTTACATTTTTCTTTCCATCAACGATGGTGATCGCGCACGCCGATCAGGACTTTGATGACTGGGTCGACATGATCCGGGCCGAACTCGATACCAGCTCCCATCAAGGGCAATGGCTTTACGACCCAAGAACGGGCGGCATGTGGGTGCATGCGACGGTTCTTGCCCAGCAACCGATGGAGACCTATCCGGTGCCTCGCGCCTGGGGTGATTGTCAGGGATTATCGGTCCAGACCGCGTCGGGATTGGCATCGGCCTGCCGTGAACTGCGCCAGGCATTAACCCAGGGATGGGGTTCCTTGCAACGAGAGTCTCCGGATTCCGCTGACCCGGCATTAAAGGATGTAGCGATCATATCACAACCTATTGTGGGGTTGCAGATCACCGTCTGGTATTACAAATTTCCTGCAACGCATTGGTTGCGTATTCTCATACCCCAAGAGATTGTGGATCAGCCGGAACATTGGGATCAATTCCCCATGCGCCTTCACGAAGACGTCTTGACCTATGGTCATCGATCGTTGTGGCAGTTTGATCCGGACACAGGAGGCATGAAGTTTCTATGGCGTTAAGTCGGACGCGGCGGACCGTGATGACAGGAATGATACTGTGGGGATTTTTAGCAGGATGTGGGACAACTACGATCACTTATCACAGTGACTATACGATGCGATCGGAACCTGTGCCGCGACAGTTTCGCGAGGGCATGCCTGACCCAATCTGGTATCCAGAAGCGTCTCGACAACTGAATCCCCTTCCTACGACGCGCTATCGGCCGAATCTTGCCCGGATACAAGCCCCTCAGGGAAATCCGACGCGAGCGATTCTCAGAACAATTAACGCGTTAATCCATGCACACAGCCTTGCCCAGGCAGAAAATCAAGTGGTGGCTGCGGATCGCTCATGGGTAAGCCGTGAATGGAACAAAGGGCTCTGGCAAGCTGCCCCTCCGCAGACCCCTCAGGTGCGTCTTTGGGAAGTGCGCAGTATGCCAGCGTCTGTCGCTCCATTTTCTTGGATCGTTCGCGACCGATATGGAACGCGGGTGTGGCGCGATTCATGGGTTATTGCTAGTGGGTTGCCAGGAACTACTTATACCCAATCTCTTCGTCGATACGGTCCCCGGTCTATCAGTTGGGATTACTTTGTCAATGAAAATGGTCATTGGTTACTCTATCAAATTTGTAATTGACGACCGCTAGGAAAGGGGAAGCGATGTCACGATTCAGGCTATTAGATGCAGTTCATAATACATTGTGATAGCCACGTCGCTTGGGTCTAACCGTCGCCATGCATCCCATGGGTTAGGGGCCTGGCTTCGGGGCATTGTTAGGTGCATATGTGTTTTGGCATGAGCTGTATTACTTTATGATACGATACTATGTGCGTGGCTAGATCGTAAGTCTGGTCGCATGACGATTGGAGCAGTGAGGGTTACCCTTAGGGAAGGCATTGTAACATTTGATTTTTCCGTAAAAGATTTGACAAATCGCTAATACTCAGGAAGCCACAGGATGATCCCATGCCCAATTTGTGTCCTGACTTCCCCGCCAAACACCGCTGGCAGGCCCACGTGACCGTAGTACAATCGCGACACCGGAAAACGCCGGGAGGCCGGTTTAATCCTCTAATTTTAGACCAGTCATGGCGCGTTGACCTGGAGCCTCTCGGGGCGTGATATGGACAAACAAGGCCAACGGGTTATGGGTCAAGCATTGTCGCCCACCATGCCCGATTGTCCGCTTTCAGGAGACTCTCACCCACGCCCGTCATGTTCTCAGGGGGCATCCCTGGCTGACGCGTCACTGACCCGAGGGCTTATCGTCGTCAAATTGTGAAATTAATTGTCACAGAAAGATTGTCAATCGCTTCCGTCCGTCCTCGGACAATGGGGATTTCGTTCGCGCTAACATGCCGGTATCCCATGGGCTCCTCTCGGTGGCCTTCCCCAGATTAATAAAGATTCAACTGGGCCACTATGCCGCGGTGTATAGCCGATCGTAATTGGTCGACGAGGGGTCTGGAGGGGCTTTCGGGAAGTAAACGGGTGCGCGAGCCAAAACCCGAATCTAACCAACAGCGGCTGGGATCCAGTCGGAACACCGCCCGCCCCCGGACCGTCTCGATGGCGGCGGTCCCGTGATGGAGGAGATCGTCTACCGCCTGCGCGATGGCGGCGGTCACCCAGGCCGGCTCTGGATCCATCACGGCATCGACCGCAATGGGGAGGACTTCGAGGATCGGATCGGTGGCCAACTGGGAAATCAAGTCGGCGGCACCCGCGACGATACTCCACGGCAAATCGACATCGCCCGCCACAGCCCACGCATGATCCTGGGGCCACCAGTAGTGGGGTGTTTGATGATGGGTCGGTATCCAGTGCAGGGCGTCTTCCACGGCGCCGCGATAGACAAGATAATCTCGACCAGGGATCCGCATGCGTGGTCCCTGACGGACCGTCGGGGGAATTGGATCGGGCACGGGTTCCGGGGGATGACCGAGTCGTACACGAACGGCCCCATCCCAGCCCAACCCGTCCCAGAGCGCAAAGGTGATAGCGTCTGGGGTTTTGGTGTAGCACCGCAAGATCTCAATCAGGTGCTCGGCCTGTGGGGTGTCCAAGGTCCCCGGGCGAGGCGGATTGCCTCGCCACGCATCCCGCCCTGGGGGCAGATGGTGGGGCAGCAATAATTGGTCAAACGCGCTCGTGGCCGTCATGGGCAGATCATGCTGGGCCGCCACGGTGGCCCAGCGTACTGGCGTCCCGTCCTCGGCATAGGCGGGGTGAAAAACACGGCCATAGGCAGGAAACCCTATGGGGGCAATCCCGACGAGGCGACGATCCCAAAAGTGCGTCAGGCGCTCGGTCATCCATTGCACTTCGGTGGCATCAAACGTCCAATCCATCCTAACGGACTCCTTTCGTGTACGTAGAACATGTCACGACGATATTGCGACCCATCCGTCGTCTCACATTCCAATGATCGTGTCGGAACGCAGCTCTTCTTAGTCGCGTCGTGAAGAGGGCCCCGCAACGCAGAAAATACGCCTAGTAGGATCGGTGGTTGCGAGTAAGGGTATTATAACGCATTTCTGACAACACGTTGTCCCATGCGGTGGCCTGTCGGTTTGCATACACCGTGAGGGGCGGGCCGGTTGTTAAGGCGTCACGGTGGTGGAATGGTTCGCTTATTCAAGTGTCGAGGGTATCCCAAGGGTGTGGGAATTTCGCTAGCGTATCGTGATTTAACCGATTTGAACCCTTTGTGGGTAACCGGTATAGCGGACGACAGCGCCCCGCGAGATCCAAAAGGGGAATGTGACCGGAAAAAAGTGAGACGCCTCATCACCCACGGTTGGAAGTCATCGTGCCGGTCATTGGTGAACACCGCGAACGGGTCTGTGGTCTCCGTTTCTACCGCTTTGGATGACGGGACCTTACGAGGTTCGCTGACGACGGGGATGCCAACGACTTAGTACGACGGCGGTCACCGTGGTGAATATGGTCACCGTTAAGGCGACGGGGTCGATAGCTCGGACGACCAGATGCGTGGCGACAATGGGCGTGGGCAAAACATGGGCAATGACAAGCCACAGTCCGGCAACCACGACGATCACGATGCGACGATCACGTTTGCGGAGATGCCAGCCTTCTTGCAGGTTACTCGATAAGACCCATAAATGTACCGCAAGATACAGGATTAATGCGATGACCCATGCAATCATGATGAGGAGTCCAGGGCGACTAATGAATACTGTTTGTACGGTCAAATTCGAGAAAATATAAATCAAGGGCCACTCAAGGGTATCGGCGGCGTTGGGACCCAAGGTCCCAATGACCAACACGTAAATCAGGAGGATTATGAGCCCTTGAAACAGGATAGCGGCCAGTGCCCATCGCCGGATGACCGACCAAGGGGCCCCGCGCACATGACCTCCGGCGGTCACGATGAGTTCTCCTTGAATCCACAGATACCAGGTTGCCACAAATCCCCGACCAATGGGGATCAGCTGAATCTGGCTGGAGGGAAGAAGGGCCATTGGATTGCGTAGATTCCCTAACGATAACAGGGTCAGGAGAAGAAACGACCCAATCACGAGAGGAAACCAAAATTGCACGGTGCGGGCCAAGTGCGTCAACGATTTACTGGCAAACCAGATGCAGAGCACGGTGATACTGAGCGT
Source organism: Sulfobacillus thermosulfidooxidans DSM 9293 (assembly GCF_900176145.1). Lineage (NCBI taxonomy): Bacteria > Bacillati > Bacillota > Clostridia > Eubacteriales > Clostridiales Family XVII. Incertae Sedis > Sulfobacillus > Sulfobacillus thermosulfidooxidans. The sequence continues at coordinate 257,123 of NZ_FWWY01000001.1, read as the reverse complement.
GAACGCGAGCCGAGGGGTACGGGGATAAAAGACGATGGATAAGAGCTGACTAAAAAGCGCCAGCAAGGCCCCGTCGAGCAGCACATAGAGGAACGCGGTGGCCATAAACACGGGCCAGCGAAAAAATCCCCATAACGAGTGCATGCGCCCGAGTTCCGTTGCCCCGACCGTGTTGGGAGGCCAGAGGGTCTGTAACCAAACCAAAATCATGGCGGTGGCAATCGACATGGCAATGGCCCACGCGGCATCCCGTCCGGAATCACTAATCACGGTTTGTGGCCAAATATAAACACCCCCGGCCACGACGGAGACCGCCGTTAGTAAAAAAAATTGACCGCGCCCAATGGGTTCTATCGGCTCCATTATCGCGAAACTCCTTCTTTGAGCCGATGATTAAGGTGGGGCATCGTGAAACGGCTATGCACTGGAACAGTCACGATGTTCGAAGAAAATTTTTGATGGATTGCTGTCCACCTCCATGGCATTCTGAACACACTCATCCTCCATTCCTGACTGACGTCCTGCGGCCCATTGTGCCAGATCGTTATACGCTTGACGGCCACGTGACCTATCGGTGCCCGATTTCGGGGAATGGGAGAAGTTGGCGAGCTCATGAATGGGACCATGACCCCTGGATTCACCGACTGCGTCTCGCCGACCGCCGCGGAGTGATCGGCGTGTGGCGACGTCCGTGACAGAATAGGGAGCGACTGTTCAGATCCAAGCATGATGTAGACACCCCCGCAAATACGTGATTGACGCGGGACAAGGACGCCCCCCACGCCCTTCGGTCAAGCTTTGGCACAATGGGGCCACAGGACACGGGGCATCCTGACCTACGGTGGTGCCAGCAGCATATAGATCTGAGTAGTTTGTGTGCCTCATGACACTATGTTTGCCCTCGGGGGGTCTTTTATTCGTACATCGGGGTGAACGGGAGGTCAGGGTGCGTCACAAGATGGGTTGAGGCGATCGTTATGCGTGTGTCGCTCACCATGATAGAGAGAGTATGAAGCGCCCAGATCAGTGGGCGCTTCCCGGAGGATTTAAGGGGCTTGGGGCGGGAACAATGGACTCGATGGGCACGGAATAGGCTCGACAGCACTACAGGTTGGCGGTTGACAAAATCCGTACGTGGGCACTAATAACTGGACTGTGGCCGTGACTTGAAACAGCAGGCACAATGAAATGGTACAACTGATGTTGCCGTTGGGTAAATTGACGCACGTGCAAGACCCCGACAAAATCACGCACGAAGGCGTTGTGCCGCTGGGATTGTAGAGAGTCACGGTCTGTGTGGTGTCAACGGTTTCCGGCAAGGTGACACCGGTGGTACACGTAACCGAATAATTGGCGGCAATAACAAAGGTAATGTTGTTGTAATTCGGCGTTCCCGACGGACTGATGGCCCCCACCGTGCATGTGGAGGTGGCTAAATCCAGGGCACAAGACGAAATGGGACACCCAGCGGTGGGCGCTAAAAATGTCTGCGTGGCAGTGATTGTTTGGGTACAGGAATCATAGACCTTGTCGACAATGATGCAATCGATTTCTGTCGGTGCGGGACATCCGGTACTGGGACACGGGCCCGGCGTAATGGTCGCCATAATGAACGATCCCCCTTTCATCGTCTAGAATCCGTATGATTTTGACAAAATGAGTCCACACCGCGAACTCATTTCGGGGTATCCTATGTCCGTTTTTGGTAAAATGTCCCTGTTTGTTCACTGAAAAATTCGTCATGGTGGCGACCGTCGGAGAGACTTGTTGCACGGAACGAAGCACTCTTGTTCAGAAGGGAATGAGGATGCGATGTCCCTGGCAGAAATCCGAGAAACCGGGTTATATGGTACGTGATGGGGAACCTTTGCGAAAGGGGTGACATAGGATAAGTCGGGGGAATGAACAATGAACGAATTTCGCATAGCGATTGATGCCGATTCGTCATCGGCGCTGGTTAAGATGCTCGACTCCTACCTCTATGGGTGGCACCTTCAAGGCAGTGATCGTGCTGAGGAACTGATGTTGCGGCTTATTCCGGGAGAAACCACACAGATCCAAGTTTCGGTATTGGCGGGATCCGCACTTCGCCAAGCGGTGCGGATTATGTCTCGAGCGGGCTCAATCCCTGTGCGTCGCACGTGGACGATCCGTCAACGGCAGCGTTTAGTGTTCCAGATATCCCCGCAAAATCGTGCACAAGCTTCGATCTTCCGCACTTTGGCATGGGCCTTATTTTTATGGGCCGCCTCCCGGCATCCGGGGCATGAGGCCTTTCATGAATTCGTGCAAGGCTCCCGTGGACCAACACCCATGTCTGCTGAAACCTCTGGCGATTCGATGGCCTCCCGGGGCGTCTTTTCTCGACAAACCCAACTGTTATCCCATCCTACTCACACCACCGCCTTTGGCCACTCCACACTGCAGAGTAATCCTCCGCTGGAGAATCCGCAGAAAAAGGGTGGATGACATTGATACTCAGTCCCGTGGGTACGGGACCACGAACGGTGAGCGGGTAAACCGTGACCTGACGATCGGGGGTGTCGATCATTTTGGAGTTTGCTGCCTTCATGAGAGAAGTATGCTGGGCCATCCGTGTCCCGGTGCTCCGGATTGCGGATCAACAGGCTTGCCTGAGAACAAGCTGTTACATGCGAAGTTGGCGGTTTGGATACACGCGTGGAGGCATTTGTGTCGGAGAAGTTCGCGCATTTTAGATTTGGTGCATAGGCAGGTCAAAGTCTTTTATCATCCGCCGGGACACGCGACGGGTCATAAGCCGCAAGGTCTTTGCGCCTGATTGTCCGTTCGGGCAAGACGGGCTACTTATCAACCCCCAGAATGTTGGCGAGTCGTTGCACGATCAATTCCATAGGTTCACCCAATATTAAGCTTAAATACCTATCGGTCCGTGTCATCTATCGCGCAAGCCGATTCTCCGATGAACATCGAAATCACCGCCTTTGGCCCGGGAGGCCATGATGAAATCTAAACCTTGGACACCCCATGCTTAAAAGATTGTCACCGCAGAATGTTGGAACATGATTGCTGACTGACAGCGCGACATAACGAAGGGAGAATAGATATGTCGGTCGGCTATCCACGGATATAATCCGCATCCTGAATTGCCCATCCTTTGGCAGAAAACATTTGAGTATAGACCTCGCGGGACGGAAGTACCAGTTGTTCTTGAGCGCGGGTAATGGCAACGTACCACAAGTTTCGCTCCTCTGCGGATGTGGTTAAATAGGGATTTCCGTCAATGGTTACCGTGCCTATATCAGGCAAATCATCTCCGAGGACGACTTTGGGAAACTCAAGACCTTTGGCCCGGTGAATGGTGGTGAGGAGAAATGACCCCTCGCCTGACACGGTGGCTTGTCGAATCGTCTGGAAAATCTGTGGTATCTGGTTTCCAAGACTTTCGACAATTTCGCACCATTGCATGTATTGAACGTTCTGTGTATCGTGGGCAGTCTTCTTGAGAGACTCAAAACGGCTAAATAAGCCAAGAGACGTCATTTCTTGTTGTCCATACCGCCAGATGCGCCATATTTTGGCAATCTCATTCATTCGATATCGCTCCAACCCATCTTGAAAAACTAATCGTGCCCTGGGATTTTGGGAAATAATTTGCAATGCCATCCGTAAAACTCCCCAATTTGTGCGGGCTAGAATCACCTCTTGCCATGGTTCCCGGCTCTTTAGAGTTGGACCCCGACCCGCAATCGGTAACGCTGGCGCATCTGGGCTAGTAATCCATTTGGAGGCTAGTCCCGCAATGTGCGAGCCAAAGCGAAAAGATTCCGTTAACGTATAGGTATGGGTGACGGGAATATGATTCAGAGTGTTAATGGCTCCGCGAAATTGATAAATGGCTTGAAAGGGATCGCCGACGTACACTTGTTGAGCATGTTTCTGGCGAAGAATCCAATGAAGGGCCGCTGGCGTGATATCCTGGACTTCATCGACAATGATAATGTCATATGGCAATTTTGGAGCCCTCACAGCGATTTGCTTGAGATATCCGTCATAGGTGATGGGAATCCGGTGGTCATTCACATCCTGCATGATGCCCCATATACGACGGGCATCTCGCAAAATAAGATCAGGGGCGAACACAGTGGTATCATTGGCGTAATCTGGTAACATTGCAGACGTCAACTCATTTTCGGCGGACGCCCAAAATTGATGCAGGGTATCAATGATGGCATGGGCGTGATGATTGCGAAGGTTTTTTTCTATCCAATCAAATCGTACGGTTCGTAGCAACGTAGGTACCGTGAGTTCCTCGACCTTGAACTTCCTTCTCTTAAACTGATTATAGGCTAAGGAGTGGATAGTCTTTAGCGTAACATGTTTTGGCATCTGGGTAGCGGCCCGTTTTATTATAGCCTTATTAAACGCGAGATAAAGAATTTGAGAGTGAGGTTTATTTTTTACCATTTCTGAAAGCGTAAACGTCTTTCCAGTGCCTGCATAGGCGGTCACACGCAGGATGGAATCCGTGGCAGCGATGATCTGCTGCTGTTCTTTGGTGAGCTCGACCACCTCTGGGGCGTTCTTGCCACGTACACGTTCCCCACGATGATACGACCACTTCCAGTGATTCCGATGACGATAGGTAATGGTCTGAATTTCTTGCAGCATTTTCGCTGTTTCGTCTTTCCACTTGTGTGCTTCGCTTGGTAAAAACGAGCAATGCACATGCGGGATTTCGTCAGACCCCTCATGGATACGCTGATGAAAACGACAATTGGCACAGATGGTTTCGTGAACATCGTGGGCCTTAAAACGTGGGCACTTTGCGCGAATCATCCGGACAGCAGGGTCGATCGGAATCCAATGGGGGCGGCAATGGTCACAATCGGTGGGTTGAGGCCATCCACCACCTGATCGAATCGGCCACAGAACGGTTGGGCACTTTAAAATAAGTTCGGCCTCAAATTCTGCCCAGGGGACTGGCAGATAAGTGGCTTTTTGGTCATCAACCGGATGCGAGGATAAAATTTCCAAATCGCCGTGGGGATGTCCGCGAGTGTCCACTAAAACAACGTCGCCGCGATAAGGCTCTACTTGGTATTCCTGGATAGCCGTAAGTCCATTTGGAAAAGGCAAGGAATAGGATCCTTCATGATGACACTGAGGGCAATGATAAGCAATGCGCAGGGGATGCCCCGAATTTATCCAATACAGCAGTAGCGCCTTGGCCGCCTGATGAATGATCCCTTCGCTAGAACACGTGGCATTCGGATTAACGTGGTAAAAATGAGGGCGGATCTTGGAGCCGGATCGTAATTGCACAGCGCCTCTACATTCCGGGCAATAATATTTGACATGCTTGCACGCGTCAGATGGAAATACAGGATGAGGTTCGCGAAACGAGTCCCATGCCACAGGTACTTCGAAGGTTTCCCAATAAGGTTTCACAGAATCTAACATACAGGACACCTCCAGCAGGATTTTTTCTTACCGTAGAAGGGATCGATTCAACACCCCTATGAGGCGAAATAAGGCTTTTCGTACCGATTGCTATACCACACTTCTTATCTGACAGGGTGAGGCCAGTGCCTCTCGGCAACGTGAGCCTCTAGAGCCTTGAGAAATGATGACAAGGACTTCCCAAGAGAATGACTGTCCTTGCTTCGGAGTCCGCTGATAATCAGACCGAGGTCTCTGCATCCCACGGGGCCCGCCCCATCACGGTCGCGGTCATCGGGCGCCATTGCGCTTGGAACCGAATCCACACCGGATCGGTTTGCGCATCGAGCCATGCCGCGACGGAATTTTCCCAGGTGGTCATCTGCTCTGGGCTCCACCAGCCGCGGTGATAGGCGTACCGCCCAAAGACCAGCGCGGTCGTCAGGACGTCGGCGGTACAGTAGGTTCGAATCGCGGCGAGATCGCCCGCTTGATACCGATCCCAGACCTGGCTTCCATCCATGTCCAGTTTGCCGGGAATGTCCAAGGCCCGCGCCATTTCATGGAGGCTCAAGCGGGGACTGGAACCATAAAAGCTCAAGACATCCATCAAGTCGAGATGATTGTCTTCGTCAAAGCGTTTGCGATAGCCGTGGTAGGGTTCGCCCCAGACATAAAACTGCGGCGCGGCGATGCCATGCACCATGGCCCGATAGACCAAGACCGGCAGATCGAATCCGTGCGAATTCCATCCCACCAGCCGGGGCCGGCCTTCGCTAATGATCCGGAAGGCTTCGCGCACGAGTTCGGCTTCCGACCAGACAGGTTCCCCTAGCGCCCGGAGTTGGCGGAGCGCGCCATTGGGGGCAATCCACGCGCCGGCAATGGCGACAATTTGATGAAAAGCGGGTTTGGGCATCCGAGTAGGGGCCGATGCGGGGGCATCTGCCTCGCCAGGTGCCTCGCTGGGGGGCGAGGCGGCCTGCAAACGGGTCCAGTCCGGGATGGTTTCCAAATCAAAGACGAAGATGGGAGTCGTGAACGCCACGGAGGTCATCTCCTTTTCCTTATCAAGATGGGCAAAACGGTGTCTCCCGTTAAAACGGGGGATCCTGGGGATCGTTGTCATCGGGCCGCGATGCGCGCGATCGCGCCGCCTGGTTCATCCGACGAAAACGGACGAGCATAGCTTGAAGAAGCTGCTGTTGCTCGGCAATCATCTGTTGTTGGGCGGCGAGCAGGTCCCGTTGATCCGGGGTCAGATCATCCCAGGAATCGGACGATGCGACCGGACGGGATGAGGCCGATGATGGGGCCGGGGGACGCCGTTGAATCCCGCGCACTAGTCCCACCACGCGATCGCGTTGGGGATCTAGCGGGATATCGGGATATTGCGGATTGGCCGCGCGCAGCCACCACGTCCCATCCGTATCGCGCATAAGCCATTTGAGCGTTTGCTCCCCGTTCACGAGGGCAATCACCAGGGACTGAGAGGGCACGTCCTGACCGGGCTGCACCTGTTCCGCAATGACGACATCGCCTTCGGTAATGCCCGCGTGCACCATGCTATCCCCGTGCACGATGACGGCGAAATCGCCGGGATCTTCCTGGGGAATCCGGAGTTCGCCTTGCTGATCGGCCTGCGCTTCGACCGGAATGCCGGCGACGACGCGACCGAGAAGAGGAATCGACCGAACGGGCAAAGGTGGGGTAGTGGAAGGGGCAACTGAAGCTGGAGTTGACTCCAGTGCTGTCCGAACTCGCTCACGAAAAGATACCACGTCTAGCGTGTCATGCGCTTTGTCGAGGGTTATATCAAACGCCGCTATCAACATCTCATAATCACGATTCCCAGTAAACCACACTTGACGGAGGGGGCCTTTCGTGGATATACGGCCTAACAGAGCGGTTAGTCCCACCACATCCGAGTACAAGGAGCCAGGAATCGTTTCACACGCCATGACCAAGGCCCAGAGCCAAATTCCGGGCAGTTCATCTAATCGAGCCGTGGGATGGTGAGAGTCCCACGGAGTGCGCAAGACACCCTGACTTTCCAATAGGTTCCAATCATCAATTGTGAGAGACCGATCCCAGTAAGTATTCCACCGATGGACTACCGTATCTATCGACTGATCTTGCGCGGTGCGGCACGCCCGCAAAAAAGCTCCTCCATGACGGTTGTACCAGTCAGAATGATAGGGAGCGAGTTTCCGCCACGGCCACTGCATGAGATCTATGATGGCATCGAGAGTGGTATCCCGATCCATGTATCCCGCGAGAATGGCTATTGATAATTGAGAAACGCCCAAAAACGAAGCGATTGCTTGCACGGCCTGCACCGATGGGCGTCCGGTGGAGCGGGGAGGCAAGAGTTCATCCAAAGGAATTTGTAGCTGTTGGGCCAACTGCTCTGTCGTCCATTGATAAGCGTTTTGCAACGAAAACACGAAGGATGCCCATGATGGGGATGTTACTCCGATCGGGTTTCGATTGAATTCGATAATGGCACCGTCCGAAAGTTCGTCCATGGACACATTCAGAGCATCCGAGATCCTTTTTAAGGTGTCAAAACTCGGGCGTCGCAATCCTTGCTCATAACGACTGATGTTGTTTTGCGTCGTGCCGATCATCTTGGCTAAATCCGTCTGGCTCAATCCCAAACGCTTGCGGATGGCTTGAAGTTTGACTCCAAACGACTGCTCTTTCACATAGCATCCTCCCGTATTTGTCATATCTCTATTATATCTTATTGGGATGGCATAAATGCCTTGACAGATATCCCATATGGTAATAAAATAATACCAGATAGCATATTGTTAATTGATGTGCGTTGTTATGTTGTTGTAGAGCTGGTTGCAATTTTGTAATTCATCCAAAGCTCTCCAGCGCTTTGGAGGTTGTCAGGAGGTATATCCGATGCACAAAATGCCCGAGTATCTGCGGGTGGTGGCTCTCGCGGAGCACGACAATCCCTTTGCCACCTGGACACCGGAACAGCTCGAAGATCTCGTGCGCCGCTTTGACGGTATTCACGCCGGCCAATACGACCGCTGGATTGCGTCCGGATGTGCGGGACCACCTATTCCAGACGATCAGTGGCCGACGCGGTGACGCGGCGTTCCGTGGCCTCCCATTCCTTGCTGGATATACGTTGACGCCATAAAGCTTCCATGACGGCAATCGTGACTTGTGTCCGTTTCCACTCGGCTTCGGAAATTGTAGCCGGTTCGCTCGTGGGGAACAGCATCTGGGGACGATTGAGCAACCAGTCCAGACTAATTTGAAACGTATCAGCGATTTGGAGAATTTGCGGCCATGTGGGGGGGCGTTCTTCCGCTTCCCATTGTCTCCAACGATCCGATGACACTTTTACAAGCGTCGCGCATTGTTCGATGGATAAATGCCGGGCCTCGCGCACGATAGTCAATCGCTTTCCCACGTCGAGAGGCACTTGACGGCCCGGGAGATGAGAGTAATGACGCTCATCAGATCGACCAAGCAGAAAATCAACGGACACATCCAAAAAGTCAGAAATGCTGACCAAAACGTCACAAGGAGGTTGTCTGGTGCCGTTTTCATAATGGCTCAGCGTGAATTGGGAAACCCCCGCTGCATCCGCGACTTGTGCTTGCGTGTATCCCCGATCTTTCCGAACAGCTCGGAGTCGGTCTCCTAACAATGGCGTCACCCCAACATGTCAATTGCTCTTTACCTTGTAGTGTACGACCAGTTTATGACACGGAGACATATCAAGGCAAAAAACCTTTCGTAAAGGCACTGTCCGCATTGACAAATGGCCTGTGAGGAATATAATAATAGAAAAAGAGTGGCGGAAAGGACAGGGTGACGATGGTACTTCGGCAACTTCGACAAGCGCATCATCTGACGCAAAAAGAATTAGCGGACAGTGTGGGCGTTTCGCAGTCCTATCTTGCTCGGATTGAGCGCGGCGAACGGCAGGGAAATGTGCAGATCTACAGAAGACTGGCATCAATTTTGCAAGTGCCTATCGAGCGCATTCTTCCACCCGATAATTCAGAGAAAGGACGGTAATTTGAATGACTCCCTCCAAAGCGTCCGACCGCTTTACCCTCGAAGACATTTTGGCAACCGATACCGCATCGTACGCCACCGGGCCGTTGCCCTGCGGCAACTGGTCGCCAACCCGCTTGGTCGACTGGCTCATGTGTCCCGCCCGTGGCGCATGGAGTACCGGCGTTTTTGATCTCCCGGATGACTTTGAATGGCCATCCCGTCCCGATGCGGCCATCGGTAAAGCGGTCCACCGCTTTGTGGAATCGCGATTGCAAGGTGCCGACCGCGAGGAAGCGGCACTGGCCGCGGCGGACGAGGCCGTCGGCGTGGACCCCGAGAGCTGGCTGCCTCTGACCGACCTCTGGGACAGCGCGATTCGCCCGGCAATCGGAACGCCGCAAGCCACGGAACAGCGACTGGAAGCGGACATCGACGGCATCCCGGTGACTTGTGTGATCGACGTGATCGACGAACAAGGTCAAATTCGCGACCTTAAAACCACCAAACGTACACCGAATGGGACCGACGTGATCCGCAAATCCCTGCAAGCGCCCCTGTACGTCCTGGCGTGGGCGCAAAAAACCGGGGAAACGGCGCCGTTTGCGCTGGACTACCTGATTCGAACGAAAACCCCGCAAACCCTCACGATCCCGGTCCCGGTGACAGAGCAGAGCATCGACCGCGTCCGCCAGCAATTGGCGTGGGCGCAAGAACAAGCAGACGATCCGGACCGCATTGTGCCCAATCCCTACAGCGCTTACGGATGCTCCGGGTGCCCGTTCGTTGCCGTGTGTGCCGACCGGTTTGGGTTCCCAACGCTCGCGTAATGGCTCGCGGGGATGGGGGCACCGTCGAAGAACGATGCGCCCACCTCCGCGAGGAGGCCGGGGGACACACCCCCGGACCATGACACCGATCAACCAACAGAAAGGATGATGAAACAATGGCCACCGTGCCCCAAATTTCTGAAAATAACGTTCCCATTCCCGCGCTCCCGACCGCACCCGATTTCCCGGAGGCTGACCTGCAACCTGAACGCTACCGGATCAAAGCCCGGGCGTTCGAATCCGAAGGCGAAGCAATCTCTACGATGACAGGGGTGATCTTGGCCGTCCGGCCCAGTCGTTGGTACGCGATTCCCGATGACAAAAACCCAGACGATCAGCTTACGGTGTGCGAATTGGTGGATTCACAGCACGGGTTGTATCGGCTAGATCCGGTGGCAGGTGAAACTGGTCCCACCGAAATGAGAGAATGCGCAACGTGTCCGTTGAACCGCTGGCGGTCCGCGCCGAACGGGGGCAAAGGCAAAGCGTGTCGGGAGAAGCGGCTCTTATTGTTCCTCCGCGACGGCGAATATTTACCGATTGTCGTGGTCGCGCCCCCTACCAGTTTGCGCGTGGTCAGCCGCTTTGTGACCCGCGCTGCAGCCCGGAGACTCAAGTTGGGACAAATTCACGTGTCCCTCACGATCACGCCGCAAAAACGCGGGGGGCAGGAGTGGGGTGTACTCCGCATCGACGAGCTAGGCGTGCTTGATGATGCAGCGCAGACCGATCTCGCGCAACGGTTGCAGGATGGTCCTTTAGCCCGCATGTACCAAGAGTATGTCTCCGCCCTCGCCTATGCGGATCGTTCAGTGTAAAAACAATCAACCGAGGCGGGCTGCCACCCACCTCGGCCTAGTCAACATCAACATCACGTGTCCACGACTTTTTACCCCTTACCCTAATTCAGGAGGCAAAAATCATGAACGGTTCAATTTTATCCGTTTCTCCTGCGTCGGACCAGCCGACCGAACCAAAAAAGACAACCAAAACCCCCAAAGTCAAACTCCAAAAAGCCGCAGATCGAACCCAACAGCGGCGCGTGATTCGACAACAACTCCAGCGCACGTTACGGCAGATCCTCGCGAACTACCGGATTGCAATACGTGCTGCTCGGGATGAAATCCGCTGGCTACGTGAGTATTTGTCGCAATTTCAGTCCGCAGGTTCCGACGTGTGGTGGCTCACCGAGGAACCCGTAGCCCCGTCCCGAACCCGCGGGCAGGCCCCCAGCCTCCGCCAGATCGCGGAGTTTTTGTGGCTGCACGCACAATGGGAAACACTCAGCGGGCGTGGCCGAGAGCGCTTGCTCCGAGAGCACAAAAATTGGCTGGAGTCGGCCGCTCAACAGGAGGCCATGGAAGCCATTGATCAGGCTTTGAATGCGGCACTGGAACACGCAACCGGCAAACCGGCTCTGCAGCACACGTTACGGTTGCTGGCCCTTGAAGCCCACCTGAAAGTCCGGGGCCGAAGCCGCGCGGAAGCTCCCGCACTGATCTCGCAGCTCTACGAACAGGTGTCCAACCGGCACCCAGATTCCTCTTCCTTCCATGTTCAATCGGCTCCAGAGATTCCAATCCGCACGGAGATCACCGAAGAAATCTTGTTCCCCGCGACGATGGGGAGCGTTCGGGTACGCGGTGTATGGCGTGCGACCCAAGCAGATCCGTCCGCGTGGGCTTTTGCCCACGAAAAATAAAAACGTTGGGAAGGGCTAGGCCCTTCCCAACGTCTCAATACCGTTCTTGGATATAAGGAGGTTGGCTAATATGGTCACGCTTACTGTGCGGGAAGAGGGGTCTGCCCCTGGGAACACTGTACGTCATCCTGTGTATGTCTCTCAACAGCTTTACGAGATGATCGAAATGCATGCCCGACAGTCCGAACAAACGCTCAGTGAATGGATGCGCCAAGCGGTGATCCGGTGGACTATCGCGTCGTCAGTTCCTCAATTGCCACCCGCGCCGCCCCGCGAATCCCTGATCCGGGATCGCATGATGTGGGTATATTTACCCCCTTCGCTTAATGCATGGGTGAACCAAGCTCGTGGATCAGCATCGTGGAGTACCGCGTTGTGGTCCATTTTGCAGTGGGCGGTCACGCATTCGGAGGAGGGGATCTGATATGGAACTGCGTCCCTATCAGGAAGCCGCCTTGAATGCTATCACGCAAGCCCATCGTCAAGGGGTAAAGAGGCCGGTGGTGAGCATGGCTACCGGTACAGGGAAGACCATCGTGCTGTCCGAATTACTACGTCGTCAGGGCGGAACGGCGTTGGTCCTGGCGCATCGCGACGAACTCGTTCGTCAGGCTGCCGACAAAATCCAGCACGTGTGGCCGGAGGCGTCGGTGGGCATCGTCAAGGGACCCGAAGATCAATGGGAAGCCCCGGTCGTGGTGGCGAGCGTGCAATCGCTCCATGCTCGGCGGTTACATCGGTGGCCCCGGGATCGGTTTGCCACCGTGGTGGTGGATGAATGTTTTCCGGCGGGGACATTGGTCGATGGACGGCCGATTGAAAGGTGGCGGCCGGGCGAGATTTTACGCACATTTGATCCCGATACCCACCGTTGGGTATCCGTGCCTGTCATCATGACGCATCACCGGTCAACCACGGGGTTAATGCAAATCACACTGAACACCTCCGAAATTCTTCGTTGTACGTGCAATCACCCATTTTATACCCGCGAAGGATGGATTGAAGCCGAATTTTTACAACCTGGCGATTCGGTTTTGAGTCGAAGGGGTTGGGTCAACGTGGTAGAAGCGATGCCCATGCGTATGGCAACCCCGGTCGACGTATTTAACTTAGATGTGGCTTTCCCTCATACGTACTCAGTGGGACAGGCTGGCATTGTCGTTCACAACTGCCATCACGCCCCCGCGCCGTCCTACAGAAAAATTCTCGATTATCTGCAGCCGGATCTCTTGCTCGGCGTGAGTGCCACACCGTTTCGTACCGATCTCACGAGTTTAGAGACCGTGTTTGACAAAATTGTGTATAGCTATGGCATTCGGGAGGCCATTCAAGACGGCTGGTTGGTCGATATTCAAGCGGTGCGCGTGCAGGGATCGGCCGATCTCGATGCGGTCCCGACTCGGGGCGGGGACTTTGTGGAAGGGCAATTGCAAAGCGTGTTGAATTCGTCCGAGCGGAATGCGCTGATTGTATCCGCGTACCAAACCCACGCCCCGGGCACCAAAGCGATTGTATTTGCCGCCGGGGTTCAACATGCCCATGATTTAGCTCAAACGTTCCGAAGTGTTGGTTTGGCCGCGGAAGCGGTGGACGGCACCATGCCGCTTGAAGCGCGCCGAGATGTGTTGACGCGGTTGCGATCTGGAACAACGCGGATTGTCACTAATGCAGCCGTGCTCTGCTTGGACGAAGAGACCGAAATCTTAACGAGCGAGGGATTTGTGGGCATCGATGCGATGACCCCTGCCCATCGCGTAGCAAATTGGGCAAACGGTCAAATTACCTTTGAACCCCCCTTGGATATTGTGCGTCGCCCGCGTGCGTGGTGGGAACGTATGGTGGTCTTGGAAACCCCGCATCGGAGCATCCGTGTAACCGAAGGACATCGGCTTTTATATCGGACTAGTCGCGAAGGACAGTTTAAAAAAGCCCCGGCCCGCGATCTTGTCGGACGCGCCCTTCAATTACCAATTTCCGGGATAGCTGATCCGTTAGATATCCAACCAGAACAACCACCCGACTTATCTCCACAACAATATCAACGCATGATTTCAGCCAATGCGTACACCTTACGCAAACGAGAAGGATATGGGTTCAAAGAATCGATTAAAGAAGCGACGCGGCGATTTAACGTCCGATATGGATTGCGATACAAAGCGCCATCGGAGCTGACGCTCGCAGAATGCCGATTTATTGGGTATTGGCTAGGTGATGGTTCAGCCAACCGATTATTAAGTGGCGGGATCGAGTACAAAATCGTTGAAAACGTTCATAATGCCTGGATAATCGCGTGGATTGAAGGCGTGATTGCGCAATTGGATGTCGATTTTCGTCGCCGTTATCAAGAACGAGCATCGGGTGACAATCTCGTTGCACACTGGTCTTGGAGCTTTCCTCGAGGCACAGGATTTGGTTCACAAAAACGTCGTGGCCTCTTTCCGTTGGAACCTTATTTAAACAAAAAAGGTTCCCCATTGCTCTGGGGACTCTCTCAAGAACAATTCGCGGCGCTGATTGAGGGACTGTGGCTCGCGGATGGAAATCATGGCGACGGACGCCTACGACCTCAAACTTACGTCATTACGAAAACTCACCGAGCACTCCTCGAACTGCTCCAAGCAATTGCTGTCTGTCGAGGGTATCGAGCGTCCTTAAAACCTGTTCGCTCGATACCTCCTGGATGGTCTCCGCAATATTCACTGTCCATTGAGCGTGAAGATGTCCATCGGATCAGCAATCGAAAGTCAAAGTATACGCTGCAATTTGAGACCGATTGGAAATCCGAGCGAGTGTGGTGTGTGAGAACAACGTCTGGCAATATTATCACGCGACGGCATGGCACGGTCACTGTGATGGGAAATAGTGAGGGCTTCGATGAACCCACAGTCGAAACCATCATACTAGCTCGTCCCACCAAATCGCTGGCCCTGTTTACCCAAACGGTCGGGCGCGGGACGCGCCCCGCCCCCGGCAAAGATCAGATGATTCTGATCGACGTTGCGGACAACACCCGGCGTCATAAAATTATCTCCGTGCGCGATTTGCTGGGGTTGCGACGGGACCTGGTCTCTGGGACCCGGGTGAGTACGGCTTTGGCCCGCGAAGCTCGGTTGTCCACCGACGATGAACAATGGCTGATGCAGCTCGTGCCCCTTGATCGGCTCCACAGCGAACACGTGCCCGATTTGTTTACGGATCTAGTCGAGGATGCGGCTCCGAGTGTGGACTGGCGGGATTTGGCCGACGCATTGGCCGAAATCGCGGACGATCCGGATAGTCAGCAGGAGATCGTCGCACGATGTGTCCAGTTTGGCATGATTAACCCCGACGGCCCGAGCACGCCGCTTCAACAGCAACGCTTGCAAGAGTTCGGTTGGCCCGCATCCGAAGCACAATCCCTACCCAAATGGGCCGCGTCGTGGGTGTTGGATCGCCATCGCGAGGCGTTGCAAGCGTGGACCGTGGGGCGGGCTACCCGATGGGCCGACCTGCTCGGCACGCCGCCCCGTGCCGCGCAGCAAGCCTTGGCGGATGCCTTGTGGAAATTGGCCCCCGCGACCCCCAAGCAAAAAGCGTGGTTGCGTCAACACGGGACACCCGAGGCGCTGATTGAGGGGTTGACCAAAGGGGAAGCCTCGTGGCTCATTGATCGCCTACCCCGACAGGCTGCAAGGAAGGTGCGCCATGGCTAAACGCGGACCTTCGTGGGGGCAAATCGTCAAGGAAATGGCGATAGCGGGATTGTGGTGGGAAGGAGTGATCCACGGTGCCGCCTGGCTCTACCATCTTACCCACTGATGGGGGACGTGATCAGCCCAACGCGGCGGATATTGCCCGCTGGTGGGCGTATCTTATCACGCCCGACGCCGAAGTCGAAGTACGCGTGCTCTATCGGGATGGCCTGCCGGCGATTGGGCGATTTACGGATGGCCGGGCGTTTCAGCAAGCCGTCCGCCAGTCCGATACCGATCCGGCGGTCTCCGGTATTTATGCCACCTTGAATCCCGTGCGGCTCGATCCCAATTGGCCGTATCCCCGCAATCGGTTGCACCGTGGGGGACGAGCGGCCGGGGATGCTGATATTCTCGTGCGGCGGTGGCTGCTCGTGGATCTCGATCCCCAACGCCCAGCGCACACCAACGCCACGGTCGCGGAACGCCGGGCCGCTATTGTGACGGCGCAACAAATCGGCCACGCCTTGGCTCAGCTCGGATGGCCCCGCCCTGCCCAAGGATTGTCGGGCAACGGCGTGCACCTCGTGTATCCGCTAGCGGATTGGCCGAATACACCCGAAATGACCGTGTTCGTGCGGGAGATGTTGCAAATTTTGGCCCAACGCTTTACCACTACCACCGTGAACGTAGACGGTAGTGTCTTTAATGCTTCCCGCATTTCCAAAATTTATGGCACCACGCCCCGGAAAGGCGATCCCACGTCGGAGCGTCCGTGGTGGCCCGCGCGATTGCTCGCGGTGCCAGACCGCCAGCATCCGCTGACGATCCATCAGGCCCGGCGGATTTGGGCCTGGATTCCGACGCCGGAATCGTCCCACGACCTGCGCCCCGCCGCACCGGAAGTCGAAGGAGCAGGACATCGGGTTCCCACGCCGGATGCCTTGTTGGCCTTGTTAACCACCTGGCAGATTCCTGTGCGATCCGATCCCCATCCATACAACGAGGGGGTCCGCATCTTTGTAGAGTGCCCCTGGCAGGCTGAGCACTCGGGATATAGTGGGATGTCCGAAACCGCCGTGTTCTGGAATGCCCGCACCCATGCGGTGGGCTTTCGGTGCCAGCACGAGCATTGTCAGAGCCGCACCTGGTCCACGATCTGTACCATGCACGCCCAATCGGAGCGGTGAAGGTACTTAGTGCGGTATCCACATCCAGATCCACGCACCCAACGAAAGCGGCCACAAGAAGACGCCAAAGGGCCAAGCATCCGGAACCGGGCGGCGGAACACGCCGCGCCAGACAATGACAAGCCATCCGATCAGCCCGTAACTGGCGGCGACCACGAGAAGCGTGAGCCCCGCGCCAAACAAGAGACCAAAGATGGCGAACGTCGCCGCATCCCCTAATCCCAAAAACCCCAACACCCACAGGCCCCATCCCAGACCGCCCCATCCGAGTGCGGCCGCTACATGCCCGATCCAGATGGCCCCGTGCACGACCGGATGGACGACCGCAAACGTGATCAATCCGACGAGGCCGGCCAGGCCCGTCCATTCAAAGGGCAATTGGCGATGGCGCGCGTCAGACCACACTTGCGCGGCGATGAGCAGAATCCACGCACCTGTCAGCCCCCAGAACGCCGAGAAAGATCCCATGTCGCACCTTCTTTGTCTGCAACCATCACCTCTAGGAAAGAGGACCTAGGGCATCATGTTCACGAGAGCATGATCCGATCAGCCAGATGCTGCCACGCGGTCGCATCGTCGGGGTGATGCGTGATCTGCACTAGCGCATCCTGATAGGCCGAAGGAAACCGAAACCAACACGTCGCATACGTAGAATCTTCTTCGTCGTCTTCAATTCCATCCCAACATGGGTGGGTGGTCAGACGTTGCAAGGCGGATGCGCACAATTGCCGATTGTCTCCACCACAGCGAGTTTCTACCCAAATATAGTCCGACACCAGGCCGGCGGACCGAAACCGATCAAAATCCTCTCGATGCAAGCCCAAACACGCGAGCAAAATCGTCGGACGATCTGTCATAGAAAAGGCGGCCATGATGATCTCTTCTCCTTGTGTCACGGACAGGGAGTCTCAGACCAATTTTGGAATGCGGGGGATGATGAACTAGGAGACAAAGCGTTGCTTGCGGCGGGTGCCGTGACGATCTGGCGGCCCTAGCACGACCCGCACTAACCCCGCCCGTTCGAGCCGTTGCAGCCAGCGCCACGCCTGGCCTCGGCCCACGCCAAAGCGTTGGGCCAACAAATCGGACGTGATCGGCATGCCCGACGGCCATTGCCGCACCGTGCGTAACACGGTCGACCACGTAGGGGGCGATAAGACCGGAGAGGGAGGGGTGGGACGGACCGGCAAGATCCGACGCGGCGGGATGAACGGAACAACGCCCGAACCTTCGGCAATGTCGGGTCCCCGGCGTAGGCGATCCCACCAGGTGCGCCATGTCAAACGTTCCATGACCATCCCCCCTGATGCCTGGGGACGTCTCCCGCCCCCGTTAATATCCTGGAATTTGCAGTTCTCGCAGGATCTGTGAGCCGTGCATTAAGCGAAAGGCCACATAATCGGTGGGATCCGTGATCGTGGTCGCCCAGATCTCCAAGGCATCTGCTCCCGTCATCACCGCCGGATCCCAGCCGGGACCAAACGGCGGGGCTTGCGTGATCACGGCCTGGATCGCGGCCGGATCCGTAATCCGTTGCATACAGTACACTACATTTCCTCCTCGTGTTCCTTGCGTTGTGGCCCAGAACCTTTCTCCCGATCATTGTACGTCAAGACGATCCGACATTACCACCCAATAGTCCGATACGGTCGTGGTGGCGACACCCCAAAGCCTTGCACAAACGGAATGTGGGCCGCCGCACACGCGGTCCGTTCTTCCGGCGTTTCGACCCCTTCTGCGATCCACGAGAGCGGCCCCCCAAACGCAAAGTGCTGAATCCAGCGAACCCACGCCAGCATGTCCGGCCGAATGAGCTGACGGGTGATTGTGCGGTCGAGTTTGACCCATCGAATGGGCCACGTCACGAGACGTGTGGTCGATTCCACGCTGTCGCCCCAATCATCGAGGGCAATTTGACCAGCCTGAGCCAATGCCTTCACCACAGGAGCGGTCCATCCCGGGTGTTCGAGCAATTCCCATACGACCGGATCCAATCGGCGACTCCAGAGCGCGAGAGCCGACGGAAATTCGGGCGTTGTCACAATCCCGTGCGGATGCAAATTGATAAACCAAATGCCTTGCGGGGCTTCGGACGTCTGCCGCCAGGCTTGTAACACTTCTAACACGCGGGTTTCGAGCCGTGTAATCTGTGCGGTTTGCTCAGCCCACTGCCACAATCCCGCGGCGGTCGTCTCGCCGTTCCATCGGGTGAGCCATTCGACGCCGACGACATCCCCGGATGTCGTGGCACAAATCGGTTGGGTCCATAACGTGAGTGCGCGCACCCGTGCTGTCGCCTCCTTTTGCCGGAATCATCAGACCCAAAAAACCCCCGTCCGAGACCGCAGAGTCGGATTACGGACGGGGGATACGCATTAGGCGTTATGGTTCGTTACTTCTGCACCGTCGGATTGGGCGCAAACTGCACCACAGGATACGGGCAATCATTGGGATCGTAGGCTTCCTGGTACACGCTCCCATCGGGCTGCGAGGATTGCGTGCACGACTGATCGGCCCCGGTCCCCGTGCACGTGGTGGTCACCAACGTTTGCGGGGCCACGTCAATCGCCCACCCGGGCCCCGGCAACAAGGTATTGGGTGGGGCATTCCCTGCTGTGACCCATTGGTCGTTTTGCGGCGGCTGAATCGGCTGCCCATTATAGGTCGTCTCTTCCGGATTCGGCATACAGGCCGCAAACGTGAAGGTGCCGACCACCGTTTGCGTGCTCGTCGTCACCACGGGCGGCGGCGTATAGGTGGGCGGGGTATAGGTCGGTGGCGGCGTGTAGATCGGCGTCGAGGACCCACCGGTGGGCGGATTGGACGTAGGGGCCGGATTCGCCACACACGACACCGTACTCTGACTGACGACCGCATCGGTTTGGACGTTGTGCGTGTATTCCGTTTGCTGCCCGTTCACACACGCGGAAAACGTCCATTGCGGGTAGATGCCCGGACTATCACTCCCGGTTCCTTGACACACGCCATCGTTGTCAATTTGCGCTTCGCCGGCCGGACATTGTGGGGGAATATATTGCCCATTCACAAACGTCCCCGTTTGGCAATAGGACTTTCCAGTAGCTACGTTATAGGCGGTGATGCCCCCTTGAGCCGCACACCCATTATACGTATATTGGCCGTTTCCCGTCGGCTGAAAACCTGGGGTACTCGTGCCAATGGTTTGCGTGAGCGGATCAGAGGTACCACTTGCCGGCGTCCAGGACGTGCCGCTGGAGTGAATACCGGTTTGGGAATTCCCATAGGCATTACCGAACGAGAATCCTGTGGTGGATGATCCCGGCGGAACATAGCCCGTCGAGGTGCCGATAATGGACGCCGTAGGAATGCTCACGCCGCCAATCGTATACCCCCCCACGAAACTGTTGCCCGATGACATGCCATAAAGACTCGGATCCCATCCGCCACTGGAACCGCCGCTAGTGTAATTGCTACTCGTATATCCTCCGCCAGAACTCCAACCTCCTGTAGTGGTCGTAGGCGTACTCCAGCCACCCGATGACCAGCCGCCGGATGACGAACCCCCGGACCAACTCCATGCATAAGCCGGAACGGGAAGCAAAGTCAGAAGTGCGAGCGCACCCAAACTTCCCGCGAGACGCCCCACCAGACGAGACATGATATGATGTCCTCCTTTCGTGTCAACGTGTTCACAATGTTGCGTGATTGCTTTTCATTGTACAGGGCTTCGACCGTACATCGATCCCACGCTTCCGGATGCTCTCACCCTACTTTGTGGAAGAGGGCTTCGGATAAGCGGGAAGAGTTGTTGGGGGACTCAAAACCAGCGTTTCCAACGCCCAATGCCATGTTTGGTTCACCCGGAACAATCCTAAAACAACAAAACCACTTTGAGCGAACGAGAGAGTTTGATGCTGAGCCGTGATGAGATATTCTGTGACAATAAAGGGGACGCGGGTCATCGTAATGACATGCAATTGACTCGTGCTGAGATGGACTGGGGGACGAATCACCGTCCAAGACACGACTCGATGATATGGACGTCTAAACGGTCCCACGGACACAAATATGGTCGTCATCCAGGCGTGTTGGGCTTGCCACGTGTGCCACAATGCATAACGATGAACAATCAGTCGTTGAAAAGCGTGACCTTCGTGCGGAGCCAATTGCTCATCGAGTGCGAGAGGATCGGGCCCTACAGCTTGGTCAACATCCTGAAGTGTTTGATTCCAAGCGGCATCCCACACAGCCGTAGGAATTCCTGATGGCGCAACGGTGTGGGGGATGTGAGACAGATCCTGTTGCCAAATCGCGATTGTGTGCTGAAATCCGGGAGTCTCTAGAACGGGATCTTTTAATGAGCTGGAAGCTCCCAGAAGAGTGGGGGTTAACTGTCCCAAAGATGCTGACGAAAACCCCGGTATTTGCTGGCTGATGCTGCGCCATTCGATGGTCATCAAAGTTTGATGGCGACGTTGTAAGGCTGTCCATGCTGATGCTTGAGAGCTCTGGAGGGACAACGCCTCCAAGTGAGGACGCGAACGATGCGATGGAACGGATATCACCCGGGGAGCGTGTGTGAAAAATCGCGTACCATGTCCCCGCGTTGCCCAATATCCGACCATCCCGCATATCAACACGAAGACGCCTCCAGCAATCAGCCACTTCCTGCGTTGCATGATGATCCGATTCTCCTTTCGTGAATCTTTCATAAAAGA
Organism: Sulfobacillus thermosulfidooxidans DSM 9293; assembly: GCF_900176145.1. Lineage (NCBI taxonomy): Bacteria > Bacillati > Bacillota > Clostridia > Eubacteriales > Clostridiales Family XVII. Incertae Sedis > Sulfobacillus > Sulfobacillus thermosulfidooxidans. The sequence continues at coordinate 235,580 of NZ_FWWY01000001.1, read as the reverse complement.
AAAAGCTCCGAAAACCTTTGGATATCGGTTTTCGGAGCTTCCCAGGGGGAGAATCGAACGATTTAGTAGATAAATTGATCCACGGCCCATCCCATGCCGTTCGAGGCGCCCACATCCGGAACTTGTTGTAGCACAATAACCACGGGTGTCGGTGAAAACGATGTGGGCACATAGTGCCCGTTAACCAGTTTTTCGCCTTGGCTCGTGACGAGCATCGGAATGGTGAGGATCCATTCTCCGGCTCCGTTTTGTTTAGCACTCAAAGACGGACTGACGGATTGCGTGAAATGCGAGACAGTGGTCGGAATTGTGACGTGATTTTGGATCGCCAAGCTATCGACAAACCGCCACGATTTGAAATCCAGTTGTTTTTGTACATCCCACAAGCTGACCGCGTCCTCTTTGATCACGGCAGGAGGCATTTGCCATAATGCCCGGGCGGGATTATTCAAATACGTAATGACATCTTGTTCAGCGACCGAGAACGCAGACGACAACACGGAGCTGGGCACGGCAGACAAGGTGGCGTCGGCCTGGGCCGTGCCGGTTAATTGATTGGAACCCCATCCAGCATTTTGCGCGATGGTTCGGGTTTGATGCACAGATGGAACGTTGTTCAAATTTCTAATGTAGAACCGTTGACTGGGGGGATTGGTGAATCCCATTAACAACGTCACCCACTCCGAATATGGCATGTTCGCAGCAGACAAAGTCGGCCAGAGTTCTGGTAACAAGTGCAAATCCGCTTGTTTGCGATTCCAACTCGCCGCCGTATAAATGCGCTGTCCCCCAAACACCACCGGACCTGACATCTGGGCTAATTGTAACGCGGACGATGGAGGCGTCGAAGACAAATTGACATCGGCGAGGGTCACAGCGATAGCCCATTGATTGCCGGATGGCGGATTGGCCCAGTCGGGTTGGGGGAGCAACTCCCAGGATGATTGGGGCGTGGGCTTGACCCAATACAACGGAATGGTGTCGGGCACGGGATGCGGAAAATGGTAGGGATTCGCAAACGCATTGAGATTCACGAAAGTAGGCCATTTGTTGCCATTCAGGTTGGGCGCGCCATCTCCCGCTGTCATGGCTTGAATCACGACAGGTATTCCCGCCTGCATGGGATGGTTGGGCCCGATTTCTGCATTATTTTGGGTTAACGCAAAAATTTGCGCATACGGAGCCGGTGGCATGGCGTTGTTGGTTGGCCGCGGGGCCAACGCCTGTAACGATGCCGGAAGCTGATTGACGGGAATGGGTTGACTCGGCGTCACGTTGGCCACGCTGAGGCTCACAGGATGACTCCACACCGCAAAGGTAGCATTATTCGGGGCACTCGGATCTTTCGCGTACACGACAACTTTATACGTTCCCGCAGCCGAGGGAGTAAACGTAAACGTGTTTTGCGATGTGTAATTGCTTCCGATCCAGTGTCCGCTCGGGGTTTCATACCAAAATTGATACACCGGATTAATGAGATTGGTTGCTTGCGCCGTCACCGTCACCGGATTGTTGACGGGCAGGAGAAGACCTTGAAGAGGTTGTGGCTGAGACGACGGGAACTCCGGATTCACGGGAGCGTTCAAGACCACTTGGCTCGCCACGTTCGCAATGAACTGCTGATACTGCGCCTGGGACCACTCTCCGGCTGCAATTTGATTGGCGTCCAAGGCGTACACGACCACGGGATACGATCCCGCCGCCGCATCGGGAATGGTAAACGTATTGTTGGGGGAATAATTGCGCACCATTTTCCATCCCGACGGGCCGTCTTCCCACCATTGATACTCGACGGTGCCGCCATTGCCGTTGGCGGTCGCGGTGTAGGTTAAGGTTGTCCCCGGTTGTTGGGGACCGTTGGGGCCTTTCGCCATGAGGTTCGAGACGTGGGGCGTCTGACCGGCGCCCATGATACTGAGTAAAACGCCCGTACCGAGGAGGACCAGTCCCGCGCGCTGCGGGGGTGTGGCATGCCTCATCCGACGGATCCATTGGTGTAATCGCATAACATGATCATCCTTTCGGTGTTTTATATCGTGCGTGATTTTTTATTGGGTGAGGGCAGAACATCGCCACGATGCGGGCGTGATCCGCACCCCCATCAGCATTCGCCACGCAATGAACTCTCCCTCCGCCTGGCCTCTACGAGGCCGAGGCGGGGGTTTCCGGGATCGCTCCCGGAGGTTCCTGGTTCTGCGACCCCTGCGGCTCCGCCATTGGCGGGAGGCGTCTTACGCGGATCTCCCCAGGCGTGACTTCGGACCGTTCCGGCCCTAGTTTCCGAAAAATCCGCATCCGTTTGTGCTCCTTGGTGAGCGGAATTCCGGAGAGCAGTGTGTGGATGCCGCGTTTGGCAATCACGCACGCTGCGTTGTGATCCGCATTATCCCGATGTCCGCAGCGTTGGCAGACAAATTCGGCCTGGCTGCGCCGATTGTCCGGGGAAGTGAACGTGCATACCGCACATTCCTGCGAACTGGATTGGGGCGGAACCGTGATCACGAGTTTGCCTCGGCGCAAGGCTTTATAGCGGGTAAACGCGACGACCTCGCCCCACGCGGACGATAAGATCGCGCGATGGAGGGCCGCCTTCGCTTGGCGCCCGTTCGGCAGAAACCGGCCTTGGACATCCTTTTTGGCCTTCGGGCGTTTGGTCATGTGGGCGATTTTGAGATCTTCGAAGACATACAAATCATAGGCGTTATTGACGACCAAACGATGGCTCGTTTGGTGGGCATAATCCTGTCGGACGTTCTTTTCGTACCGCTGGTATCGAGCGACTTTGCGATACGCCTTCTGTTGATTCTTGGATCCTTTCTTGCGCCGGGCGGCCCGTCGTTGCCATTTTTGGCGTTGCCGCCGGTGCTTGGCGATGCGGGCCTTTTGCACAGGCTGGAGATCGAAAATGTGTCCATCGGAGGTCATCAAGGGTTTCGCCACGCCCCGATCCCCGCCGAGCGTCCGCTCGGTCAGTTGCTCAGCGGAGAGATGGCGCAAATCGTCGGCGATTCGCTCGGTCGCGACGTCGGCACCGTTTCCCGGTATCGCGACCGTCGAATCGTCTGCCGCAAAGGAGAGCCACCATTGGCCGCCTTCTACGGCGATATAAATCGAGGCAGGCACGGCATGGGGACGATGCGCCACATACGGGATCATGCCCACTGGAAACTTCGTGGTCCCCACGTGAAGCTGATAGCCGTTAACCTCACCGGTCGCCTTATCTGTCAGCGGGATGAACTGAAAGAGTTCCGACGTCAGCCACACCGCCTGCCGTCCGGATTTTTTCTTGAGCTTCGGACGGCCGCCCCGCTTTTGAAAGAATCGCTGATAGGCTTGCCGGAATCGCACCGTGCCGTTCCGCAGAACCTGGGATGGCACCTCTCGCAGAAACGCCGTCTCCTCCGAGATAAAGCGTGCGTATTCCTGATCCACCGGAATGGTCATCCCTGCCGTACCCACAAACCGTCGCTGGAACGCCCGGTAGTACCGGTCTTCCTGCACTTTGGCATTGTAGATCAGCCGCTGACACCCGATCCAGCGCAGCAAAATCTGTTGCTGGGCTTTCGTAGGATACAGGCGAAACCGGTACCCCGTGAGCATGGCGCCCCCCTTGCACAAGCTTGTGTTTCCATTATACCATTAAGCTACCATGAGCGAAAACGAATTGGTATCAGCGTCGCATGCCGTATACTCCCTTAGGTTGCATGTCGTGTTCGTAACCAAGTATCGGCGACCAGTCTTGACGCCGGAGATGCTGGGGGCTTTGCGGGACGCCTTCGCGGAGATTCTGGCAGACTGGCGTTGCACCTTGATCGAATTTGGCGGGGAAGCCGACCATGTACATCTGCTGATAGGCATCCATCCAGCCCTCACCATCTCCACCTTAATCAACAACCTCAAATCCGCCAGTTCGCGTCGCATGCGGAATCGCTTCGCAGATCACTTACGAAAATACTACTGGAAACCGTACTTTTGGCATCGTGCCTATTACGTCGGGAGTGTGGGCGGGGCTTCGTTGGAGACGGTGAAACGCTACGTCGAAGCCCAAGGGACGAAAGAAAAATCACGGAAGGCGGCCAAGAGGCCGCCGCCCGCTTGACCCCCTCCCGGCTTCGCCAGGGAAGGGGAATGCGCGGGCGTTTTGTTCACGTGATTCCTGCTAAGTTCTGGAAGGCACGGATGGCATCGTGAGCATCCCATTCGCCTGCACCGGGAGACTGACCACGTGGCTAGTCTGGGGGCCGGGCACCGCGAGAATGAGATGGTCCCCCACGAGAATCGGGGAATCAATACCAAACGTTACGGTTGCAGCAAACGGCTGCGATCCTTGAATGGTGCCCGTGCGGGCGTTTAAGACCCACAGCGTGTGGCCGGTCGGCACATAACAGTGGTTGTGCCACACGAGGACGCCTGCTCGAATCGGCGTGCGGGGCTCAAATTCCCAGAGGACGCGCCCGGTGGCAGGATTGAGCGCATACAGGGTATCGGTGACGGGGGAGGTTAAATACAGCCGCCCGTTCGCCCACGTATAATTGCCCGTCTCGGTGTGGATGGGCCGGTGTCCCTGCCCCAAGGCGATTTGCCGCACAATCTGCCCTGTGCGCGTGTTGAGTTCCACCGCGCTGACCGTCACCGTCGCTCCAATGGGCACGGTTTTGACCGTCAGTGGCGTCGTCAACGTACTGAGCCAGACGGTCTGTCCGTGAATCAAGGGATTCGTATCCGTCAACCCGCCGGTCCACACGGGATTGGCGGTCACCCAGCGGATGGCGCCCGACGGGACGGCAATGCCCCAGACGGCGGCGGGAGCCATCGTGGGCACAATGGCCAGACCCGAGGGGGTTATCGGCGTGGCGCTCATCGAATCAAAGCCGGCCACCCATTGATGCAGTCCCTCCTGGCCGGTCTGGGCATTCCAACTATCCAAGTGCCGATTTCCCGTGGCGACATAGACCCACCCATCCGCGTAGGTCAGCGTCGGCATCACGGCCCCATGCGTCGTGTGATGCCAGCGGATCTGACCGGTTTGCGCAGTCACCGCCGCGACCCCGGATGATCCGCTACCCCGCACCAAAAACGCATTGCCGACGCTGTGGGGCGAGACGTTGGACATGGCCCCGTTGCCCCAACCGACAAAGACAATGGTGCCGCTCGGATTGAGGATAGGCGTGGCCATCAATTGATTGGGCGCGTGCCAGGCCCACTGAATTCGCCCCGTCCCGGCATTGAGGGCATACAGCCATCCGTGATGCGCCGTCATGGTCTCCGTCAACACGAGATGGGTTGTGGGATCATACGCCACTTCAAACACGCCACGCCCGCGCAACGGGGGACTGGACCAGGTCCCCACACTGCCGGAGAGAATGGGGTTGTGATCTGCATTGGATCCATATTGGGCAAAGACTCCCGTCGTCGTTGTCGGTTCTCCGCGCAGAGAGGCTAGGATGCCGACTCCGATCAGTCCGGTAGCGATCAGGAGCGTGGTGACGAAGGGCCGGATGCCGGAGCGCGTCGCCCGGGGCCGACGGACCGGGATCATCGGGCCACCGTCCGTGATCGGGGTTCGGGTGTGAGGGCCATGAAGCGCCGTTGCTCATCGGGGGCTAATCCCGGCCACACCGCTTGCGCCCACCAGGTACACGGTTCCCCGCGAAGCACCGCGCATGGCTGATCCGTTAATAAGCAGTGCACGGCATCCGGCCCCCCAAAGGCATTCGCACACGCACTCCGCACCAAGGAGGCGGTATCCTGCAATTTGAGCATTCATCCCACGTCCTTTCTCTAAATCCTCGAACACACGTTTATTCATTGGGCCACGCCGCGACTACCTGCATCGGAAAATCGTACTCGGCTTCCTCGCGAGTGGCAAAGTAATGACCCCAAAAATAGGCATCCGTGATCAGATTGTGCCAGTATGTGGCATACGGTTGGGAGCATCGTCTTCTAATTGAGGCAACACTAATTCGAGGTTCCCCGAACCGACCTACCGATGCAAAATTTTCATGCACAATCCCTCCTCACAACCCAACGAGGCCAGACAAAAAAAACGGCGCCGAAGCGCCGGAACAAGAGTTTGTGGGGACTCAGACTTGAGATCGTAGATTCGTGGGGAGTAGCATTTTCATGATCTAGGTTTGAGTTTTCCAATGTGATGCTATGTCTTGAATGGTTGTTTCTTGAATTAGTCAATAATTAACACAACAATTAACCATTGCAATCTTTCGTTTCTCATAAGATACATATAGTTTTTTCTAACAAACTATAGAAATATTCCAAGGTTCGATTATATTCTTTAGCATTTTCCCAATTTGCCTTAGTGACACAAACAGTTAAAAATTCCTTACGGTTTGCATATTGGGATGATTTCTCAATGACCGTGTCCAATAGCTCTTTGGTTACATCTTCTGTATGCTCACGTTGTGTTATTCGTTTAAATTGACGCAGTCCTCGCTCATCGTTCATGAAAATAGAGTTTTGAACATCGGGATCTATAGCCACTGCCGAAACCCATCCTTCAATTTCAGGTTGAACGGGTATAACTCTGCATTCTATGGCGTTCAGCCTTTTTGCCAAATCTTTTGTGAAATCGCTTAATTTTTTTTCGGAAGGCTTGGTCTTGAAGTCTGTATCTTTAATCCAAAAATACGAAATCCCTCTCTTATTCATTGAACTAATTCGTTCTTTCCACCGGGCCCAGGTTTTGTTGTTTGCATAACCCTCTAATATAAATGTCATAACGACATTTTGCTGGTTCGGATGTTGAAAAGATAATTCGTGAATTGGCTTGTCTTCTAAATCGTCGGTGAGATTTAGTGGTTGTCCTAAAAAGAATAAAAGTAACGATTTAATGACACAATAATCATCGCCACCTTCAAAGTAAATATTATGCTGTTGATACGTTGACTTCATTCACGGGGTCTCTCCTTGACTACAGTATCGATAAAATCATCGATGTAAAGATTAGCAATACCTAAGTCTTGCACCCAATCCCTTAATCGCTCATCGGTTGCGGGATGATTAATAACGGACCATTCATCATCTCGACGAATCCAATAGACCCGATCTACATTAACGTGCGCTAGAATCTCGGGAGATTGAGTGGTAAATATTACTTGACATTTTTGAGTTTTAACCACGTCTTGAATAATGGCCATCAAAGGTGCCAACAGAGAAGGATCGAGAAACCGTTCTGGTTCTTCCAGAATTAAACAAGCAGAACCAGTTGCTTGTACCAATGCGACTAATAAGATAATTCCACGAACCATTCCGGGAGAGAGAAATCGAGCAGGGAATGTATTGCCGTTTTGTTCTCTTAGACTCCACGTCCATCGTCCATCACCCAAATCCATAGGTTCAATACCCAGAATTCGAGGAAAGAGTGTGCGACAGTAGGTGTTCAGTTGTTCGATTTGATTCGGCTCCAAAGCCCGAATAACCTCGGCAAGATTATTTCCGTCTTCGGTCAAGGTTAATAGTCCGATTGGGTCAATGATTCTCTTAGCTTGATTAGGATCGGGATCAAAGAAAAAAACGTTGGCCGACAGCCAAAAATTCAATGGGGAGGTTTGAACGGATTGCAAAAGAGATATTTGGACGGGTCTATTGGATCCCCATTGATGGTTGATCCAGACGCGCTGATCGGTCGGGAAGAGCTTTGATAACAGTTTATCATGGGAAGACGTGCGTACTAGCGATTCGCTCAACACTTGAGCCGGTGCATCAGGATCGTTGCTCGATTGACTGACAATAATTCTAATAGGAGATGTATCTGCCGAATCTCGCGTCTGAACATTTTCCAGAGTAATAGTTTCTTCCCATACGTAATTGAGACTTACTCCATTATTATGAGTGTTATTGGGGTTTTTAATGGTCAGAGTATACGTTGCAGCATCCAAACTTGTGGTAGGATCTTGAGGAAAATGTAGAGGAGGGTCAAAATCTACACGAAAAGATACATTAACGGGGAACTGGGGTTGATTTCCCTCTAATCGTGCGAAATATTTTGCTCCTCCGACTGTTTGGATACCCGCGTCAATGCCAAACGTAGCTATGGTACGCAGGAATCGGATCGCTTCCAACAAATTGCTTTTACCTTCTCCATTACGCCCGATAAAGATGACAATTTCACTTAATTTCGTTTCAGTCTCTCTAAAACTCCGAAAATTTGTTAACTTGATCTCGGAAAGATACATTCTTGTCAAATCCTTACTTGAATTATTTTTCATTGATTTTATCACTTCCGAATGGTTTTTTATTGCCAGGAATTGATTCATCACAAAAAATATGTCTGCCATCCACCCTAATTACGTCTTTTTCGTGGGGGGAACTGAAAGAGCTACACGGCGCAAAGAGAAATGCCGAACTCATATTCCCCATTGCCCATCGCGCTATGACCCCATCTCTATCCGATGATGTTCTGAGATCGGTGCGCAACAAATCACGAGGCACTAGATCCCGATAGCGCTTCGTCCAACGCCGTTCGACCTTGCGCTATCGTCAGCGCCCCGGGCGGGGCCACGACGACTGTGCCCCGGGCATTCAGAAACGCCAGTGACGGGAATGCCGAGACGTGCCACGCCTGTTGGGTGGCGGTGGGAGCCACGTAGACATGAATAGCCGTCTTGGCCAATCCATACGTCTGCACATAGTGCTGCATGGTGGTCCTCATGCCTGCTACGGTGAGCGGGCCTCCCGCGCCATCGTGTCCGTGAAAGGGCGGCGTTGCGGGACCCGGATCGGCAATGCCCCCTTGGGGCGACACATCCACAATATCTACGACGACACCGGGCGTTCGGGCCAACACGGGGAGGACATATTTGTCCTCATACCCGCAAAAGAGGCACCACGACGCCATCGCCATGACGATAGTCGCGCGGGATCCCCGGGCGAGATGCGTCACGTGCCCCGTCAGCGTCTCGACCTGGCTGGTCGTGAAGGGGAAGGAGGTCCCGACGACAAAGGGATTCGAGGCCGTGGACGTTCCCGCGGCGTGCGAGGGCGGGGATGATGGGGCTGTTTTCACGGTTAGAGCACTACGCGGTTGCGCCGTGAGCACTCCCAGGGCCCAGCCCCCGAGAAACAGACTTCCCGCAACGACGGCGAGCAAGCCTCCGACCAGTTTGCGTGACACGGTTATGGACAAGCCTTATTCCCCCTTGGCGAATGTCCCCGACATGGCGGGGCTTCTTCTCATCGTTCTGGCGATTCCCGATTTTGGGCTGACGGAGCAAACTGATTCCATAAGCGGTGCCATGTATCACGCACCTGCTCTATCGACCGTTTGATAAGAGGTGCCACCTCTGCCAATGAAGAAAACTCCAAGCCCAGATCGAAGATCATGAGTTCTTCAGCAGATAATCGCTGCCGAAATGCTAAATATTTTGTCGTAAAATCAGGGATCACCTGGATAGTGGGGGGAACTTCTAACGCCGGACCGGCCCACGGTTCCCAGGTGAGACCTTGCCGTTGAAGAATGCGCGTTCCCACCCGATCAAGCACTTCCATGAAATCATTCAGTCCATGACGCCATTTGGTTTCAAGCGTGAGTTCCCCGAGGCAATCACTATAATGACATGCCCATCCCAACTTGGTGATTCTATGCTCAATACCCGCCACAGCCGGAACGTCTAAAAGCCCTAAGACCACCTCGTGCCATCGTTCAACCGTTCCATCGCGACACCCGCGAACCACCACATACGAGGGACTCCACGACCCGTCGGCTTGCGGATGACCTTGACACGATCCCGTCGTCATGATGCCCAGACTCCACAACCGGTCTATGATGGGCCACATCTCGTCATCTACTGGCTGTCCGCCTCCAGCCAGAGTACATTGTCGGATGTGCTGTGCACGCAACTCCCGTTGTTGGTTAACTAACTCGGTCCAAGTTTTTGACATTCAGTACCGCGTCCTCTGGCAGGAATTAGTATCAGCAAGACAGAGTGTTAATCAACGAATCCAAAACAAAGGAGGTAAAATATCATGATGTGTCCAGGTTGCAATGGCACTGGCAAGTGCAATACATGCGAGGGAACGGCCCACGTTTCAAACGGCGCGGGATACTACACCAACGGCAATGCAGGCGGCGACTGGTGTCCAAGGTGTTGGGACGGTCATCCCACCAGCACCGGAAGATGTACCGTTTGCAAAGGTTCGGGCGTCGCGCCGTTCTGATTCATCCCACAAGATTCCGAGGCCATGAATCCGTACTGGGATTCGTGGCCTCGGAGATGCCTCGAAAGGATCACCCCAGGTGGGCTGATCTTGACTCTCGCAATCTGGTCCTCGGGTACCGAATCCATCCCATCCACTTCGGGGAACGGTCAGCGGACGAGAGACCGTCCCAAGGTCCGGGTTGCGTGAGCCGGGGCGATTTGCCCGACCCTTGCCACCAGATCCGGCGCTGTCAGGGGGCTCATGGTGTAAAATCCGGCGCGGGCACAGGACAACTGTTGATGTTGTAGCTTTCATTGGCGACCCAGTAGGGCGCGCCGTCTTTCACGGTCTGCGTAACGGTGTTGACGACTTGGCCCTGGGCGTTGACCGTCTGATACGTGTTGATCGTTTCGTTTTGCCATTCTTGGGAGACCACGCCCCACATGGGCCCCGGCAACACTTGCCCGGTCGCTTGTTCATTTTGCATGGCATCCCACAACGCGGGCGCACTCGTCAATTGCCCGGAAAACACCGCTCCCGGACTCAACTGCGGCTCCGTGCCCATCGCCACCGTGTTCGGCGTCGGCGGCGTGATCGCCGTCCCGGCCGTCTCCCCGGGCGCCAGCACAAAATGCGGCCCGTTTTGGACCGTGGTCAAAGCCGGGCGCGGTTCACAGCCGTTGAAATAGTACGGCGTGAGCGGTACCGCCGTGTTTTGCGAGGCGATTAACCGGGTGTGATTTCCACCAGGCGATTTGTTTCCGCCGGGCGGATTGTTTCCCGGGGGTCCACCGGCAGGTGGCGATGTCGAAGTCGGACAATAGCCAAAAGGCCCGGTCGAACCCGGTTGCTCAAAGCCAAAATGCCCCGGCGTTACCGTTGTGGTATCTTTGGTGAATTCGCATCCTTGGGGCCCGGCGGACACGCGCGTCCATCCTATGCGAGGAGACGGCGGATCAAATATCGGATCAGGCAGTTCGAGCGCCCCCCCCTGGTGTGACGGATTCGGCGTCGTACAATAGTGAAAAAACGGTTGCAAATACACGTTTGACGAACCACACCCGGTTACACTCCCACCCGCCCCCGTGTGCGTTTGAATCGGCGACACCGAAATCGGATGATAGTGGGGCGGATGGATCATGGGAAAGCGAATAATCGGCACTCGTTGCCAGTACGCGGCCGCAGGAGACGACAGAATCCCGCCCAGAAAACCGACACTGACGATGCCTAACACGAAAGCCATTCTCCGCCTACTCGGTTTGAGCATGACGATCCCTCCTGTGTACCCGACCTAGTGGGCTCGGGATGGCACGGTGTATTCCCATTGATACTGCGGCGTCCCGAATTGTTCCGTGACCACAAACCACCGCCCGGCGTGATGATTCCCGGGCATAAAGGCCAACAAGGCTTGCGTCACGGGGACGCTGACGTGATTGATTAACACCACGGTTTTATGATGCGCTGTGTATTTTTGAGATCGGACAAACGTGACCGTCATAGGATGATCCAAGAGCATAGTCCACGTCGGAGCAGGAAGACCGGTCGGTAACGTGATGTCTTCTCCTGACCAATCCGGTTCTTGAATCAGTGAACTCTGGGCCACTTGCGCAGGCACGGGGCTCATCGTGCCCCACGCATCATAGGTGTATTCCCGAAGGGCCGCGACGCCGTTGCTCGCGCGATATGACCCGCCAATGGTCTGAGCGAGCGCGGCCGCTAACGGTCGTGATTCCCCTGGCCACCGCGCGGGCCCCAATCCGGTCGTCATCAGAGCCGCCGGATCGTTGCCCACCGCATCCAAAGCATAGGCGGCCGCGGTGGTAAAGGCTTGTTGATACACCGAGAACGCCATATGGGGAAACAATCCCGCCTGAATGAGCGGCGTATACGTCGCATGGACAAAATGAGACAAACCTTGGATAGTTCCGTCAGTGGGAAACGCTTGATGAATGCCGGCTGCAGTCAGAGACGCGGGCAGAATTGGACCGCCATACCGCTGATGCAACACGCCGTTTAGCGCGGTGAGCGTAAAGGTACCAGCGCCTGGTCCCGTCAGTAGCACGCCGGGATTACTTGCCCGATGGGTAGCAAGCATTTGATCCATTTGCCAAGTGTTGTATTGCTGAATGTATTGCGCCGGATCCGTAAGAGCTAACCGATGAGACGGACGAGGCGTGGCGGGCACGGGAACCAAATCGTTGACGGCGGTAGACTTGACGGTCTGAGATGTCGGCGAATGGGATTCGTGCGTCGGACCGCACGCGGTGACAACACCCGCCAGGAGCATTGTCCCCACGGCACGACCCACCTTGAATCGAAACATAATCAAATCACCTCACGATTGACGTTATGATGTAGACGACACAGAGGAACCGCAGTTAGTTTTGATCCCGACATGGCCGAATCCCTTCGCCCACTATCGCCGCCGTCTGAATCTCGATCAAAAAGGCGGCAATTGACCCCCAATGTTGCCTAATTGCGGCCATCAACTCGCGGAGTGGTTCTTGCGCGCTACTCCACCGCTCCGGGGGATGGTCCAGAATCAGTCCCGCTTGCCATAAGGCACAGAGCAGAGCCCGAATGCTGCCGTAAGCGCGCACCGTGGCCATTAAGGCTTTGAGATCATCCCCGGGATGAGACCAGTATGCAGAACGCATGATCAATCCTTCTTTCTACTGTGAGTGTTGTCCCATCCGCATGGTGCGGTGGGGACTCCGTCTTGGCGAACGAGGAATCGACTAGGGAGCGGCAGGCCACGATTTGGCCCGCCGTAGGAGGGACTCCACATCCTCGGGCGCCAATCCGTACAAAAACGCGGTGAAGGGATCATCCGGATCGAGATCCGAGAGTACCGTCCACTGGCTTGCCGTGGCGTCCCATCCCTGAACCATGGCCGTGCGCAAAATCGGAAAAACGTGGACAATCCGAATACGGCTGATAGGATCCTGTTGACCAATGATGTTATGGAGTACGAGATCGGTTCGCGGAGGCAGATCGGTCCAGCGATTATCGGGCCACCGGTAGGCATCTAACTGACCGCCAGCGTGTCGAATCAGGAGCGTCGCGAATGGCATGGCACACAATGCATCCCACGGCGTCGCACCCTCACGCATCAACGCCTGCAGCATGGCGGTCGATAATCCGTAGCAACAGCGCGTGAGATCATCCGTGCGGGGACTGCGGTGCCATTCACCACCCCAACCGGGGGCATACACGGCCGCGACCGTCTCCGATCCTCCAACCACGAGCAATCGCAACGCATCCGCGTGAGACCAGTCCGGATGCCAATGCATGGTCGCCGTGGCCATGGCGCCATCCACCGACCACGCGGGGATCGCGGGATCGACAAACACCGTGACCAATCCGGTATGATCGGGCTTTTCTTCGACGGCAAGCACCGTCCACAACATCATCACGGAAGGAAGCCTCCTGCCCAGGAGTTATCCGACACGTGCGGCACATAGCGCGTGGCCATTTGCACGGCATCCACGGCCCCGGTGGCGGTATCCCAGTCCGATTCGGACGCGGCACGGCCCCGGGCGGCGAGGCACGCATCCAAGGCAGCGTCCAGATACGTGGACCAGGCTTCGTCGGATGACAGCGTGGCGCGATGGCGGTTTAACCCCCAATATCTAGACAATGGTCCTGTTCGCATGATATTTCACTTGATATCGATGTTATGGTGAAAAATGCCAATCCAGTCAGGGGACATTCCTCCGCTTCGCTCGCCGCGTCGAGGATACCGCCCGGCGGGCCGGCCGTCCAGAGTACGCGAGGCCGCTGCTCCGCAGCGCTCTGGACCCCCTCGGCCCCCGGGCAAAAACCCGCGGTCAAGAGCGAAGCGACGAGCCCGTCTCGGGCTGGCTCCTTAACACCGCACCGGGTGAATTGGTGGTGCGGTGCCCGTTTGGCACTGTGCATAGTACACGGCGGGAGCCCAATCGTGCAAACTCCCATGCATGCGGCGTTCATTGTAAAAACGGATCCACTCGGCAGTCACTGTATACGCCTCTGCCAAAGTCTGAAAGACCTGATTCCGCCAACATTCTCCTTCGAGCAGACTGTGCCAGGATTCGATGTGGGCATTCTTGTTAGGAGTCGCCACCGGAATGCGTTCATGAGTTATCCCTAAGACCTGACACCCTATGGCCCACCGCTGAGCCACAAATTGGGGCCCGTTGTCGGTGCGAATCACCGGAACGTGGTTACCCCAGTCGGCTTGGCGAGCTCGCACGGCGCCTTCCAAGGCGCCTAAGGCTTGAACAGCGATACAGTGAGATCCGAGATGATACGCCAGAATGCATCGATCAAAGACATCGATGACACTGCAGAGATAAAAAAACCGATCTTCTCCCGCAATGTATCCGTATTTCAAATCCATTTCCCAGAGTTGATTGGGGCCCGTCACCATCCGATTGGCGGCCAGAACACGGGGCGGTCGGTTTCCGGAGGGCCGCAAGGGTTGTCCTTGTAAGAGATCGGCGGATCGCAAGAGACGATAGACCGTCTTTTTGTTGATGATCAATCCGTGTTCTCGTCGGAGCCATGTCGTCAACTTCCGATATCCATAAGCCTGACCGTCTCCCGCGATGATAAACTCGCTGAGCCATTCCAGGACCTGCCCTTCCGCCACTTTGGTGTCGTTTGCCGTCCACACATAGCCCCGCCGGGGTCGACCTCCCCCGCGTTTCGGCGTCCAGGACGCCGGACGCTGTCTTCGAGCGCGCCATGCGTAATACGTGGCCCGGGCCACTCCCGCCAACTGACAAACGCGGGTAGGCGGGTATCCCTGCTGGATCCACCGATGGGCTACTTCACATCGGTCAGAGAGGCCCGGGGGGCTTTTTTTAGGAGATCATGCAATATCGCAATCTCTAAATCTTTCTCCCCTAATAATTGTTTCAACTGGTGATTTTCCGTAGTGGCTTGCTGTAAAGCTTTCTTTAAGGCACGCGCTTCTTCGGGTGTCCCGTGTTTCGTGGCCGTTTGCACCCATTTTTGTACGAGACGAACCGATAACCCATGCCGGCGGGCGACAGCCGCCGCATTCCGGATGTCCAGCGCTTCTTGGATGCACTGGGCTTTCAATTCTGGGGTGATTGTTTTCGACTCTCCCATGGGGTTCACATCCTTTCATGATGAAAATGATGTCAGAATTTTCCGCAGCGATAACTGTATGGGATCGTATCGCTTTGCGTAGGAGATGTCTAGAAGCATTTGGGGGCTTAATAGATGGGCCATGAGCTGCGCCCACTGGGATCGAAAGCCGTGCATGAAGGCGGCTTGCGCCACCGGATCCGCCGCGTAGGTGGTCGCCCGTGCTATGGCCAACTGATCGCTATCGACGAGAGATCTCTGCGTCACATACCATCCCTCCGTTGGTGCACAATCTGCACGTATCCCTGCTCACCACAACATGCTCCGCACCGCATTCCATCGGCCAACGGAGCCGAAGCGCCGCATGTGGTACAGTAGCGGGGACGGGGTGGGGGCAAGGGCACCCGACGTTGATTAAAACGCACACAGAGGCCACAAATCGGATCCCCCACAACCTGGGTCCCATCGGTTAACGGCCGCCCGCATTGAATGCAAAACTGCGTGATCATGCCCATGTCCCTCCTGTTTGTCTTCGACCGGTTCACGAACCGTCAATCCACGTCCGCACGACATCCGGCGTTAGAGCATACAAGCTCGCCGATATCGGATCAGACGATGCATCATCGGGCGCCAAGCACCAGGCTCCCACCGGAGGATCCCAGTGATACACCGCGACCACGCGGTCGTGCGCATTGGCGACCACGATGCGGGCCGTTCCATCATGAGGCAGTGCCGGACAGTGTTCCAAGGCCCTGAGCACGGCCTCACTCGGAATACAGAGTTCCGACACCGGATTATGACACTGTACGGTGATGTTCGCGGACGGTTCATGCGGAGAACCCGAAACCGTTAAGCCCACGACCCGCCACATAGTACCGCCTCCTTGGGATAGCCTCGGCACTTCGCCTCAATTCTGGGAAATCACAATACCCCCTTCACGGAAAGGGGGCCGCGACACACCATCTCCGGCTAAAATTGAGTCCCGAGACTCACAAAAATCCCCCCTCAAGGGAGGGGGGATGCCGGTTTTTTGCGGTTTTTGACACTTTGTCGATCAAGACGGGAATCCAAAATAGAAAAAACGGATCATAACAGAAGATTTGTGTATAGTATACGTCGCCGGTGCGCGCCGTGTCAATCCTGAACGGAATCGTTCGGGACGACCCCAGTGCCCGGATGCTGGGCTACCCACCACGCGGCCACTTGGGCGGCATAGGCCGTGTATGCTGGATCATCGGTCTCAGCCCATACGCCCACATATGGGATCGCCGGATCGGCCTCGGATCGTCCGGGAATCACGACCGTGACGATCCGACAATCCCGCGGGGGCTGTCCACCAACAAATAGGCGGCCGGGCCCCCGGCGTTCAGGCCGGGGAGGAAGCCGGCTCGTCTTTTGTCAGATTGCGCAGCTTTTGGCTATACTGCCAACCGTCTTGGCGTGCGCGTTTTTCGGAACACGGCATCAAGGGTTTTTGGTGACGATCCAGCACAAACACCATGGAGAATCCTGCCTTTCTTTCAGTCCTTCCGTAGAAGGCCCCTTACGGGGCTGGTAACGCCCTCGTGCGAGGGTCTCTCCTCGCCCATGTTCAAAACGCTTGTCTTGCCCGCAGCACGGCTCGCACTACCCCGAGCTGGCGTTTAACTACGGACGACAGAGCCTGGAGCTGGAGAAGCACTCCAAGGTGTCGTGACGTTTCGAACGGAGCCGCTCGCTCCCGAGATCCCGGCGGCTAGGGCTGGTCAACCGTTGTCGGAGACGGAAGCTGATGGAAACGAGCTTCGGGCTTCAGACCGGGGTGGTTGACAACATCGGCATGACTATCCCTCCTGAGATAGATCAGGGACGTTATTGCACATAATCCGGTGGCAACGTCGTATCCCATCGCAACGGAATACCGGGATTGCGGCGGGTGATCTGATCCCAATACTGATCTTCGGGCACGGGATCCGATGACCAATAGGGATCAAACACCTCCTGTCCCCACACAAAGACGGCATGATACACATACGGCACCCAGTGGCCCCGTTCCCAAATCACAAACCATTGCGGGGGCGATCCCGCATGAATGAAGCGTCGTTGCCCCGTGGGGCTGACGGTGAGAAAGCGATCCACAATCTCCGTACAGTCCAATGACGGATGTAACGGATGCGCCGCAATCTCCCGACAGAGCTGGAGCGCGCGATCCCGATCCGTCATACCTGAATGCCTTCGGCTTGTAAACGGGCGATCACCGTCGCCGCCGCCGTCCGATAGGTCTGCGCTTCCGGATCAGACCCCATAGGATTCCAGGGATAACGCGGCAGATCCCAGACCGTTTGTAAAAACGGACCGACGTTTTCCATCCAGTCTAACCGAGACGCTTGTTGTCGAATCCATTGGCCCAACGGATGCACTTGCTCCTCGGGCGTGAAGCGGCCGACCACGGCGTTCATTTTCTGGGCTAGCGGAATCGTCGGATCCACGTCCACAGCTAACAATTTCGCGGCAATGCGGCGTTCGACCGGATCCATTACGGCGTCACCTCCTCGGACGCCGGCAACGGCCAGGCCAGCAGTTTATGCGTGTCGAGACTCTTGCGGACAAAAGCCCGCACAGCGGGCGTCGCCCATTGCTCCCAGAGCGTGGCTCGCACGGCGTCACGGTTGGCCTCCGTGATGCCGAGGGCGGCCTCGATAAAGGCAAAAAACTCCGACGACCGCCCGCCTAACCAGGCGTATTGCGCATACGCGCCCGTTTGCCGATCCGCCGCCGAGAGCACATATTGCACCGGATCTTCGGCGTACATCCGGTATTTGTTGCCGTCCCAACTCGCCAGATAAATTTCATGCGCGAGCCAGAGCTTTTCGTAAATTGAACGATAATCGCTCTCCATAACCTGCGATCCTCCTCTTGTGAACTTACACGCCGTCTAGTGTATCACAAAGACGGGACTCGTTTCCGTGACCAATTGCCCCTGAGGCCCAAGAAGCTGGACGATAATGCGATCCCGCGTGTTTTGCAAAGCCATCGGAATGACAAACGTTTCTGCCCCGCTCGCATTGGTACCCCAATACGTCGTGGCATAGGACCCGCCGGGATTGCCATAATCCCACAGCGCAATGCTCCAAATTTGCCACGTGTAATAGTGCGCAAAGGAATAGCTGACCGCAATCGTCTCGCTCGCCGCGGCCTGCGTCAAACCGTGAAAACTCAGCGGCACGGGGCTGGTGTCGTGAGCCGGAGCCGACGGAGCCATGAGGGACCAGTGTCCGATTAGCGTTGCGGACGGGGAAACGGCCGAGGATGCTGCTGACGAGACTGGGGACGGGGGAGACGTCGTCCCTGTCGAAGATCGCACGACAATCGCCGGAGATCCCGAGGGAACGCCGGGACCGCACCCGCTCACGCCGGCCATGAGCAGTCCCCCCAATCCGATCAACCGCATCCTGTGACGCCCCGTCATTGGGATAATTCCTCCTGCCACAATCTGCGCGCGTCTCCGGGAATGCGGACCCGTCGTTCGCGAAACACGGCCATCAAGTGATCCATGTCGGCCCCGTCATCAGGATGCTGCAGTTCGAGAAGGTAGGCGACAAAGTCCGTGCGGGATACGAACACCAAATGCGTTTCCTCATCATCCATGTAGACCTGCCAGTCTTCCCACGGCCAGAGCGCCGTAAATGGGCGACCTTGGTAGCGCAGGGTGTCGGGAAATACCATAAACACACCTCCGGATTCTGATCCGAACTCTATGCCTCTGATTGTACGATCAAATTTGCCGGATTACACGAAAACTGGATGGAACCTCTGATTGGGATCATTCCTCATATCCTCCCACGATGAATCCCTTTTTATCGACAGCATTCTGAATTGCCTGCCGGGTCATAGATGAACATGATATACTGTGCATCACAAGAAGAATCAAAGGGGAAACACTAGATATGGAGGCACCTATCGACAGCGTTTGGATTGATGACGAGATTCTATTAGATTGCGCGCAACAAGGAATTTGGCGACACAATCAGTTTGTCCCACTAACAGCCCGAGCGTATCGCTTTTTATTATATTTCGTTCATCATCCTCGCCAGATTATCCCGATACCTCAGTTACTTCACATCGGTTGGCCGGATGAAGTGCGCACCCCTCGGGATCTTTATGGTCATATCTATCGGTTGCGTCGGGTTATTGAATCCGATCCTCGGCATCCCCGCTTATTAGTCACGCGCCGGGATGCGGGCTACTTATGGACAGCCATTCCCCATAACCAAATGGACTCCCGCCGAGTCTCACAGATAATCTCAACCTAATCTGCATCACGTTTGCAAACAAGGATCAGATTCGCGCGTTAACGTAAAGGGAGATCATAATTCTCATGTAGGAGGTCATCCCAATGCCGACACGCTTGCATCTCTTTCCGATTACGCAGAACGCTTTGAATCATTTGATGTTAAATCCGGTGACTCAGGCCGAAATCATTCAGCGCATTCAGCACTATGCGCCGAGTAGTCAGGGAGATTGGGATCATGCGACCTATTTCGCCCTCGGCACCCAAGCTAAAGTAACGGCGTATGTGCAAAGCATCCCTCTCTTAAATTTAGCCTCCGGCAGTGCTTATACCCGCATTGTGAACGCGGACGACTGGACCATTCGTCAAGCTCTGGCTATCTGCGGTGTGCCGGAACCGTCAGGCAATCTGCGTGCTATTGTGATCAATGATCAAGATCAGCAGTCTGTGGTGCTTGACCAACGTATGAACACGCCGCCACACAATGTTTCATCGGATCTTAGTGAAGCGACAAATCCGTTAAGCTGTGTGAATAATTGTCTCAATGCGTTAGGCATCCCGTCGTGGCTTATTGGTGTTGCGGGGGCGGTTTGTGCCGTCGTTTGTGCAGCCACAGATCTCATTGCGTGCCCCGAATGCCTCTATGGAGTTTTGGGAGGTTATGCAGGGGAATTATCGTTTTGCTTGGGCGCTTGCGGTCTTTAAGGTTCGTCCCATCCTCTTCGCCTCACCCAGACTTGTGATGACTAGGATCGGCGGGCGGGATAAAACGATAAAACGAACGCAATCACCGTGAGAATCACAGCGATGATCCATCCTCTCAGAGGCCAAAAACCTGGCAACAGGCGAGAGCTTACCAGAATCAGCGCAGATAACAACATTAAAACCACGGTGCTTTTCCGGGCTAACGACAATGCGTTCCACCGTGTCCGAACTCGACGCATAACTGATTCTCCTTTTGAACCGTCTATTGCGTATTTGTTTATCAGTATACGCACACCCGATGCGCTTGACAACATTCCCCATCCCTCCTATTGCGAGGTGACAAACCATGCTATCGTGGGGCACACTGGGAACAACTGCGGGGGCCGTTCTCCTTGTGCACATAGTGTTATACTTGACCAAACAATTTTGGCCTCAACGCTCTCGCCCATTGATCGCCTTGGTAACTGCCGAAGGTCTCGTATGGGCTTATGGTCTAGGGAGTACCACGTGGTCGTGGGTACATACGGTGTTGTGGAGTGCCAACGGCTTGGTGATCGCTGCGATAGCTTTAGGAGCTACGCCGCATAGCCGCTTGTTCCCACTCCAAAAAATGCATCCCACAGACAAATTCCGGCGCTAAGTCACACTGCCCGGCTTCTCCCGGGGCGTGCTAAAACCGTTCCTGCCATTCTGTGATCGACCCGTCCGAGTAATTTCATCGGGCTTATCCGGTTGCTTTACCGGATAAGCCCATATTGGACAGCGGTCAAGGTTTCCTTGCACGGTAATCGGCCTATCCTCGGTGAGGAGCGAATACTGACGTATAGCATCACACCTTTTGGAGGACGACTTCCACGTCAGGAGCAGGAGGGATCATTCTATCTCGGCCTCAATCAAGGGAATCCTGTCAGGTCTCACAGATTGCTTAGTCCACCACCAGACACGACCATCAGTGGCTGGAACGATCCACGATCCTGACTCGGTACAGATGATAAGAAGTGGCAGAGGATCACCCAAAATTCCTTCTCTGTGAAGTTGTGGATCTTGGGGGTCCCACGGCATTGCTTCTAGCCATTTTTGGTTCTGATTGTCCCAACGGAATACCCTAACAGGATGTTCCGGCCACGCGGCGGCGAGAATCTCATTATACGATTGACTCATGTTTGTCGTCTCCTTTTTTACCACCCCGCATTGTTTTCCCACAACTGATGGGTAAGTTCACCGGAAGACTGCTTGCCAAACCAGTCTCGCCCAATGCCGAAAAACTCTTCCAACGAATGAACTTCCTTGGACTCGGGATGTTCCTGTTTCCGTGTGGGGAGTTGGTTTTGTTGATCGGTGTAGCGAATGGAGGTGCCCTTTTCTCGGTGATAGGTGATGCGGTTCTCCAGAGCCTGGTTGTAGAGCTTTTGTTCCTGTTCTTTGGTAGGTTTTAAGCGAAAGCACAACACGCCAACGATTTCGTTTTTCTTGGTTTTCGCTGTGCGTTTTAATGGTCTCAATCGAGGCTCCTCCTGTCGTGAGCAAGCAGAAACTGCGTGACCAGAAATACTCTTTCCAAAGCGATTGTCGTATGAGCGGGAATTCTTTTCCTCTTGAGATTATATCCCGGTCCTGGCACTTCGATCATCACTCGTTTAACCTCCTGCGTGTATCCTACTATCCTCCGTCAACGGTCCCGTCTTCCCTTCGCTTAGAGGCGGAGAGCCGCTGGCTTTCGCCTATCACATCGAAGGCTGATGGATCAAAACGGGTTCCAAGAGAGTTCGACACAAAGGGTTTGAGTAACGGGGTCAACCACGTCCCACCTTGGTAACGGGCCTGCGCTTCGGCAATTACCCGATAGACGGCCCCGGAATCCTGACCCAAGACCCATGCAACATAATCTCCCACGTTTGTACTCCATCTTAGCCCATACCGAGCACGGAGCCACAAGGCTTTAGCTACATTGCGATATGGTGTTGGATTCTGTAACAGCAGAGACTCTTCCAACACGATGGTCAGATGTCGATCACGGAATCCCTGAACTACGGCGTCAATCCATCCTTGACGAGTCTCTGCATGCAAAATGCCGCTATCCACATTAAAGACAACCGACAAAGGAAAACAGTCCGGTTTGGGCTTGAGGGCTCCGATCCGCATAGCCCACGTATCGGCCAAGGGCCAGATGTCAAGCGTCCCTGCTACTCCGCGAATTTTGATGCCGCCCAACGAGTTGGGACTACCTCTCTCGCGCAAAGCGACTGGAACACGGGGAGTATTTATGACCACGTCCCAATCTCGGGGGCTCTGACCCGCGATGCGATCTCGAATTGCCCCTCCAACCAGATAAACCGATGCACAATCAACGAACGGGCAAACCATCTTTAGTACCGGGGACAATGTTAAATCGTCAAATAAGACTGCTGTGTTCATAAAGCCCCCCGATTGATTGTTGGCGCAACGGCATAATTGTTCGCCTTGCCACTCGGGAATTACCGAATCCTTTTCTCGGCGGGAGACGCCAATTTCTTTGCATCTGCGAGCTGCCGTGTCATATGCCACCAATCGACACAGGCTTGAGCCAGCGCGGGTGCATCCTGATCCGCCCACGCTTGAATCATCGTGTGATGGGCCACCAGCCACGCCCGATACGCCTCCCAATGATCCTGCTCGACGGTCGCCCACCACGCGGACGACCGATGGCCGAGGGTAGCATCGACGCGCTGTTCCGTCTGTGTGATGCACAGCCGGGCAATCTCGACATCCCACGGCCCCGCGTCCCACGGAACGCGAACCCAACGGCGGGCCTGGGATAGAGTTTCCTGTGTCGTGGGTATCATGTCATTACCTCCACAGATCAGCGTAACAACGGAAAGGATTCACCAATTGGAATTGCTGACGGATACCTTGCGCCACCAAGATCATCAGATCGAAATTGTTGTTGCAGAAAGGGCGTGGATGGCTCTTGTACTAGGAAAGAGAGATCACGAAAGACATTGATACCTATCTAGCGGCTCTGACAGAGCCGATTCGCCAAGATGAACTCTCCCGCCACCTGGCTACGCCGAGGGGGGATCTGGGATCGCTCCCGGAAGTTCCTGGTTCATCGACCATTGCGCGGGATCCTCTGACGCCCCGTGTCTTATCCGATCATCCCCAGACGTGACTTCGGACCGTTCCGATCCTAGTTTGCGAAAAATTTTTGTCGGTTTGTGGGTCTTGGTTTGCGCCTAAGAAGGGGAATGCGCGGGGTGATGTTCAATGACGGGCAGGGCGTTTATCTCCGCGAGCCCCCGGCACTATGAGACACCCCGTCTCGGCCAATCACCCGCAAGTGCCGCATGCGTCGGGACCGCCAGGGACGGCGGGATCGCCGCCATTCCGCGGCCGTCGCCCATCCTGCCCAGAGCGTCAGTCCGGTTTGCATGCCAAGAACAAAGAATCCCACGGAGACGTGGGACTCAGCACTATAAAGACTCCACGCCGTCAGCCATCCCAGACCAATCATGATGGCCCGCACGATCCATTCGGGGCGAATCATGGCCGGGACCTCCGGCCCCGTCGGGACCGCCGAGGTGCCCCCGTATCGGGCTCAGTGGGCATCCTCAGCACGTCATCCAAGGCCGGTGGCGTATCCCCGTATTGTTGCAACCACCACAAGCGCCAATGCACAAGACAATAGGCCGTCGTCACCGTCCCGTCCAACGTGGTCCGTTGGATCACGGCCGGATGCCGCCGACACCAACACCAGGCATGAGCGGCATCCGGCCGCATCCACCGAAAGTCATCCAGGGGGTTCGAGGGAGAAATCATGAGCGATGCCTCCTGTCATGTTAGTCGCCGACTACTAAGCAGGGCGTCCCAAATGTTTGCGTAATCTGCTGACACGCGGCCACCAGGGCCGCCTTGGGCGTCGCATAGCCCGTGCCTACCCACGCGGTTTGCACTAATTCCCAGATCCAGGCGGAATGATGCCGTGTAATGCGAATCGTCACCGTCGCCCCTTGTGGCGTGATGGGTAAATCCGGAAAGATCACGCCGTCTGCGGATTCGGCCTGGGGCATAGCCCGACCCCAGGCGGTTTCGACCGTCCATGGCCATTCTGTGGGTATCATGTTACGATCCCTCCTGGAGAGAAGCGGCGCACAACGGATGCCATGCTTCCGGCATTCCGTTGCCACCACGCTTAATTTCGCCCATGCTGTTTGATGCGATACGATCTGGTATCAGCGATCTTCCCCGCACCCGTGAGATCCTATGGCGTGATATCGACCCTCACCGTACCCAGTGACATCGTGAGGGCCAACACACCCTGTGACGCCAATTGAACCGGGGCCGACATGACCTGACGCAAGGTCTCTAATCGCTGACGAGGCCGTTAGAGGCGTTTTCCACACGGGGACCGCAAGAAAATCGCCAATAATTCCGTCAGATCGCCGTAGTCCGTCGCCGGATCCAACGTAAGACCATACAACGCGCCAGAGGGTCCGCGAAACACCACGCGGGTCCCGACGGCATTGGCCCACACTCCCAACCCCTCGATGTCGCCGAGATACCGCAGATCCGGCGGCATTCGATCCAATGGCGTGCACGGAATCATGCTGAGGCTCCTGGCGGCGTGGGGCGATGCCAGAACCGCCGCACAACCTTCATCACCCATGCCACAGGCAGCATGAGCAGACCTACCGGAATCATGATAATCGCGACCAGAACGCTGAGCCACGCGATCCGGGTCACCGCGAGGGCCCCGTTGTCAGCATCAGAATGGGACGACTTGAGACGTTTCATAACGTAGTCCTCCTTCTAGGATAATAAGGCAGGGTCTTCCTCCGTTGTGGGAGTGCCCCGCAAAAAGCCCGACCCGTTCTAGGGGCCAGGCCACGATTCGTACCGACTTTGTGCTTCATCGCCGTGAAACAGACCTTCCACGATGGAACGGGAAGTGGACGTTGCCCACCCAGAGAAACCGGAGAAGGGACGTCCCCTAATATCCGACACGCCAATACGTGCCGAGAACTCGGGACGTCGCGGGCGGAATGGGATCATACACCGTGCCACACCGCCGACACCAGATTCCCGCATGCGGGGCGTCCCGGAGCAAGGGGATCTCGTCGGGTTGCACCACGACGAGATAGGCTGCAGATCGGGCGTGACACTGGGGACAGGGCACTACGTCATTGGGCATCGCCCTCCACCTGCTATAAAGTCGGTGCTCGATTGTGATCACCGGCTTCTTCCTGCCCCGAAGCCGAGAGCAAGCTCTCGGGTATCGCTTCGTGTCTGACAGGCGTGACTTTCCCGCCGATGTCGGCCGTTTCCGGCATCGTCGCGGCCATTACTGGCCGCGTCGCCACAGGTAGGGCAGTTCGGGTTGCCAGCCCTTTCAGATTGGTCGCCGCGTTGACATCACGGTCATGCGTAAGGCCACACGATGGGCATGTCCACGTGCGATCTTTTAAGGTGAGGTCCGTCTTGAGATAACCACATCTGGGTGTCGAGCAGAGTTTACTACTGGGAAACCAACGGTCGGCTTCCACTAAACACGTGCCATACCGTCGAGCTTTGTACTTGAGCAGGGAGAAGAATCGTCCGAACCCCTGATCGGCGACAGCTCGAGCTAACCGATGATTCGCCAACATGCCTTGCACCGATAATGTCTCGATCCCTATCGCTTGGTTTTCGCGACAGAGCTGGGTCGAGGTTTTATGCAAGAAATCTTGGCGAATGTGGGTGATCCGCAGGTGGGTTCGGGCTACCGAGAGTTTAGCTTGGTCCCAATTCCGGCTCCGCGGCAACCGAATGCCTTTCGGGAGGGGATCCTGCGGCGCGAAGCCCATTGAGACTTTGGCGGCTTGTATTTTCCGGGTGAGACGCCGTTGCCGGATTTTCAAGCGGCGCAAAGCCCGCCGATGGGCTTGAGGTCCGGTCATCTTCTCTCCCGTAGACAGCGTGGCAAACGTCTTGACGCCCACATCCACGCCTTCAATACCATGCCCCGTACGGGTCCGGTAATAGATGGAATCCGGCACGGACACGTGCACCGCGAAAAACCATTGATCCGCTTCCCGGACCACGCGGGCGCCCAGAATTTTGCCCGGGAATCGCAGCGATTCCCGCAAGCGCACCCAGCCGATTTTCGGTAGTTTCACGCGGCGTCCGGCGATCTGAAATTTATCGTTCGGCGGAACCCGTTCCGCTAGAAAATACGCAAGAATACCGATGCCCACGGCAAATCCCCACGGATGATGTTGTTGCCACGCTTTCCACCGGGGGCCCGACGATGATGAAAGAGCCATTGTGATGACCTCCTTGAGCATTTTATTGGAATATGTTTCATGTGGCGTCCATGACCGTCTCGCATCTTATGGGCGCCACGGACCGGGGATCACGTTGTTCAACCGCTCCAGATCGGACGACGCCGGGGGATCCGGAGCGGGGGCATAGACCCCGTCCGCCACCTCGGGATGCCCCGTGGCCGTGGCGAGTTCCCGCAACGCTTGCACAATTTGCGCGTCATTCCAGGTCTCCCAATCAGGGGGCAGCCGCCCGGCCAATTCCGCTTTGCGCACGGCCCGGCGAAACGCCACGGATTGCTCTCGATCCCAGGCGGCTGTCTGCGCGACAACATCCCACACCCCGGTGACACAGGCCCCGATGCCACTAATCAATGCTAACCATTCAAGGAGATCCATACGTTCTGCTCCTTTCGCGGCCCGCGAGACAATCGGACGGGCGGATTCACCACGGTCAACGTCTGCAACCGTGATCGTGCGGTTTGAATATCGTGATCACAAGTCGCCGGCGTCACCACATGCACATGCTCCGCCCACAGATCGATCCAACTCACAAACGTACGCCACGGCGTCACGCCATCCACAATCTCCAGCACCACGCCCTCGGACGTGAGGGCCTGAATGCGGGCGTGGCGTTGCTCCGGACTCCGCCCAGGATTGGTCCACCGCCACGTCAACGGAGCCTCCCGTTCACACCACGGCGCCAGCACGTGGCGCAAATGTTGGGCAATGCGTTCCCGTGTGGTCATCGGGCGCGTCTCGGGGATCCGCATACGGAGAATTTCGGCATCCCATTGTTGTCCATCCCACACAGCCATTTCCTGGTCTCCTTTCTCAAAACGCCGGGTTCCATTCCGATTCCGGCGTAACAAAGTCATTCGGAAGACTTCTCAACACCCTTTCGTCTGAGCATCCGGACGTCCCGCCCGTCGGAGCCACGTGATCACGGGGGCTATCGGTAATCCGAGCATTTCGGCCACCGTGACTTCGAGACGCGCTCCCCGGGATGTGCGCCATCCGGGCAAGGTCGCCACGCCCTCCGCCTGCGCCAGCAGAATCTGCAAATCGTGACGCAAATAGTCGGCATAGGCCCAATCGGGCCGCACACCGGTCTCGGCGGGGTTCATGACGCAGTATCCGACGTGACGGAGTAACGCGGCCGTCGTATGAAAAGCGGGATAATTAAAGTCGGGGAGTCCGGACATGGGCCCGGAGAGATAGATCCTCATCCCAAATCCTCCGCATGGGGGTCATCCGAGACGAAATCCCAGAGCGTAAGCTGGTGCACCACGCGGTTCCACGCACGCGGAGACCACCAAATTTGCTCGTCCCGCCGGTCACGCTCTGCATCCAGATGCCCCTGCGCAATGCCGAGACGCTGTGTACGGGCTTTGGCATTGACCCACACCGAGAGCGTTTCGTGGTGCCATCCGGCATCCGCCAATCGGTGCAGATCCGGATGAGGATAATGCGTGAGCACTATCATGGCCGGTGACCCGAGAGCCCACGTCAGCAGGGCATCCCAATCCGCCGCCGTCCACGGCGCGTTCGCGTCATACGCGGTCTCAGCATCTTCGTGATCCGTGCGATAGGGGGGATCCACAAAAAACAGCGTCTCGGGCGACTCGAACCGGGCGGCGACGGCATCCCACGGGGCACATTCTAGTGCCACGCCACGTAAGCGGTCGGCGACCGGTGCCAGTCGGTGCAAGGTGCGGTCAATGCGGGGAACAATCGGCCCCAATCCGCCACCCCAGGTTTTCCGACTCGGCAAACCGTTAAAACTCTGTGTCATGCGCACGAGAAACCGGGCGGCTTGTTCCACGACATCCGGCGACGCCAGCGGTTCTTGGGCCCGGATCCACTCCGCGCGACTCACGGGCGTCCACTGCACACGCCGATAGAGACGCCGGGTGAGCACGGGATCTTGCAGGCACCGATAGACGGCAACCAAATCCTGATTCACGTCATTGATCACTTCGATGGGGGCCCGGGACTTTGCCAGCAACACCGCCGCCGTACCTGCAAACGGTTCGACATACCGCTGATGGGGCGGCAGCCGCGACACAATGAACGGGGCGAGACGGGCTTTGCTCCCTTGCCACGGCCAGAGCACGGGGATCGTCACGGCGTTTCCGCCTCCGCATCGCCACGCTGGGACGCGACCGCCATGTCAATGCCATGCATCAAGGCGTGTAAGACCTCCGTGGTGACGTGTTCCGTCACGGCCTTAAACGGGGCATCGGGATGCTCCGCTTGAACGCCCGTATACAGCGCCGCAATTAACGACGCCAAGATGTGCGCGGGGACCGCGTGCAGGATTACCCGCGATCCGGCGATTCCCTCTAAGTCATCGGATCGCGGCGTCACGGTGATCACACAATAATGCGTAGCTTCGGCAATGTGATCATTCATCACCACGGCGTCAAAGGCCGTGGGCGGAGCATCAGGTTCTGAGAAATCCATGTATCGTCATCCTTTCTGGGGGATTAGTTGGAGATAGCACGCCACGTTTTGCGAACACTCCAGCCGTCTCGGACTCCCACATCGCGAGCCGCATCCGCCACCACGCTTCCCGCCAGACCGAGACGACGAGCGGGCGATGATGCCGTAGCACACAGACCAACACCCATGCGCGTCCCCGCACGATGATCCGCCACCCGTGATAGTCCGCTCCTTGGCCGGCAAACGTGAGCACGCCGCGCCGCGGCATCGCCCGCCGAACGCGCTCCCGCCAGCGTTGCTGGGCGTGGGCTGTCCACAATGGCCGCAGTTGACCTAATGTGGTGTGAATGATGGGAAACATCGCGTAGACCTCCTTGATTAGAGAGACATCAAGAAGGCAAAGCCAGAGCCGAGGCATCCGAGAAGACAGGGGGGATAAAAAAGTGGCATCCCTCTCCATGTGAGGGGGATGCCACTTTTTTGCGTTTTTTGACACTTTGTCGAGAGAACGAATTTGAAGCAAGACGCCATAATCTATTAAAAGTATTTTATCCTATGCACCCAGCGCTGTCAAGAGGGTATCACAACATTGAGTCCCCAAGCGTTAGATGTACGGGCCTAGGGGAACGGAGTAATCCGTTAGCCTACATGGCCTCGTCTTCAGGT
This sequence comes from Sulfobacillus thermosulfidooxidans DSM 9293, assembly GCF_900176145.1. Taxonomy (NCBI): domain Bacteria; kingdom Bacillati; phylum Bacillota; class Clostridia; order Eubacteriales; family Clostridiales Family XVII. Incertae Sedis; genus Sulfobacillus; species Sulfobacillus thermosulfidooxidans. The sequence goes on along the minus strand of NZ_FWWY01000001.1, from coordinate 205,967 downwards.
CCAAGCGCTGAAATGTCGCATAAATGTGAGTGCAACGGCTAGGAGATAGTGAACGGATGAATTAAATGTAGGAGAATATCAATCAACACATATATTCTAAATGTATGGTGAGGGAGGATTCCGTGAAACCAATCAAGCAGTCTCTGGCGTGCCAAGAATTCTTGGAACAACTCTATTGGGCCTTGTGGAACCGGAGTGAAGGCGGCCTTGTCACATCTCAACCCCGTGTGGGACCAGGTTCTCATCATCCTGAACTCTCCCGTGAACAGCTTCGCCATCAGCATCCTGATTGGAATCTTACTGACCTGGCGGATTGGGAATGGCGCATTGAGGGATCGCCAAATCACTGGTGGTTACGCATTATTGATGAACGTCTTCTTGGACGCGATCATCCTTACTATCTGGTTCCATATGACAATCCATTATTCGTCGCACTGTGTGAAGAATTTTATGATGATGTCCATCCAGAACCCGATAAAAGAATGGAGTATTGTGTGGGCACTTTATTCATAAACATGGAGGAGAAATTGCTAGGGCAAACGGAAGCACTTCGCGCATACGAAACTGGAGCGACATCGGATAATCCTCCGTGGGTGTATACAACCGAACCTGCTTAGCAGACTTGATCGATGACCAAGATGTGAATCCGAGGTGCGATGTTCGGGGCGGGGAATACTCGCAATGTTTCCTTACAAACCCCTCCTCGGGTAAACCCAGTCGATCCGTCCTTTTGCAGGGTGTACCCATAGAGATTGGTACTAAAAAACCAAAAGGAAGATCGAAACCACGTAGTCGGGAATCCGAGCGCCTTACGCCGCGATCTCGCCTGGATGTGTCCGACCCAATTGAGTGGCTTAATAGAGAAACGGTGGCAATATGTGCCCTTTCGAGCAGACAAGCTCCAACATTTGCAATCACGGAGCCTGTCCTACCTCGGCTCGGCGCCTTTACCAACACCACACTGGTCATGACATCTATCTGCTGAAAATTGAGCGTTACAGGAGTCTGGCGATGGATATGGTCATTCACAGGACCGCGCAGGCATTCAAAGCACTCGCGAAAGAGTTGGAACGTGACCATCCTGGCGCCGCCGGGAGCCTCCGAGAAGGGCTCGTCGAGACCTTAACCGTGCATCGTTTGGGTCTCCCGGGCCTCTTTGGCGAACACCAACGCCATGGAATCCATCAATAGTCCATGGTGGACCCATGCCCAGAACGTCAAACATTGGACCAATGGGCAACACGTCTTGCGCTGGTTGGCGTCGGCGAGCTTTTACATCGAAGACCCGTTGACGCGGATCCCCGGTTATCGTGAGATTCCCGTGTTGCAAACGCCCTTAAAATCGGCCGTGCGAAATAAACCCAAACAAAAAACCGAGCCAATTGGTTAAATCACGCGAAAGGATATGCGAGCGAAATTCCACGAAGCTTGGGACAACCTCAGGGCACATCCGTCTCCAAAAGGCGATCCTCGACCCGATACCGCGGCATCCTGCCCATCAACAGGTCCAAGATCAGAACAAAAAGACGTTCCCCCGGAGAAATTCGGGCCCGCGCCGCATCCCACAGCAGCAGACAATTCAAGGAGCTATGAGTTCAATGTATGATTGGCCAGCACACGGACAAACCGGTCCGCTCCGTCGATCCGGCTGGTCGGTTCAGAAATCGTCATCATACGGAAATGATTCGCTACATCCATCCAGTTTGCGGAATATGCCGAATATGCGACATCAAAAATTCACTCTTAAAGAGATTCCCGTGCGGAAACCCTGTTGTAACGAGTGCGGACAACGGCCCATGATGGCGGAACACCAACTATCTTGTTTTGGCTAATGGGAGTCGCGAATTGGTAACCACATCTATATACTAGTCAGGATACTAGTCAGGATACTAGTCAGGAGGTTGCCGCCGGAATGGCAGGATCACGGTAATGATTCCGCTGACCGTCACAAACATCAGGCCGAATCATAAGGCCTGTAAACCGGCACTCAGATAATTCTCCAAAATCGGTATAGTTGGATTACTGGAAACCAGAATCCTGAGTCGGTAGACGGGGTAGGATTGTGTCGGCATCACCGTAGAAATCGACCCAGTCAACAAACCGACGATCCTGAGTATCCACACCCGCCGCTATCGTCTCATACGGCGTTTACCTCCATTCATGGCTAGCTTATGCCGCCCTACGCCTCCTCATTCGCATACCTATCAGCATGCCTACGAAATTCTATGGAATGGTTCTCCAGCTAATGGTACGATATTAAACAACAGCTGGAGATCAGCCTTAAGCATCAGAGATTGTGCATACGACTTGCCATGCACCTAAGAGAAAGGAGAAAGGCCGTTGACAATCACGAACTATTCCTTATCTCGACGCTCTTTCACCATCCCGGCGTTATGGATAGCCCTCCTCTATGACATGGTCGCTAGTTGGCATATGACACACCAAATTGTGGTGACATTTGGTTCCTTATCCATTGACGAATTAGGCGTGATTGCCTTCGCAGCGACCCTTGCCATATGGTATACTCAAACACACTATCCTCACATACGTAGCATTCGTGCGCCCATCTGGGCTATTTTGTGGATCAGCATTCTTTTCATAACACTGGCTATGGGATATCTCTCACTAAGTTTTTGGGTATTGTTGAGCGAAACGGTGGCAGCAGCGTCGGATGAGCCCGGCGAACGTAGAACCTTAAAACAGTGGGGTACAGCTACGGTTTTCTGGTTAGCTTTTATGATTGTGCTCTGGGCTATATTTCCCGTTCATGGTTCTATCCATGGCCTCATTTTGGTTTTATGGGCTTTAGGATTAGCGGGATCCGTGTGCTTGTGGGTTGTGTAATCTTTGCTGACAACAGACCCTTAGTTGGTACTGCCGTCATTTAAAGCGTACCACGGGCCCTCGAGCATCCATGCATCCGGACCGTAAGCCCATGTATCTAAAGTTGCAGTGACTGAGCCATTGCCGTGGCCATGAATATTATTGGCACTCCACTGAATTTTTGTATTTCCAAACGCGGGAGCGTCTTCGATTGTTTTTAACCATCCAGTGGCTTCGGTGTTGTTATTCCAATACCCCCCATTGCTGGTGTTATAAAAATAATCGCCATCCTCAATGTGCCAAAGGTACCCATAGGTACTCCAATTTGTCACGTCTGTCCCATTCCAGGAGAAAGTCATATATGTGTACAATTGACCAACAGTTAATCCAAGTGGATCAGTCCACCCAGAAGTAAAGTAAGCATTAGAGGTCGTTGGATCAGGAGCACTGCTCTGAATAGATGCTGTACCGGTTACTTTAGGCGTATAAATTCCGTTCCCTCCGGAAGGCTTTTGAATCTTAGATAACGACTGTGGAGTGGGAATACCACTCTCTATGAGTTCTTGGTGAGTCGTTGGATCGTAACCAATTGGCACCGTCACCACAACACCATGGGGATTAACTGAAATTTGATAAGAATATTCGTAGATTCCGTTAGTTGCAGTGCCTTGTACCGTGTAATAGTAAGGATGTTCTAGAGTAATAGCAATGGGGGGATTGAACTTGTTACCTTTGAATACTGCAGGAGAAGCAATAGGCTTAATATGTCCCTCAATTCCCCATGAACCATGATTTATCCACTGAAAAGATGGGGTTGAAAGAGATGGTTTTGATGCTGCAAAAGATAAGACACTCAGGGTCAATGGAATACAAAGACCTACAACACTTGCTATTAAAAAATTTCTATGGAACAAAGAATCTCCTCCTTACGAATTATCAGACTACTTGCTACAAACCTGCTTTCTAATTGACAAAACAATACTCATCACACATACAAGATTAGGAACCATACTTAATAGCCCTCATAATTCTCTTAATTATGAAGAATCACAAAAAATAAAAATTTCTTCGAATGGTTCCAAAAAAGGAAATTGACACTTTTGTCGAAATATAATAATAAATCCAGCACAAAAAATGGACTCGCACGGAACCCAACCGCCCGGTCGCTGTCGAGAGCGATTTTCACCTCGCCGTCGAGCTTGTTAATTGTCAAATAATACTATCAAATAACTGGCCTGTTGTCAATACAGGAGCGGCTTAACCCCTAATTCTAGTTCGGTCATTGATCGTGGGATTCGGAGCCTCTCGGGGCATGATGGGGACAAACACAGCCAAAGGGTTATGACTCATGCGATTCCAGCCTATCATGCCCCGTTCTCCGCCTCGAGCGAGACCCTCACCCACGCCCGTCATCGCGTCATGTTGTCCAGGTTTGTTAAGGGGGTTTAATAGGTGAGGTCTCTAGGACAAGCTAATGCGATGAATAGGCGCGCACTGACTAAACAAAGCACGCGGCCTCAAAGGGTCAGATGAATGGTCCCAATCGGCGAGGACGGTATGATCCGGTGCGTGTCGCGGGATAGTTAGCGATAATGTGGCGACGGTGAGAAAAATCCCGGCGGTGAGAATCAAAAGGGCACCCATGAGGCCATCCAGTGGAGCACTCCATGTGGGATGATGCAGAACGACACGATGGAAACCCAAGAGCAGCGCTGCATCGACTAAGGTGACGCTGTAGCCCCAGAGGATAGCCGTGCGCAAATCGGCGCGACGGAAACTGTGAATAAAACACGTCCATAAATCGTCGTGTGTAACTAAGGCGGTAGCCAGGGTCCGAATGGCAAGAAAGGGGCTGTCCCAAAAGGCACAAATTAACGAGGTCAATCGCGTCGACAAAACGTTGCCGGATCAACAAAAACCGCCTTTTTTGGTAAGATCTTCTTAACGAGAAGTATCCTGCGAAAGGCGGTTTTTGGGATGGCGAATCAAACAGAGCCATGAGTGATGACGGGATTGCCAGAGCCGCAAGAGGTCTCGACCTATTGTCCTCGGGGTTTACGCCAGTTTCGGCCCTACCGGCAAGACCAATTATTTTTACCCATGGACTTTACTGATATGATTCCGGTCCATCATGTGGTTCGCGTCGTCAACGACGCGGTGGATCAACTGAGCGATGCGGTCTTTGAGCACGTCTATCCGGGCGGGGGGCGTCCGCCCTATCACCCCAAGCTCATGGCCAAGATTTTAGTCTACGCGTATACGCAACGCTTGTACTCCTCTCGCCAGATTGCCAAAGCCGTCCGCGAGCAGATTCCCTTTCTGTGGTTAACCGGCCGCCAAACTCCGGATTTTCGGACCATCAATCGCTTTCGAGGCGAGCGGATGAAGGTCATCGTGGACGACGTATTTACGGGCATCCTCACCTTGCTGATTGAGCAAGGCTATGTGACGTTGGACGCTTATTTTCTGGATGGCACCCAGAGGGAGGCGAATGCTAATCGGTATCCTGACGTCTGGAAGAAAAGCGTCCAAAGAAATCAGGACACGTTGACGGCGGCCGTTCGGGACCTCTTGCAACAAATCGAGGCCGTCGTGCAGGCGGAGAATACGGAATATGGCGACCGGGATTTACCCGAAGTGGACCCTCAACCGATTACCGCGGATGCCTTGGCCGCTCGACTGGCCCAGTGGGAAGACCGGTTGCGACCGCAAGCGGCTGAGGATGACCCGGAGTCTCCACGACGGACAGCCGATCCGGCACCGGAGACCCTCGTCGAAGCGCCGCCCATGAACTCGCCGAACCGCGCGGACACCGCCACGCCATGGCTTCGATTGTCCCCTGAGCAACAAAAAACGGCACGCCGACTCCTGAAGACGCTGCGTCACGAGAGCCTGCCCCGTCTCCAAAAATATGAGCAGCAACAGGCGATCTGCGGGGATCGCAATAGCTTCAGCAAGACCGACCCTGATGCCACCTTTATGCGCATGAAAGACGATCATCTCAACAACGGGTAGCTCAAACCGGCGTACAATATCCAAATCGGCACCGAAAATCCATGCATTGTCAGCTACAGTGTGCATCAACGCCCAGGGGATACCCTCTGCTTGATTCCGCATTGGGAGCATGTGCAGCAGCAACTCGGGAGGCTTCCCGACACGATTGTGGCAGATGCCGGTTACGGCAGCGAAGAACATGATGCCTATCTCGAGCAGCACCGCCGCACGGCGGTGGTCCAATGCAACACCTATCGCCTCGAGAAAACCCGGAAGTGGCGGTCCCAAATCAAGCGCGTAGAGAATGGGACGTATGACGAGACGGTGGACGAGTGGATTTGTGCAGCAGACAAACGACTCCGCTTTATCCGCGAGAAGCAGGAAGTCACCGGCAGTGGCTATATCGTCCAGCTCCGGGAGTACCAGGCCCAGGATTGTCCGACCTGTGCGTTACGTGACCGCTGCACCACTGCGACGTATCGAACCATCAGCGTGAGCCAGAAACTCCTGTGGTACAAGCAGCAAGTCCGCGACCCATTGGCCACTGCCGCGGGGGCGGTCCTCATGAAACGCCGAGGCACCGAAGTGGAAAGCGTATTCGGACAGATTAAAGAAAACCGCCGGTTCCGGCGGTTTTTGTTACGCGGGTTGGACAAAGTGAAAACCGAATGGGGACTCCTCAGTATCGCGCATAACCTCCTAAAGCAGACCGCCCTCCAAGGATGATCAGGGACGCTTGTTGCCCTTCGCATGCTGTCTCCCTATCCCACCTACCAAAGAAGGGGCCGCCCTTTTGAGACAGCCCCAGGGCTACAAGGATAGAAACAGCGTGTTGAACGTGTTGCGGTCCCCATAAAAAGGAGCGCCAGGGGCTATGAGGCCACACGGTAGGGCTCATAATGATGAGAACTTCCGGGATTCCTAGAAGAAAAATCGTTCCGGTCGTGATGGCCCAAAAGGGGATAGGCGGAAAAAGGTAGGTCCAGATATGGCGAAAACGAGGCGGACTGCCCACGTCTAGCGATAAGAGGACTTGTGCGGTATGAAACCAGGTATATAGCGAAAAGGGCATGCCTAAGGCCCAGAACAAAAACCAATGATTAGTCAAGCTAATTAAAACAGCCGCCCATGCGGCGCCGAGCCAAAAGCGCCATTGGGGGAGAAGTGTGCCGAAGACACGTAACAATACGTTGTCAGAAGACATTCTGATCATCCTTTACCGATACCGAGAAAAATCACGACGGAGACAGATTTTGATAAATCACGTGCACTTGGTAGGTGATGATGACCCCATACCACACGGTCATCTGATAGAAGACGAGACTACCTAGCCATCGTCCATGAGCCATGCCCAGGAAGAATAACACCATCAACAAGCCCATCAGAAGCATAACGAGATAACCCGAGCGAATAGCGGATGCCCGCCACGTCAACGGAATGATGGTGCGGGTGGCGCCTTGCAAGAAGTTGCGCGCAATGATCAAACCGGTCCACGGTTCGATCACAAGCCACACCAGTAACACGAAGCCAATGAGATCTTGAGCTGGGGGCTGATTCAAGGGATACGGCGTCCCAAGCCGGGCGGAACCAGCAAACGGATTCCGGCGGCTAGCACGACGGGGACAAGCACATTCAGCACGCTGAGAGTTTGGAAGCCGGACGAGGCGTGAGACGTGGTGGGAGCCGGATAATGACGAAGGCCTAGGACCGTGATAATGGCTTGATGATACAACAACGTGGGGATGCCAAAGATCCCTAGAAGTTGGGTGCCCCAAAACGTCTATGTTGCCAGGGTGGGATGGGTTGTCATCCACGGGGTTGGGAGTAGCCACAACCCGCCAAGCGGGAGGAAGGCGGTACAGGCGATCAGCCATAATTGTGGTCGGGATAAGGCGATGCGAATCGAGTATCCCACGGGAACACGCTCCTTGATCAGAAATCTGACGGCGCAAGCCCCGCGCTTTAGCGATGGGGATTAGCCACCAGGCCTTGGGGGGATAGATTACGTCAACTCCTCTAAAAGGGCACATCGTCAGGCGGAATCGTCACCTCATGATTATGAGCAGCGACCGAAGACGGGGAGGATTTGGGCGCATCCAAGAATCGTAGGGTGTCGATAATCACTTCCGCCACGCGGCGCTTGTTGCCGTCTTGGGCGGTATAGCCTCGAATTTGGAGACGCCCTTCCACGGCCACAAGACGGCCTTTGGTTAAATGGTTCCCCACAGTTTCTCCGAGTTTTCGCCACGCGACACAATCCACAAAGTCAGCGTCCCGTTGGCCTTGGGCATTCGTGAACGGGCGATCCACCGCCAGAGTGAACGAGGCCACAGGGACTCCTTGAGGCGTGTAGCGCAATTCCGGATCGCGGGTCAGCCGACCAATCAAGATGATTTTGTTAAACATATTCCAGCACTCCTTGAGAAAATTTTTAAGGTCCTGTCATCATTACCGAATCGGGCGTAAAGCCCCTGCCTTTAGGAATGGGGATATAAGCCCGTTGGCCCGCTAGGGCCAAAAGATCTTCAAGGCTTTGGATTAGACGGCATTGCGCCATATAATCAGAGTATGGTCTACCAATCCCACAATAACGTGGTATTCTCCTGCAAATATCATGTGGTCTGGTGCCCAAAGTAACGGCGCCGGGTCTTGACACAGGGTGTGGATGAACGGCTGAAAGCCATCATTCACCAAGTCGCCGCAGAGCGTACCGTGGAAATCCTCGAGATGGACGTCATGCCGGATCATGTCCATCTGCTGATTGAGGTGGATCCGCAATAGGGCATCCCTCGCTTTGTGAAGCCGGTCAAAGGCCGATCAGCCCGGCTCTTGCGCCAAGAGTTTCCGTGGCTGAGAAGTCGCTTGCCGAGCTTGTGGATGAATTCCTATTTTGTCTCGACCGTAGGAGGGGCCCCACTTGCCGTTATCAAGCCGTACATCGCAAACCAAAAAAACGTCTAAAAAGGTGAAGAGGCAGACTCCCTCGTTTGTGTGTGAAGTCCCCCTGTGCGTCACGCGCCGCCAAGAACGCACATTAGACAAACGGTTTGAAGCAGGGCGCCAACTGTACAATGCCCTTCTGGGTGAGGCGAAAAACAGACTGGTGCTGGTCCGACAATCTATCTGGTACACGAAGGCCAAGAAAAGTACGGACAAAAAGGAGCGCCAGGCTCACTTTTCTGCTGCTCGCCAAGCTCACGGTTTTTCCCTCTATGCCCTGGAAGCAGTGGCGGATAAGATGCGTCGTACCACGTGGCTGGGCGACCACCTGGACTCCCATGTGGCGCAGAAACTGGCGAAACGGGCATTTGAAGCAGTGTACAAGGTGGCATTGGGCAAGGCGAAAGCGGTACGCTTCAAAGGTGAACGCGGCCTTCACAGCCTCGAAGGAAAGAGCAATGCCGCTTGTATCCGCTGGCGGGATGACCGCATCATGTGGAATGGCCTGGAACTACCGATGGCTAAAGGAGCACAGCGTGATCCCGTGATCCGGCATGGTCTGGCCTCCCGTGTCAAATATGTGCGCTTGGTTCGACGGGATGTGCGTGGGAAAACTCGCTACTACGCGCAACTGGTCTGCGAGGGTGTTCCGTATGTCAAAGTGAACGAAAAGGGCGAGCGTATTCACCCCATCGGTCAGGAAACGGTCGGGCTGGATATTGGACCATCGACGATCGCGATTGTTGGCGATACTCAAGCCCTGCTCACGCCATTTGCGGATGCCGTGGTCAGAGACCATCAGAAGATTCGTCGGTTGCAACGCAAACAAGACCGCCAGCGTCGTGCCAACAATCCCGATTGCTACGATGACAAGGGCCGAGCGATCAAAGGCAAACGCCCGACACAGAAAAGCCGCCATCAATTAGAAACGGAAGCGGTTCTGAGAGAACGGCATCGTCGGGAGGCTGCCCATCGAAAAACCCTCCATGGACAACTGGCGAATCAGGTCATTGCCATCGGCCCCCATATCAAGACGGAAAAACTCAGCTATAAAGCATTTCAGAAGATGTACGGACGTTCGATCAGCGTTCGTGCACCCAAGCTGTTTCTCTCCATCCTCACCCGCAAGGCTGAAAGTGCTGGCGGGGCAGTGGAGGAATTCAGTACGTACCATACCGCATTATCCCAAGCGTGTCTTTGCGGACAGAAACACAAGAAACGGTTATCCGAGCGGATTCATGCCTGTGATTGTGGCATCGTAATGCAACGAGACCTGTTTAGTGCATATCTCGCAAAACATGTGGAGAACGAATGCCTGCAAGTCGCTAATGCGAACGAGCATTGGCCAGGTGCGGAACCGCTCCTGCGGACGGCTTGGCAACAGGCGACCAACCAACCCGCGAGTGGACAGCCAGGGCATAACAGAACCTGGCCGTCCTCCTTCGGCACCTATCGGAGTCAGAGCGGGTCGTCCGAAAAAGACAGTCTGCCCGAACATGAGGCGCAGGATGTTGTAGCGATGGTGCAAGCTACCGTGAGAGCCTGCGAGAGTGCAAAGGTATAGACCGTTAGAACCCCCTGGCTTTAGCCATGGGGAGGTTCAGTATGCGCTGTGGTTCCTTTCTTATTCTCAATGCGCGCATCCTGAAAAACGGGGGAACTACAGCCGGACTATCTGGTGATTGGCCCGCGGATTCGAGATTGATGCCCCCGCACGCCCCGGCATGCCGGGGCATCAAAAGGGATAGCGATCAGCATCGTCGTCCGCGTCGAGGAACGCCGTGTCGTCGTCGTTCTGCGGATCACTATCGTTCCGACGTGGCGATGCCCCGTGGCCTCCCGGAACCCAATCGGAATCCGCATCGTCTTCCTCATCCGATTCGGGAACGCCAAACCCCACGGCACTGGCCTTGAGCCAAATGGCGGTCATGAGATAACTCGTACCATCCGCCCGCAAGAGGCGAGTCGCGTGATCATATCGTTTGATCGTACCATCCGCACGATACGTCGGAATCAACAAGCCTTCTTGCGCCCAATCTTTTTTGAGCGTTGTGACATCGAGACGCCCCATCGCTTGTAAGCGATCCCGGAACCATCCCACCTCAACCGCCAGAACATCTTTGGTCGGATCAAACTTCCCGTGATATTCTCGGGGAGCTTCCGCATCAGCTCCCCGTTGCAGTTCCAATCCCGCAAACTCCGCGGCGTGTTGCCGTAAATCAGACGCGACACGATCCCACCAGCGATGCCATTCAGGTACATACGTCGTCAGCATTTGCCGCATAAGACTCTTGACAATCGCCCGATACCCTGCTTCCGCCCGCTCACACAACGTGGAATCGAATCCATATCCCTCCTGCAATAACGTCCGAAGGCCCAAAAGGCCCAAGGCCCAGAGTTTGCTTTGCCGGCGGGCAATTTGCCGTGATTCGGGATCCAAGGAGACCGCATCCAGCACATCGCGCACGGTCGTTACCGCATCCTGCCACGCCGCGACGATCTGCGCATCGGACCAGCCCAGCAACGCCGCAATGACCGCCCGACCCCCATGACCATAGTGTTGGGCCATCCGCATTTCGAGATCTTCCACGATCCGCGCCATCGCATCGGACCGTTCCCGAAACAACGATCCCGTGGAGAGCAACCGCACCTGCGCCCCCGCGTTCGTCGCTTCCGTCAGGAGTGATTGGTTATTGGCAAAAAGAATCGTGCCCGCCGGAATGGGCGCCATCCGCAACGATCCATCCACCCGCGCCCGAATCGCGCCCCCCGCATCCGACAAATCATGAAGAATTTGCGGCCAATCGGCGGCGCTGGCGCGGGGCTTACCGAGCGCATCCGTCGCATATTCTTGGGTTTCTTGGACCCCGTGGGGCAGATCATTAAACAAACTCAGCCAGATCGTGGCTCCGGCGGTGGAGAAGTTCGCGGACCGAGGCAACGGTTGCTGCCACGGCAAGAGCGCCAACTTCAGTGCAAACGTTTTGCCGTGCCCGGTTCGATCTGTCATCTGCATTCCATACCCCAAGACATCGACGAGGCCCAAGGCATAAATCCGCCGACACCAGACCGCCGCCGCCGCATGACCCAAGGCCCACGCGAGTTGGGGTTCCGCTTGGAGCGCATCCTGAATGATCGCGGCTTCGGCCTCGGGATCACCCTGCACGCGATAGACTTTGGCAATGTCAGACGGAATTTGCGAGACCAGGGACCGGGTGGTCACGCCGAGGGCCGCATCGGGCAAGACAAAGGCCGTCTGGCCTTCAATCATGGTCCAGCCACATTGCGTCACGACCGCGTGCAACGGGAGTGTCTCACGCCCCACCGCGTTTTGCTGATCTTGGAGCCATTGCACGACCGCCTTGGCTTCACCGGGCGCAAAATCAATGTCCCAATTGGCGAACACTTCCGCCGCTTTGGGTAACGTCAACACGTCTTTGCGCCGCATCCATTGGGATTTCCACGTCTGCGTTGATCCATCCCGCCAGGTCAGCCAGACCCAGGCCACGTCGTCGGTGGCATCCCCGAGGGATCGGCCTAAGGCCCGGACAAAGATCGGCGTAAAGCTCACCGGTTTGACCTCCACCGTCTCCTCGTTGACATGGACTACCCGTCCGATGCCGTGCGGATGAGGCACCCACGGCTGACCCGCCGGGGGCAATGGCCAGTCTACGCACTCCGCCGGCGCATCGGGCCATAGCGATCCGAGCGTCACGGGCTGGGACTCTGCGGATGCTGTCGCGGCATGATTGGGGGATGCCGCCGTCTGAGACGCCTCGGATTCGTCAGAGCCACCGGGCACCACGTCCCAGCCTTGCTCACGGGCTTTGACCCGGGCGGGATGATGCGGCGAGAGCCGGCGGATCTGCTGCATCCACGTTTCCCGTTCCGCCTTGGTCCAATGCCCGTTCGTCCATTTTTGCACTTGGGCTTGGAGTAAATCGGCCCAGGCCGGCCACGCTAACGCCAGCGCCGCTTTTACCAGCCGATGATGGAGCACGGCGACACCCCGTCGGATGACGAGCTGATCGACCGTGGCGGCTAAGGTTTCCCACGTGGTCAGCGCATCATGCGCAAGATCCCATCCCAATTGATCGAGGATCAATTGGGTTTCCGCCTCGTCCCATTGTTGCGTCAAGGTTTGCATCGCCTGCTGAAACGCTCGGCGCCAGACGCGCCAAGGCACCGCTTTCGTCAAGACCGGTTTCAGCAATTCCCAATGGTCGGGATGATCGTGCGCTAAGACCACGAGCCGCTGCATCGTCTCCGGCGCGAGCAATTCCTCCGGGACGGCATGCGCTTGAACGAGGGGGCGCATGCGGGCGGCCAGATCTGTAATCCAGGCCGTCGGATCGGTCGTTTGGGTCCAATCTTCGGCCCCGGGGGGCGTCGCGGGATGCGTCGGACGGGGATCGGACGCCGCATCCGATGGAATGTCAAATAACGGGGCATTTCCCGACTCAATAGCGTCCCACGGATCGTCTGTCGGAATCTCATCCACGTTCTCGCGAGGGGCATCGGATTTGGCATCAGGAGCGTCGGATTCGGCATCGGGAATGTCAGACTGAGGAGACGAATCACGATCCGCATCCGGCGGAGTGGACGATGCCACGAGATCCCCCGACGGTCGGGCGGAGGATGCCTCCCCGGGGGGCGTGGAATGATCGACCCACGATTGTATGAGATTGTGATCTGGGGTATCATCAAAGGGATGCACGATGCATCACGCCTCCTTATGGAATGCTGGTGGATGGAACGCTGAGGATGAGGCGGAGCGGGTGTCCGTCATCGTCCGTCAATCGAATGCTAATCGAAATATGGAACCCAAGTCGTCACGCGGCGGATCGATCCCCGATCCGCCGCGTGAGCGTGTTGTGCCGTCTTTCCCGCATCCGTCTTCCTCGGGCCTGATCCTCAACATTCATCAAGACAAAAAAACTCTCCCGTTGTCCGTCCAACGGGAGAGGGGGATGCCATTTTTTTGCGATTTTCGACACCTCTGTGAGGGGATGCCGATTTTTTGCGATTTTTTGCACGTCACAGAGATCGTGCGGTCGAGTTCTATCTCAATGTACGTTCACGATAGCAAAACGGACGGGATCTGTCAAGAATGGTCATCCCAGAGCTGATGGCACGATGCGCACCGTGATCCCCCGTTTCTAGATCGTTCAGGGGCGTTCTCTAACGACGGGTTTTCTCCGCAGCGTCAAACCAGATGCCTCAAACTGCACTGTGGGGTGTTAGCAATGTAAGCAATTTCAAAACCCTACACATATGTTTGCTGATGGGGTGGGGTGGGGGTAAAAAATTCATGGAAAAAGGAAAAAAGAGCCATTACAGAGGAAAATCCCCTTAAATAGTAAGACATAACATGAATGGTATTTCTTAGATAATTTGGCATATACAGGAACACAAAAAGGAAAATAACAGAAAAAACTTGAAAAAAGTGGGATAAACTTACATTTAGTTCCAATGGGATATTTTGGGGTTTGTTGTGTGCTAACACCCTCTAAGCCTTATAACGTAAGCGTTTGAGAATTTTTGTTAGCGCTGTTAGCAATCGTGCTGAAAAAAGTGCTAACAGCCGAAACCCTTATCAAACGTGGGGTTGAGGGGGGGTTAAGTAAGTAAGTAAGCAATGTAGCACGAAAAATATATATATATAAGAGGGGGAGGGGGGGGGGGGTTATAAAT